>JAIOXI010000012.1:0-23131 GCA_021741685.1 Rhodoluna sp.
GAGCCGACCAGGGGACTTGAACCCCTAACCCCCGCATTACAAGTGCGGTGCGCTACCAATTGCGCCAGGTCGGCCTAGGCCACAGATTTGCAGAAGAGAATTTGACCACTCTTCTTACGAGGGCGAGCTCGCAATCTGTGTCTATTGATCACCAAAGGTGAACTTTGTAATTCTAGTTGCCCGCCGCAATTTCCATAACGAACTGTGCGAACTGAGCAGCGTTGTCGATACCGCCCTTGTAGTGCTGACCGTTCACGAATACCGCAGGAGTTCCGTTCTTCTCAGCCCAGAAGGTTGTGCTGAACTCGGGAACTCCGGCTTCGAAGGTTGCGTCTGTGGTCTTTAGAATCCACTTGCCGAATGACTTCTCTTTTATGCAAGATTCAACCGATGACTCGTTGGTGATGCCAACCTGCTTTGCGGTCTTGAAAAGTTCGCTGTTGTTTGGGCCTGCTTCACCCTCTGCCGGCTGGTTTCTGAACAGAGCCTGACTGTAAGCGAAGTAGCTGTTCGGCGAATAGGAGGCAACGCAAGCGGTGGCGTTAGCTGCTCGACTCGAGTACTCGTTAGGTGAGCCGCGACCATCCAAGAATGAAAGCGGGCGAACTTCGAGGGTTGCGACACCGGTGTCTAGCCAACCCTTGATTTGATCCATGTTGGCGTTCTCGAAGTAGGCACAGTATGGGCACTGGTAGTCGACGTAGGTAATGATTTTTACCGGAGACGCTGGCGCCGCGGTAGCGCCAGGTGAAGGAGTTGGGCTTGGGGTTGCTGAGGCGGTGAACATTTCGCCGTTGGCCCCAACCAGGAATCCGTTGTTCGAGGTCTGGTTCATCGGGGTGTCACTCTGATTAGAGTTCACATTGCCGGCCATGCCACCGATAACGACGGTCGCGATGATGGCAGCCGCGCCGACAACCGAGAGGCCGACAGCTAGTTTGATGAGTAGGCCCCTGCGGCGCTCAGTCTTCTTGTGCTGTTCGCGCATGGCCTTAGCCTTGGCACGAGCCTCTTCTCGCTGTTGAGAGCGGGTCGGTCGGTTGTTTGAACTCATCTGTAGCCTTTCGTCACGATTGGGTTTCGGACAGAATCTCATTCTAAACGAGGCCTCGGCAGGGCAAAAGCCTTGGCATAATTGAAGTAGCAGGTGGCGACCGCCATCTGGCTCTATCACAACGGATCGTCCGGCTCGTTCCTGCCGGTGAGGAGAAAAACAATGGCATCAGTATCATTCAAAAGCGCAACCCGAATTTACCCGGGTGGCACTCGCGCAGCAGTAGACAAGCTAAACCTTGAGGTCGCCGATGGCGAATTCTTGGTTTTGGTTGGCCCTTCTGGTTGCGGTAAATCAACTTCGCTGCGCATGCTCGCAGGTCTAGAAGAAGTTAACGAAGGTCAGATTTACATCGGAACCCGCGATGTAACCGACGTTCCACCAAAAGACCGCGACATCGCGATGGTCTTTCAGAACTACGCTCTCTACCCACACATGACCGTGGCAGAGAACATGGGCTTCGCGTTGAAGATCGCTGGCGTTAGCAAAGAAGAGCGCGCAGAGCGCGTTCTCGAAGCCGCCAAGCTTCTCGACCTAGAGCCATACCTAGCTCGCAAGCCAAAGGCACTATCTGGTGGTCAGCGTCAGCGTGTGGCCATGGGCCGTGCGATTGTTCGTCAGCCACAGGTGTTCCTCATGGATGAGCCACTATCAAACTTGGATGCGAAGCTTCGCGTTCAGACTCGCACCCAGATTGCATCGCTTCAGCGTCGCCTCGGTGTAACAACTGTTTATGTGACTCACGACCAGGTTGAAGCTATGACCATGGGTGACCGCGTAGCGGTTATGAAAGACGGAGTTCTTCAGCAGGTAGACAGCCCTCGCGCACTATACGAGAAGCCAAACAACTTGTTCGTTGCCGGCTTCATCGGATCACCTGCGATGAACCTGCTCGAGCTAACCAAGGTTTCTGGTGGAGTTCAGTTTGGTAACACCGTTCTTGCGGTGTCATCAGCGATTCTGTCTAAGGCAGCGGGAGACACAATCTTTGTTGGTCTTCGCCCAGAAAACCTAGATGTCACCAAGAAGGAAGGCATCGAAGTTGAAATCGATGTCATCGAAGAGCTTGGTGCCGACGGTTACCTCTACGGTTCAGCACAGATCAACGGCAAGGCGACCGACGTGGTTTCTCGCGTCGATGGTCGCGTGCACCCGATGGCCGGCGAGACTGTGTTCTTGAAGGCTGCGGGCGACGCAATCGTTCACCTTTTCGATGCAGTTTCAGGCGACCGCCTCAACTAATTGAGTTCATCTCTAGATATAACGGCTGCCACGGTAGAGCCAGCACTGCTGGACCTACCGTGGCATCTGCCTTTAGAGGACTGGCCCGCAAAGACGATTGCCGCTCTGCCGAAGGGCCTTAGCCGGCACATCGTGCGCTTTGCCCATCTTGGCAACTATGTAATCGCGATCAAAGAGACCCTGCCAGAGTTGGCCCGTCGCGAATACGAAATGCTCAAGAGCCTCAATAAGTTATCGGTTCCGTGCGTTGAGCCCTTCGCCGTAGTAAGCAACCGCACCGATTCAAACGACGAACCGCTCATGGCCGCGCTCATCACCCGACACCTAAAGTTTTCGCTTCCGTATCGCGCAATGTGGTCGCAGGGATTGCGACTAGAAACCGCAAAACGACTCGTCGACGCGCTCGCGCTGTTACTGGTTCGACTGCACGTAACCGGCTTCTTTTGGGGCGACGTTTCGCTCTCGAATACTCTGTTTCGCCGTGATGCAGGTTCGTTTGCGGCCTACCTGGTCGATGCAGAAACCGGTCAACTTTATGAGCAAGGCTTATCTGCAGGGCAACGCGAGAATGATTTAGAAATCGCGCGAATTAACATTGCCGGCGAACTGATGGATTTGATCGCCAGCGGAAACGCGCACGCGGGAATCGATCCGGTTGAAATTTCTAATCGCATCGTGAAGCAATATCGTGAGCTTTGGAAGTCGCTAACCAGCGAAGAGATTTTTGAAACCAATGAACGCTGGAAGATTTCACGACGCGTCCAGCAACTCAATGAGTTGGGTTTTGACATCGGTGAGCTAACCATCGTGAGCGAAGAAGACGGCAACAGGGTGCGAATTCAACCCAAGGTCGTTGACGCCGGACACCACGCGAGACGACTGCTGCAACTGACCGGACTCGATGCCGAAGAGAACCAAGCCCGCCGATTGCTGAACTCAATCGATGAATACAAACTGAAACACACTCGACCCAGTGCAGACGAAGAGGTCTTGGCGCACGAGTGGATGAGTAAGGTTTATGAACCGGTGGTCAACGCGATTCCGCTGGAGCTGCGCGGCAAACTTGAGCCCGCCGAGATCTTTCACCAGGTGCTAGAGCACCGCTGGTACAAGGCCGAGAATGAGCAGCGCGGTATCCCGTTGCTTGAAGCAGTGCAGAGTTATGTCACCAACGTTCTGGCCTTCAGGCGCGACGAAGAGGCCTATCTGGCCCCAACCACGGGCACCATCACACTGCCAGATGCCGTGCCGACCGGCATGATCATTGCGATTGACGACGAAGAAGCCGATTGGCGAGACCTGGTTTAGATGAAGTGTCTAGAAGGTTCCATGAAACTCAGGCCACTGTCATTGGCAGATGAATCGCAGGCTTTGCTCGCACATTTAGAACTGGCAAAAGATAACTTTGAATTCCTTCTTGGTTACAAAGAGGGAATGGCATGGCATGAATACCTGGAAATTCTCGAAAATGAAGCTACGGGGACGAATTTGAAGGAAGGGCGAGTTCCCGCAACATTCCTGATCGCTGAAAGTGATGGCAACCTCGTTGGCCGAACCTCTATCCGTCATGAGTTGAACGACTTCTTGTTTAACTTTGGTGGCCACATTGGTTATGGAATAAGGCCGAGCTACCGCAGACAGGGCTTCGCAACCGAGGTGCTGAGGCAGTCACTTGCCTACGTGCGTGAAATCGGGGTCACAGAAGTTCTAGTCACATGCCTTGATAACAACGAAGGCTCGAAAAGAGTTATTGAATCGCAGGGAGGATTGCTCGAGAACAAGGTCGAGCATGAGGGTGCACTGTGGCGTAGGTACTGGATTACGAGTGACAGTTAACTTGTTTACTCTTCTGTGACGAGGTCACTTGTCAAGGCGGCGCTTGCTGACTTCATAGAGGGCAACCGAGGCAGCGATTCCTGCATTGAGCGACTCGGTTGTTCCGCTTATTGAAATCGAAGCAATCGCATCGCAGTTCTCTTGAACCAAACGCGACAAGCCCTTGCCTTCGCTGCCGATTACCAGAACCAGCGGTTCGGTGCCGAGTTTGAAATCGTGCATCTGCATGTCGCCGCCACCATCTAGACCAATGACGAAGCATCCGCGCTTCTTCAGATCTTTAAGGGTGGCATTTAGGTTCGCAGCAAGTGCCACCGGAATGCGAGCTGCTGCTCCGGCCGAAGTCTTCCACGCCGAAGCGGTAACTCCGGTAGAACGACGCTGAGGAACGATGACGCCTTGACCGCCGAAGGCAGCAACAGATCGAATGATTGCACCGAGGTTTCTCGGGTCGGTGATTCCATCGAGTGCGACGATGAGTGGGGTCTGCCCACGCGACAAGATTGTGTCGAGCATTTCCATCGGGTGCTGATATTTGTATGGCGGAACCTGCAGCGCAATCCCCTGGTGAACCGAATCGTAACCGGTCATGCGGTCAACTTCTGGCCTGGTGATTTCGTTGATTGCAATTCCGCGAGAAGCTGCAATCTTCAGTGCTTCTTTTACGCGGTCATCCATTTCGATGCGCGTTGCAATGAACAGTGCCGTTGCCGGAACTTTTGCGCGAAGCGCTTCGAGAACCGAGTTGCGGCCCGATAGAACCTCGGCTGCGTCTGCTGCCTTGCTAACTCGGTCACCCGAGCGACGAGCGGCACCGGCCGAACCGGCGGTTCTCGCTGCCGGAGCCAAGAATTCTCCGCGGCGCGAACTGTCGCGAACACTCTTGCCAGATGAAACCCTGGTTGAGCCGCCACGACCCGTGGTGCGTGCGGTGGCCTTGCCACCAGCCGCAGCAGCCTTAGCGCCTGGTGACTTAATCGATTCTGCGAACTCACGAGCAACCTTAGAGTTGCCGGCACCCTTGCCCGCGGTCTTGATGCCGAGAGCCTTGGCCTTGCGTTCTGCTGCCTGCTTCATCTTGAAAGCCTTGTGGTTCTTGCGATCTTCGGCCTTCGGTGTCGGCCCCTTGCCGGCTAGCTTCTTTTTGCCATAGCCGCCGCTTCCGCTGGTCGATGCCTTTTTGCCTTTTGCGGCTCCCGGACGTGCTGGTTTTGCCATTAGTTAACGCTCCAATTGGTGGTGTCTGCGGAATCCTCGAGAGTGACTCCTAGTTTGGTTAGTTCATCGCGAATGGCATCTGCCCTTGCGAAATCTTTGGCGGCCTTCGCCGCAAGTCTGTCGGCAACCAACTGTTCGACTCTGAGTCGAAGTTCTGGTGATGCCTCTGCGACTGGCCACATTAATTCGCCTGCAGCATTCAAGTCGAAAGGATATATCTTTAGTGCCTTACACATCATGACAGAAGCACCCAGTTGTGCAGCAGTGGTAGCTGCGTCGACCGCGTCGACCGCGGAATTTCCTTTGCGAAGCGTGTCATGCAAAACCGCTAGGGCAGCAGGAATATTTAGGTCGTCGTTCATGGCCGTGACAAATTCTGCTGGAAGCAAATCGAAGTCGAATTCGTTTTTCAGGTATGACGATGTCGATTCGAGCGACGCTGAGATTAGTGAAAGCGCTCGTTTGACAAAACTTTCAATGCCACGAATGTTTGCCTGCGCCTCTGCCAAAACACCATCGTGATATTCAAGGTTCGCGCGATAGTGAGCGGTCAGTAGGTAATAGCGAACTGCAAGACCGCGTGGGTCTTGCTGAAACAGGTCTTCGGCAGAAACGAAGTTGCCAAGAGACTTAGACATCTTGGTTCCGTTGGCGTTGACCAAACCGTTGTGCACCCAGTAATTGGCATACTCGAGATCTGCAGCTCGCGACTGCGCGAGTTCGTTTTCGTGATGCGGAAAACGCAGGTCGAGACCTCCACCGTGAATGTCGAAGTGGTCACCGAGGGCCTCGGTTGCCATGGCACTGCACTCGATGTGCCAGCCCGGTCGGCCTAGACCCCAGGGTGAGTTCCAAGCCGCGGTTTCTGGCTCCTCCGGCTTGGCAGCCTTCCAGAGGGCAAAGTCTTCAGCGGCTTTCTTGCCGGCAGCAACGTCTTCAGCGCCATCCATGTCTTCGAGTTTTTGATTGGTCAATTCGCCGTAGGCAGGCCAGCTCTTGGTATCGAAGTAAACATTCGCCGAGCCGTCGTTGGCCTGATAGGCGTGACCGCGTTTGATCAGCATGGTGATCAGCTTCTGCATGCCAAAGATGTGCTCGGTCGCCATCGGCTCGATGGTGGGCTTAGCGATGGCAATCTTTTCGTATGCAGCGAAGAATTGCTGAGTCACGGACTTAGCCAACTCTTGCCAGTCGACCGACTGCGCTTTGGCGTTGTCGAGAATCTTGTCATCGATGTCGGTCACGTTGCGCACCAGCGTCACCTTGTAGCCGAGGGCCGAAAACCAGCTGCTCATAACGTCGTAGACAAGAGCACTGCGCAGGTGACCCGCATGTGGCGCGCTCTGAACCGTTGGGCCACAAACATAAAGCCCAACCGCGTCTTCAACAATTGGGGTGAACGGCAACTTCTGCTGGCGCTTCGAGTCGTAAAGACTCAGGCCTGGCTTCGCGCTCACGAGCCCAGCCTACCTTCGGCCTTAATTATCAACACGGATGCGACCGCTGCGACACCCTCGTCATTACCAAGGAAGCCGAGGCCGTCGGTGGTCGTTGCACCTAGGGTTACCACAGCGCCGACCAACTTGGTTAGGGCTGCTTCAACTTCTGCTCGACGACCAGAGACCTTTGGACGGTTGCCGACGATTTGCACTGAGGCATTGACGATGTCGTAACCCGCTTCGTGAACCATGCGCACCGTTTCGGTCAAAAACACGCTGCCGTTGGCACCTGCAAACTCTGGGCGATCGACACCGAAGTTGCTGCCGATGTCACCCAAACCGGCAGCAGACAGCAGAGCATCAACTAGCGCGTGCGAAACCGCATCGCCATCGCTGTGACCCTCGAGGGCCGGATAGTCGGGCCATTCGATGGTTCCGAGAAAGAGTTTCTTTGATTTATTGGTTGAGAAGCGGTGAACGTCAACACCGATTCCGGTTCGCCCCGGTCCGTTTAGTCGTGACAGAACACCGACAAGATCTTCGGGCGTAGTGATCTTTGCGGCTTCCACTTCACCGGCGACAAACGAAACTTTCTTACCCTGCGATTGCATTAGCGCGGCATCGTCTGTGAAGTCGTCGCTCGCACTCGCGTATGCGCGCTTCAAATCTGCCGCGACAAAACCCTGCGGAGTTTGCGCACTGCGCAGCGAACTTCGGTCAACGGTTTCTTGCACTTGGTCGCCAGAAACTCTCTTGATGGTGTCGGCAATTTCTAGTGCCGGAATAACCGATGCCCCAGTTGATCGAACCGCCGAGGCAACCCGCTCAAACAATGCGCTCGATGCGAAAGCACGAGCGGCATCGTGCACCAAAACTATTTGAATTTCCTCGCCAACCACCGCGAGCGCGTTTGCAATCGATTGCTGACGAGTGTCGCCACCAACGACAACGTCGAGAATCGCATCGGTGGTTAAAACATCGTTAGCTACTTCGGTTGCTTCGGCGAGGTGAGTTTCAGGAACCGCGATGACAACCTGGGCAAGCTCGGCGAGTGCAGAAATTGGTGCGAGGGAGTGTTCGAGAATTGTGTGCCCGTTCACCTGAACGAAGGCCTTGGGCGCTGACGCCTTCAATCGCTCTCCGCGACCAGCAGCGACAACGATCACCGCTAGATCGCGTCTGGTCATTTGGCTACTTCTTGCCTGCCAGCTGGGTGTCTAGAAAGGTGCCGGCCTTTTCTTCGTCAAACTTCTTGGCCAGAGCGAGCTCTGAAATCAAGATCTGACGGGCCTTAGCCAACATGCGCTTCTCGCCGGCCGAAAGCCCGCGGTCCTGGTCGCGGCGCCATAGGTCGCGAACAACCTCGGCGTTCTTGTTTACGTCACCAGACTGAAGCTTCTCTAGGTTGGCCTTGTAGCGGCGTGACCAGTTGGTTGGCTCTTCTACGAACTCGGCCTGAAGAATCTCGACGACCTTCTTTACGCCCTTGTTGTCAATAACCGCGCGGATGCCGACAGCGTCAATCTTCGAAAATGGCACCCAAATGAGCAGATCGCCCTGCGAAACCTTGAGCTGAAGGTGCTTCTGCTTCTCCCCTGCGAATTCGCGGTTCTCGATTTTTACGATTTTTGCGGCACCGTGGTGCGGGTAAACGAGAGTTTCGCCAACTTCAATGTTCATATGGAGGTATTTCCCTTCAGGAACCGCAATTTTACCACGGATTAGCCCTTATTCCAAGGGTAAACTGGGGTGGTTGACCTCAGCTCTGGAGAGAAAATTGCTAAATCGTAAACTTGCGGCCATTGCGGTTGCAACCGGCATCATGTTTGGAACCACTGGGTGTAACTTCATGAGCCCGATCGCTTCCATGGAGGTATACACCCCGGGCGATGGCACCAGCACAGACTTCGGCGACATCGCGGCACGCAACATCTTCATTCTGGTTACCCCGAGCAGTCAATATGCTCTGTTTGGCTCATTCATCAACACCGGCACCAGCGCTTCAAGCTTCGCAATTGAGCTTGCCGGTCAGACCTACAGCCTGAATCTTCAGCCTGGCGAGAAACTCGACTTCGGCTTCAATGGAAAGAACGCCCTGCCACTATCGGCCATGACCGATGGGGCCGGCTCGTTAGCAGATGTGAAGTTCAGCAACGGAGCAACCACAGTCGAAGAGACCATTCCGGTTCTCGATTCGACCTTCGCGCAATACGCTCCGCTAGTAAACAGTCTCGGCATTATCGCTCCTACCGAAGCGCCGACAGAAACGCCTAAGTAACTAGCGCTATTCGAATCCTTTTAGGCTTCGAATTTATACCCGAGACCGCGCACGGTCACCAGGTGTATTGGTCGAGATGGATCGTCTTCGATTTTTGAACGAATGCGCTTTACGTGCACGTCGAGAGTCTTGGTGTCACCAAAGTAGTTTGCTCCCCAAACCCGATCAATGATCTGACCTCGGGTTAGAACGCGATTCACGTTTTCAAGAAGCAGCTCTAGCAACTCAAACTCTTTCAGCGGCATCTGAACTCGCTGGCCGTTGACCTCAACCTCGTGACGCTCAATATCCATGCGCACCGCGCCGGCCTCTATGACATTGCCGATCTCAACCTGCGGCTCGACTCCCCTGCGCAAAACTGCTTTGATGCGCGCAAACAACTCGGGTGTCTCATACGGCTTGGTGACATAGTCATCGGCACCGATTTCGAGACCGACCACTTTGTCGATCGGGCTGTCTTTTGCCGTGAGCATGATGATTCGCACGTTAGACGTTTGACGAATCGTCTGGCAAACGTCGTTGCCGTTTCGCTTAGGTAACATCAGGTCGAGCAAAATCAAATCAGGCGCATGCGACTTAAATTCTCGGATCGCCTCTTCGCCATCGGCGGCCTCTATCACGTCGTACCCCTCTTTTTCGAGAAGGTAAACCAGGGGTTCGCGCAGTGACTGTTCGTCTTCAACTACCAGGATCTTGGTCATTCGACTTCCTTACTGTTGTTGGTGATTGGGATGGTTAGGGTGAATGTGCTGCCTAGGCCCGGCTTAGAGAAAACCGAGATATCGCCCCCGTGGTTGATCGCAATGTGTTTGACGATTGATAGGCCGAGACCGGTTCCGCCGGTTTCGCGTGAGCGCGAAGGGTCAACGCGATAGAAACGTTCGAAGATGCGTGCTTGGTCGTCAAGAGCGATTCCTACACCGCTGTCGGTGACAACAATCTCGGCAAAGCCATCGATGCTCTTGAGAGATATTCCAACCTGGCCACCGGCATCGCTGTAGTTGATGGCATTCTCAAGCAGGTTGGTGATGGCGGTAGCAACCTGCTCATAACTAACCTGCAATAAAACCGACTCGTCGAGGTCTGATACCAACCTCATTCGTTTTGCATCGGCGACAATTCTTACGCGGTCAATCGAGTCATGAATTAGATCTGCGAGTTTGCACTCGGCAAGGTTCTTGACTTCGGTTGCGGCTTGAAGTCTCGAGAGTTCGATGATCTCTTGAACTATGTGGCCCAGTCTCATCGCTTCGCGTTGCAAACTGGCTGCAAATCTCTTCACCGCTGCGGGGTCGTCAGTTGCGCCCTGCAGAGTCTCTGCCAAAAGCCCTATTGCGCCAATCGGAGTCTTGAGTTCGTGCGAAATGTTAGCCACGAAGTCGCGTCTGGTTTCGTCGAGACGACGAGCTTCGGTGCGATCTTCGAGTGTAAGCAGAACCGAACCACTGCCAATTGGTGCCGCGCTGGCCAGAACCCATACCTTTGAAGCACGGCCGCCGACATTGATTGCGCCCTCGACGCTTTGACTCGACTTGGTCTTGCGAGCCAGTTCAATCAACCCGAGTAACTCAAGCTCGATGAGTGCCCGGTTGCGCTGCAATCCGAACTCTTCGGCAACGGTTGTCGCATAGGCCATGACATTGGAATCGTTGACAACGACGGCAGCGGTGCCGAGGGCCTCGAGCACCTCGACGGCAACTTCTGCGGTTTGCTTAGTGTTTCCGTTGTTCACGCTTATAGATTAGGGCGAATTAACTAGGTAAACTTACCTTGAGCCAAGCAATGTGCCCCAATTGGGCGAGAATTCTGTGTGAGTTTGGCATTTGTTTACTTAGGGGTGAAAAGGTCAATGACAGGTGAAGTAGCGAAAGGCGAAATCATGCGCGAGGTTTTTCAGACACAGTTGCAAGAAGTTCAGGTTCGTCTGGTCGAAATGGCCGAAGACACGGTAACAATCATCGAGAAGGCAACCAAAGCCTTCACCGAATCTAACGTTGCGCTTGCCGACGAGGCCATCGCAATCTCAGACCAGACCGGCAACAAGGCTCTCGCTCTTGACGAACTTGTAATTCGCATTTTGGCGAAGCAGTCACCGGTTGCCCGCGATCTGCGCATCCTGGTCTCGGCTCTCAGAATTTCGGCATCGCTAGAGCGCATGGGTGCTCTCTCGGGTCACATCGCGGCTATCGCTCGCTACCGCTTTCCGGGTGCTGCTGTTCCAGCTGCCCTAATCTCTACTTTCAAAGAGATGGGTGAGCTCGATGTGAAGCTGGCCAAGAAGTGCGTTCAGTTGCTAAAGAACACCGACGTAGATTTCGCTCGCGAAATTCAGGCGGAAGATGCACGCGTCGATGAACTGCACCGTCACATATTCGACGTGGTTTTGGCTGATGACTGGAAAGAGAACGCAATGTTCACAGTCGATGTCACCCTGGCTTCGCGTTACCACGAGCGTTTTGCTGACCACGTTGTTGACATCAGCGCAAAGGTTTCTTACCTCACCACCGGTGAGTGGAACGAGACCGACTAGCTCTTAGCCCCCTGCGCTGCACCCGCCGCTGCTCCGGCTGCGGCCGCTTCTGGATCTAGATACTTTCCGCCCTTAACCAACGGCTTGAAGTTTTCATCCAGTTCATAAACCAACGGAATTCCGGTTGGAATATTGAGCTCTGCGATATCTTCGTCTGAAACACCATCGAGGTGCTTGACCAACGCTCGAAGTGAGTTTCCGTGGGCGGTGACCAAAACCGTCTTGCCAGACTTTAGGTCTGGCTGAATGTCACTCAACCAGAACGGAAGCATGCGCTCGAGAACATCCTTGAGGCATTCGGTCTTCGGAATCTCTTTCACATCTGCATAGCGCTCGTCGTGGGCCTGCGAATACTTGTCGTTATCGTCAATCGGCGGTGGTGGAACATCGAAGCTTCGGCGCCAGGTCTGAAACTGCTCCGGCCCATACTCGGCAAGGGTCTGCGCCTTGTCTTTCCCCTGCAGGGCGCCGTAGTGACGCTCGTTCAAGCGCCAGTCGCGCTTAACGTCTATCCATGAGCGGTCGGCTGCATCCAGGGCAATGTTTGCGGTGTTGATGGCACGCTTCAAACGCGATGTGTAAACCAGATCTGGTTTGAGGCCTGACTCTGCCAACAACTCGCCAGCCCGCTTGGCCTCGGCTCGACCCTGATCGCTCAGCTCAACATCGACCCATCCGGTGAATAGGTTCTGCTGGTTCCAAACGCTGTTTCCGTGTCGAAGCAAGATCAAGGTGTATTTGGCTGTCATGCCTTCATTTTAGTCGGCGAGCACTTCGCGGTCGGGCATTAGGTTAGACGAGTGGCAGCCAAGAAACCAACCGGAGTTGTGACTCGTGGCACAACCAATCCGAATCGTTTGCGCCGTGTTGATCGCTACATTGCATCGCTCGCGGTGCTCAGAAATGAGCAGCCGATTGTCGTTGACCTGGGCTTCGGAGCTAGCCCAATCACCGCGGTTGAACTTCTGTCTCGACTAACAAAAGTCAATCCGCGGGTTCAAGTGGTTGGTGTTGAGATTGATCGAGAGCGGGTCGAACTCGCACAGGCGGTTGCGCGTGAGAATCTTCACTTCGTTCACGGAGGGTTCGAAACGCCATTTCCGACTTCGCTGTCAAATAGCCGCGCAACAGTAATTCGTGCGTTCAACGTGCTTCGTCAATATGAAGAGGCAGAGGTTTCATCTGCCTGGAAGCTCATGCAGAGTCGTCTCTATGATGATGGCTTGCTAATCGAAGGCACCTGCGATGAGATTGGTCGACTTAGCTGCTGGGTGACATTAGACAGAACTCAGGCGCTCTCGCTCACGATTTCACTTAGGCTTCGCGGGCTAGACCTGCCGAGCAAAGTTGCTGAGAGACTGCCGAAAGTTTTGATTCATCGAAACATCGAGGGCGAGAAGATTCACGACTTCTTGAACGCGCTCGACGAGGCCTGGTTGAAACACGCACCCCTGGCGGTTTTCGGTGCATCGCAAAGGTGGATTGCGGTTTGCAAAGAATTGCGCAATGCCGGCTGGCCGCTGGTTGGAGACCCGAAGCGCTGGAGGCTCGGAGAGATCAGTGTCGCTTGGTCGGCGGTGGCCTAAAACTAGATCTTCGGAAGCTCTGCCCTGGCGTCGTCTTCGCTCATGCCGGTGGCACAGAGCAGATCGACAAGCATCGGGCGCAGGAGCAGCAGCACGCTGGCCTCGGTTAGCTGGTCGGCAATGCCGAATCGCTTGGGGTCGAGCTGGTGAATAACCTCAATGAAACTCTGCTGTGCCTCGAGCCTTTTGGCTGGCTGATCGAGCCCATCGGCAAGAATGCTGACACCCATAGAGATCTGCTCGATCAGGTCGGCCAGGTATGGGCGCTTCTGCCCGTCGCGCAGCAAGAAGTCGATGCGGCGAACCACAACGCGCAAGTTGCGCATGGCCAAGTCCATGCCCCTAAACAAGCGAACCTGGTCAGATAGGTCTTCTCGGTGTTTGCGCAAAAACGGTGAGATTCGCGAAATCGAAATGGCGGTGTCTAGTGACATGCGCCAGTTATCGATCAGGGGCTGGCTGCGACGAACTTGCTTGAGTGCTTCATCGGCAACCTGGGTGTCGACATTGACAAGAGCTGTTCGAAGCGAAGACAGCGATGCCAGAAACACGTCGAAGAGGCGATCGCCATCCTTGATTGCCATGGCCCTCGGATTTCTCGGAATCAGCGCGGTAACCACGAGCGCAACCACACCGCCGATAATTCCATCGATGCTGCGCATGTAAACGCCGCCGTCTGGGGCCGGAAGCAAGAAGACCAGCATCGACTGAATGCCGACGGTGAGAGCAAACGCAGCACTCGGGTTCACGAACCTGGCCAACGTGAAACTAATTAGCAAGACGGCGGCCATTTGCCAAAGCCCCTGGCCAAAAAATGTGAGCAGGGTTTCGCTAAGCGCGATTCCAAAAATCATTCCGGCTGCGGTTTCGACAACCCTGCGCGGTCTCGCGTCGCGCGTGAAACCCAACGAGGTGATGGCGACTGTAACAGCGAGTATCGGAATCGTGTGCCCGAGTGCATAGTGCGAAATCGAATAACCGATTAACGCAGCCAGGGTGATTTGCAGAATCGGCGCAACAGACTCGATGACTCGCTGAATCGAGTCTTTTAGACTCCAGTGCAGTTTTGGTTTTCGCAATTACTTGCCCATCAGGTTGGCGCGCTTTTCTTTCATGTTTGCAGCAGCACCGGCGGTGGGCGGAACTATGGTCTCTTGGCTGGCGGCAATTTCGCCACCCTCGGTCTTCACAAATAAGGCGGCGTTCTCATCAACGTTTCGACCAATCAGAGCAAGGGCAATGGGCCCGAGTTCGAAGTGCTGACCGATTGATGTGATGCGACCGACTTCGGTGTCTGTGCCGCTCACGAAAATCTTGTCGCCCGCGTCGGCAAGCGAATGCCCCGAGCCATCGAGGTGCAGCAGGGTCAGCCGGCGCGGCGGGTGACCGAGGTTGTGCACCTTGGCGACGGCCTCTTGACCCCGGTAGCAACCCTTTGACAGGTGAACCGCGCTGCTGAGCCAGTCGAGCTCGTGCGGCAAGGTTTTGTCGTCAATTTCGTTCGGTTGAGCCGGGCGATGAGCCGCAACGCGCAATGCCTCGAGAGCGAGAGCACCGGCTTGAAGTCGGTCGGCCAAGACGTCGTCCAGAGCCGCCTTTGACACCAGCGACAAGAAGAACGGCCAAGGACCCCTGCGGTTTGGGGCATCGACTGCCGCGTAACGAACGCTGCCGATCGGGTCGGCCATCCAAGGGTCTTGCCAAACCAGCTGCTGCTCATTCGAGATTGCAGCCCCAGCCAAAGGTTGACCGAAACTGGCGACCAGAACCAAGTCTTCGACTTTCGAAACCTCTACCTTGCTGCGAAAAATCATTTGGTCAAACCAGACCAAGAGTTTGTCTCTGTGCTCAGCCAAAACAATTAGCCAGGCGTTTTCGCCATCGTCAACAATCTGAATGTTTTCTTCGATTCGACCATTGGCATCGAGTAAAAGTGCATCGGCGCTTTGACCCGGTTTTAGGTTTGCCAAGTTTTGCGAAAGCATGGCGTGCAACCAGGTGAGTCGATCTTTTCCAGAAACCTTGATAATCGATTTTTCGTCGACAATCGAGACGCGCTTCGATTCGAGCAGCTCGCGCTGCTCGACAAGCGGATTATCAAAGTGAGACTTCAACGCCAAACCAATCTTCTATTCGACGCGTTCGAGACGAGCAGACGCGTGAGGTCTTAGCTCGCTACCGGGCATTGCGATTTCCCAAACCCAGAGCAGTGCGTTTTCAACCAGACCAAACATTCTCGTCGAGTGACGGTAAATCTTTGCACCCTCGAACGCGGCACCTGCATAAGAGGCTAGGTCAACGCGCGCGCCTTTAATGAATCCGTCGTAAAGTTCTGCGAAACCACCTGGTTGCAAGGTGGCAACCTGAATATTGAAACCGCCGTGTTCGTTGCGAAGCTTCTCGAGATCTTCGTGACTCTTTAGCGAAGGCTCGCCTTCACCAATCAGAAGCCCTGGGCCGTGATCTGCATCTTCGGCAGGGCGGGCAAGCCGCCAATAGCCGAGTTCGCTGGGTAGTTTGATGTCTTCGTCGCCGATTAACTGAGCGCTTGAGATATAGGTGAGCACATTGTGGCCGTCGTGGGCAAATTCGATGCGCTGCTTAAACTCGCGATCTGTGGGGGCTTCTGAACCTTCAGCCTTGAAGCTGATGACCCCGGTTCCCTCCCACTTGCCAACTAGAAAGGCGAATGGTGTGAGCTCCAGAGGAAGGTCTTCTGGAAAGACGAACAACTACTTCTGACCCTTGAAGAGCTTGTAAAGCACAAGTGCAGAGACCCCGGCGATGGCCAGAGACGCGAGAACGAGTAGTCCGGTGAAAAAGATTTCGAGCGCTAGCTTCATGGCTTAATTCTAACCTCGCAACCAGACGAAGGCCGTGGCAAGGGTGAGAATCAGGTAGCTTCCGCCGCCAACGTAAACCAGTCGACGCACGAAACCCTTTGGCTCGGCCCTGAAGAGTTGAATCAGAGAAACGAAGGCGAGCGAGCCAGCGAGAATCGCGGCGAACGGAGCAAGAATCTCGGCCTTCGGCACCTGAGTGACAAGCACGACGGTCAAGACGGCGACGGTCAACCAAATCAAAATTATTTCGAGCCAATTCTGTTTCACGCTCTAATCATGCCTTAAGCCCAGGTTGCGCTTGGCTATGCTTAAGGCACCAGTTTGGAGAGAAATGGCCCAACTTCTGATTTTGACGGCCTCGGCCGATTCAGAAGTGCTGCCCGCCCTGCAACTTTTGAGCCACAGGTTTCGTGCCATTCCGGCCGAACCGGCAAGCCTGGTAAACGCCCCGAGCGCAGACCTTATCTTCTTGGATGCTCGCCGCGATCTAGCCGCAGCGAAGTCAATCGCGAGGCTCTTGCACACCACCGGACTCAGCACACCACTGATTGCGATTGTCACCGAGGGTGGATTAGCCGGAGTATCTGGCGAGTGGGGCGTTGCAGACATAATTCTCGATACCGCTGGCCCGGCCGAGGTAGACACCAGAATTCGTTTGGCGTTGGCTAGACAAAACGACAAACAGCCAAGCGAGCAAATTCAGACCTCAGGAATCAGCATCGACGAGGGCAGCTACACCGCTCGCGTTCATGGCAAGCCACTCGATCTCACCTTCAAAGAATTCGCGCTACTAAAGTTTTTGGCGCAGCATCCGGGCCGAGTATTCACTCGAGACCAGCTGCTGAGCGAAGTCTGGGGCTACGACTACTTTGGCGGCACAAGAACCGTCGACGTGCACATTCGTCGCCTTCGCGCCAAGCTTGGCGACCTAGAAGCGCTGATTGGCACGGTGCACAACGTTGGCTATCGCTTTGCCCCGGCACCCGAAGATAATTTCTCGGCTACCAACCGTTAAGCCATTCGTGGCAGACTTGGGCTTATGTCTGACGAAACCATGGCCATCGACCTCATTGATGACTCGAACGGCCTACCCTCAGACCGCTTCCTAGACCGTGAACTGAGCTGGTTGGCCTTCAACCAGCGCGTTCTGGAGCTCGCAGAAGACCCAGACCTTTACCTTCTCGAGCGGGTCAACTTTCTAAGCATTTTTGCTTCGAACCTCGATGAGTTCTTCATGGTGCGCGTTGCCGGTCTCAAAAGACGCATCGCCACCGGCCTCGCGGTTCACTCGTCTTCGGGCCTCGAACCAGCCGAGGTGCTCACAAGCATCAGCGAAGAGGCGCACCGACTTCAAGAGCGTCACGCTGCATTGTTCAGAGACCAGATCGAGCCGGCGCTTCGAGCAAACGGAATTCGCCTGGTGCACTGGCACGAACTCGAAGAGCAAGAGAAGTCGGCGCTGCACGGTTACTTTCAGAAGCAGATCTTTCCGGTGCTAACACCGCTTGCCGTTGACCCCGCTCACCCTTTTCCATACATCTCTGGTCTCTCACTAAACCTTGCGGTTGTGGTTCGAAACGAACAGCAAGAGACCGAGCACTTTGCGCGTGTGAAAGTGCCGCCACTGCTTCCGAGATTCGTCAGGGTTCCTGGCTCGCCGTCTTCGCACGATGCCAAGTATGTGCAGCTCGAAGAAATCATCGGTGAGTTTTTGGGTCAGTTATTTCCGGGCATGCAGGTAGTTCAGCAACACGCATTCCGCGTCACGCGAAACGAAGATCTCGATGTTGATGATGACGAAGGCGAAAATCTTCTTATCGCACTAGAAAAAGAATTGCTGCGCCGCAGGTTCGGCCCGCCGGTTCGACTCGAAGTTGCTAACAATATCAACCCAGAAGTTCTAGAGCTTTTGATGCACGAACTCGACATCACCGACGAAGACGTCTACCGGCTTCCGGCACCGCTTGACCTAACGGGTCTGAGCGAAATTGCATTCTTGAACCGCCCAGAGTTGCGCTACCCAATTCATCCGAGAATTACCAACCGCTATCTGCACGCCGGTGAAGACGAAAAGATTGACATCTTCGCAGCCATCAGGCAGCGAGAAATTTTGGTTCACCACCCATACGAGTCGTTCACGACTTCGGTGGTTGCCTTCTTGAGGGCAGCCGCGGCAGACCCGAACGTGCTAGCCATCAAGCAGACCCTCTATCGCACCAGCGGAGACAGCCCTATCGTCGACGCCCTAATCGACGCGGCCGAGGCTGGCAAGCAGGTCTTGGCCCTGGTTGAGATCAAGGCCCGTTTCGACGAGCAGGCAAACATCACCTGGGCGCGCAAGCTAGAGCAGTCTGGTGTGCACGTGGTCTATGGCATCGTCGGGCTGAAGACCCACTGCAAGCTGGCTCTGGTCATTCGCCAGGAGGGCAGCGCCCTTCGCCGCTACTGTCACATCGGCACCGGAAACTACAACCCGAAAACCGCACGTTTCTATGAAGATTACGGATTGCTCACCTCGCGCGAGGCAGTCGGCGAAGACCTGACTCGCCTGTTCAACCAACTCTCGGGCTACGCGCCCGACGCATCTTTCAGAACTCTCTTGGTTTCACCAAACGGCGTGCGCGATGGTCTCATCGACCTGATCAACAAAGAGATTGAATTCAAGAAACAGGGCAAGGATGCGCGTGTGCGCATCAAGGTCAACTCACTGGTCGACGAAAAGATAATCGATGCGCTTTATCTTGCCTCGCAAAACGGCGTGGAAGTCGAAATTTTGGTTCGTGGAATGTCTGCCCTAAAACCAGGTGTCGATGGTCTGAGCGAAAATATCAGGGTGCGCTCGGTTCTCGGTCGTTATCTCGAACACTCACGCGCATTCGCATTCAACGGCGGCGGCGACCCAGCTGTCTATATCGGTTCGGCCGACATGATGCACAGAAACCTCGACCGTCGAGTTGAAGCTTTGGTGAGACTGGTTCAGCCAGATCACATCCGTGAAATCAATGACATGTTTGATTTGGCAATGTCACCGCAGTCTGCTTCGTGGAGTCTGGCACAATCGGGTAAGTGGAGCAGGCACCAGTATGGTGAGAACGGACTTCGCCTGGTTGACGTTCAAGATCAAATCATGAAAGTCGTGCACTCGAAGCGAAACGCACGATGACCGTTGTAGCAGCGGGCGCCATTCTTTGGCGCCTAGAAAAAGGCGAGCTCAGGTTAGCCATTATTCATCGCTCTCGCTATGACGACTGGAGTTGGCCAAAAGGCAAAATCGATAAGGGCGAAACCGTGGCCGAAGCTGCGGTTCGCGAGATTCGCGAAGAGACCGGACTTCGAGTTTCTTTGGGCGTCTATCTTTCTGAGATCAACTACAAGCTGCCTAACGGCGACAAAAAACAGGTGCACTATTGGGCGGCGAAAGTCAGCGATAAGGCCATGGCCGATAGCAAATTCAAGCCAAGCGAAGAGGTCGAAAAAGTCGACTGGAAGACACCGCAGCAGGCCAAAAAACTTTTGAGTTACGAGTTCGACGAGAAGCCGCTTACCGCTCTGCTAGATCTTTTCGACCGAGGCCTGCTCGACACCAAGCCGCTTATTGTGCTGAGGCACGCCAGGGCAATGGCAAGAGCCGATTGGAAGGGTGGCAAGACCGTCGACGACGGCAAGCGACCCCTGCACGACTTCGGCAAACAGCAGGCAAAGGCCCTGATCAAGCCACTGACAGCCTTCGGGGTCAAGAAGGTCATTGCCAGCCCCTGGAAGCGCTGTCGAGACACCGTGAAGCCATTCGCAGACAAGTTCAAATTGGCCGTGGTTGAACGCTCTCAACTCAGCGAACTGGGCAACGCCAAACGTCCGGCCAGAACCAGCAACGTGATCGAAGATTTGATTGAAATCAACAAGGCGACCGTGGTGTGTTCTCACCGACCCTCGCTGCCCACAATTCTCAAGACCATCGGCGGCTTTGCCTCGACCGAGCTGCGGCGCGAGATCAATTCTGCTAGCACGCTTAGGCCAGGGCAGATGCTTGTGGTGCACCTAAACCACACGGGCAAGAAACCCCGAGTGGTTGCCGTCGAACTTCAAGAATCGATTTTGGTAGCAGACTAGACCCATGAACGAGATCACCGAAGGCCTAAAAACTCTCAAGACTCGCACTGGCAAGCCCGCATTGGTTTTGGTCACCGGTGCAACTGGATACATCGGCGGCCGCTTGGTCACCCACTTGCTCGACGTCGGATACCGGGTTCGCGTTTTTGCGCGACAGGCAGACAGACTTCGCGATTATCCGTGGATTTCAAAAGTCGAAGTAGCCGAAGGCGACGCCAACGATGTGGTTGCGCTAGACAAAGCTTTGAAGTCGGTTGACGTTGCCTATTACATGTTGCACGCCCTCAACCTGACTGCAGACTTCGAGAACGAAGAAAAGGTTCTTGCCGAGAAGTTTGCAAAGGCAGCGCTTACCAACAAGTTGAAGCGCATTGTTTACTTGGGTGGCATCATCACCGCGGGGCAAGAGCTTTCACCGCACCTAGCCTCGCGTGCGCTGACCGGCGAAATCTTGCGCGAGTCTGGTGTGCCAACGATTGAACTTCGTGCCGGTGTTGTCATCGGTTCAGGTTCGGCCTCTTTCGAAATGTTGCGCTACCTAACCGAACGTCTGCCAATCATGACGACACCAAAATGGGTGCTCAACAAGATTCAACCGATTGCGATTCGTGACATCTTGCGGTACTTGGTCGGCGCTGCGGCTGTTGATACGAAAATCACCGGCGCATTCGATGTTGCCGGCCCAGATCTGTTCACCTACGCCGAGATGATGCAGCAGTATGCCGAAGCTGCTGGCTTGCGACGACGCATCATCATTCCGATTCCGGTGCTCACACCAAAGCTTTCGAGTGGCTGGGTTGGCCTGGTCACGCCGGTGCCGTTTCAACTTGCCCGCCGCCTTGTCGACAGCTTGAAGAACGACGTAATTGCCGACAACACCGAGATTCGAAAGCTGATTCCAGACCCGCCAAGTGGGCTAACTTCGTTCAAGACGGCAGTAACGCTCGCTCTGACCCGTCTAAAGACCTCGAACGTGCAAACCCGATGGACCGACGCATCGGTTCCCTACGCGCCGTCTGACTCGCTTCCAACCGACCCAGACTGGGCCGGTGGAAGCTTGTACACAGATGTGCGAACCGTAAAGACCAAAGACTCAGCCGAGACGGTATTTGCCCGCATCGAGGGAATTGGTGGCGATCACGGCTACTCAACGGCCACCTGGGCTTGGCAGTTGCGCGGTCTCATGGACAGACTCGTGGGTGGCGTTGGACTTCGCAGAGGGCGTCGCGACCCAGATCACCTGGTGGTCCACGAGGCGCTCGACTTTTGGCGCGTAGAAGAAATCACCCGACCAAAACTTCTTCGTTTGCGCGCCGAAATGAAAATGCCGGGTCGCGCTTGGCTCGAGTGGACGGTAATTCCGAACGAAGACTCTGAAGGTTGCACCGTTGTTCAGCGTGCGCTCTACATGCCTCGCGGACTCTGGGGTCACCTTTACTGGGCAGCAGTGTTTCCAATGCACGGGTTGGTTTTTCCGTCGATGGCTAAGAATGCCGCGCACGGTAAGCGCTAAACAAACTCTGCTAATGAAGAAGACTCCCCTTATTGCCGCGCCGGCGCTAATCTCGGTCGCAATAATTTGGGGTGCCGCATTCGTGCTCATGAAACCGGCAATCGAGAAACAGCCGATTTTCGACTTCTTAGCGACACGTTTCGCAATTGCGGTCGCGGTGATGATTTTGGTTCGACCAAGCGTCTTGAAACTTATCCGTGGCGATATTCTCAAGTATGGTTTTCCGCTCGGGGCTATTCTCGGCGCCGGTTACATAACTCAAACAATTGCGTTGCAAGAAACCACCCCAGCAATCACCGGTTTTCTCACCGGCCTGTATGTGGTGCTAACTCCGATTTTTGCGTGGCTGGCAATTCGTCAGAAAATTGCTCGTAAGGTTTGGATAGCGGTTGCTCTTGCTACCGCCGGTTTGGCTTTGATTTCGATTACCGGACTTGCAATTGAGCTCGGGCAAATCTGGGGTGTGATCTGTGCGATTCTCTTTGCCGTTCACATCGTTGGTCTCGGCGTTTGGAGCCCGGGTCGAGATGCCTACGCGCTGACCGTTGTTCAGCTCGCCGCCGCCGGAGTCGTGTGCTGGATCGGCGCTCTTGCCGATGGCTATCAGGCACCGCCTTCAGAAGACGTTTGGTTTGCCGTTCTGTTCACCGCAATACTCGCCACCGCCTTGGCTTTCTTCGTTCAGACCTGGGCGCAGGGCATCATGGATGCCTCACGCGTGGCGATTATTTTGACCTCAGAGGTGGTCTTTGCAGCCCTTATCTCGGTTGCCGCGGGTCAAGAGGTTCTCTCGCTGAAGACCGTGCTTGGTGGAGCGCTGATGGTGGCAGCCATGCTGCTGGTCGAATGGCCGAGCCGAAAAACTAAAGCCCTCTAGGTGTAAACCACAACAACCTGGAGACGAATCTTTTCGCCAATTCAGAAGTGCTGAGATATAAATTGCCCCGCCGAGCGTGAGCCTCTTGCCTGTTAGAATTGGCAAGTTCAAGGGCCTCTAGCTCAGTTGGTTAGAGCAACGGACTTTTAATCCGTGGGTCGTCGGTTCGATCCCGACGGGGCCTACCAAATAGAAATGCACCTCCTTACGGGGGTGCATTTCTTGTTTAGAGCCCTGCTGCTAGACGACGCCGAGCAAGTCAATTACGAAGACCAGGGTGCGGCCTGATAGTCGGTGGCCACCACCGGCAGGTCCGTAGGCATCCTCTGGTGGGCAGATCAAGGTGCGACGACCGCCAACCTTCATGCCAGGAATACCCTCTTGCCAGCCCTTGATCAGGCGGCCCAGCGGAAATTCGATTGGCTCGCCACGGCTCCAAGAAGAGTCAAACTCTTCGCCGGTTTCATAGTCGACACCAAGGTAGTGAACCTTGACGGTTGAGTTGGCTGGTGCTTCGACCCCATCGCCCACTACTACCTCTTGGATGGTGAGAACGGTTGGAGCTGGATCGAGCATTGGTTCGATTACTGGGGGTTCAAGATTTG
>JAIOXI010000013.1:0-20367 GCA_021741685.1 Rhodoluna sp.
AACGCTCGAGCGCCTTCGTCTTGAGCAGCTCCGTGATCTTTACGTTCTGAGTGGTTCCGTCGTGACGAACCCAGGCAACCTGCTGACCCTTGCGAAGGGTGCCGTTGAAAATGCGAAGCAAAGCTAAGCGACCCAAGAACGGTGACGCATCCAAGTTTGTAACGTGCGCCTGCAGCGGGTGCTCGTCGTCATACTTCGGTGCCGGAATGTACTTCATGATCGCTTCGAATAGCGGCTCAAGGTCGTCATTGTCAGGCATGGTTCCATCGGCAGGCTTGTTCATCGATGCGCGACCTGCACGGCCAGATGCATAGATAACCGGCAGATCAAGAATTGCGTCTACGTCTAGCTCTGGAACATCTTCGTGAATATCGCTGGCAAGACCGAGAAGCAGATCGTGGGTCTCTTCGACTACCTCGTCGATGCGAGCATCCGGGCGGTCTGTCTTGTTAACCAACAAGATAACCGGAAGGTTCGATTCGAGAGCCTTGCGAAGCACAAAGCGAGTCTGCGGAAGCGGACCCTCAGAGGCATCAACCAAAAGCACAACGCCATCAACCATAGAAAGACCGCGCTCAACCTCGCCACCGAAGTCAGCGTGACCAGGGGTGTCAATTACGTTGATGACAATTTCTTTGCCGCCCGAGTGCTTGCCCTTGTAGGCGATTGCAGTGTTCTTGGCAAGAATCGTGATTCCCTTTTCGCGCTCGAGGTCACCCGAGTCCATGATTCGTTCACCCATGTTTGAGTGTTCACTGAATGAGCCGGTCTGGCGAAGCATTGCATCGACCAGGGTGGTCTTTCCGTGGTCTACGTGGGCAACGATTGCGACGTTGCGCAGGTCATCTCTAGAGGCCAGAGCCATGATTAAGTCCTTGTATTTAGACAAGTCTTGGCACAACGAAGCCTGCCAGATTTGTGATTTTGGGCGATCGCCCTCGATGCCCCCAAGTCTAACCGCTGTGGTTGCAATAAGCGATGACCCAGTGTGCTCTAGTTGCCGCTAATCGACCAATTCCAGTAGCCGTATGTGGCGCTCTTGCCATGCGGTGCCTTCACCACCGAGGCCAGTCTGTCGCTATAAATCAGCAAAGAAGGCACCTGATACAGGGGCATGCCGAATCGTGAGGCGAATAGTTCACCGTCGATGTCTTTCAAGACAGAGATCTGCTCTAGGGGTTTGGTTTCTGCTGAGAACTGCGTCAAGAGCACTTCAATCTTGGTGTTGGTGAACTTGCCGAGAGAACCACCCGTGAACCAGTAAGGGTCGCCATTCAGCTCGCCAGCCAGTTCGACCGTTGTTATGTAGACATCAAACTCACCGGTAGCAAAGACCGAACGGGGTTCACTCGAAGAGACGTCAATCAAGTTGAATCCGGCTGCCGCCGCATATTCGCCCAGCAGCGACCACTCGGCTTTGGCTCTTGGATTGTTTGAATCAAACAGCACGCGAATGTCTTGAGGCGTGCGAAGGTCGGCGGCTTCGAGCAGTTGCTGGGCCTTCTCAGCATCTTGCACCAAGAACTCTGCAGAACCGTTCGACTGAATGAAGGGCGAGTAGTAATTCGAGGAACTCGAATAAATCCACGAACGTGCTTCGATTACCGGATTATCGACGCTTAGCGAAGTGAGTATTTTTGCTCGCGGAATCAGTGCGAGAAACGCCTCGCGCAGGACGCTTGCGTTTTCAGAGCTCGAATCAGCGAATGCGCTGCCCTCTGCGAAGTTCAAGAGAACTGCCTCAATTGAATTGCTTGCTGCAAATTCGTAATTAGCGCCAGCAACCTTGGCTAGCCCAATCAGATCTGAGTTCGAAGCGATTCCCGACTCCTGAGGCGCCGCAAGATCTAGAAGCCCATCCTGCATATCTGAGAGCATCGCCGTTGCATCTGAATAGAACCTGATGTTCAAAGTTTCGATCTTTGGCGCAGGCCCCCAGGCGAAGTCGCGATTAACCTTGAGGGTCAGCGAAGTCGAAGGTGCAAATGCATCGACTCGATAAGCGCCTGCCGACACTTTTGCGGCTTCGAATATCGAACCGCGAGTCAGGTAGAGCTGTGAGTACTGTTCACTTAGCAATCTCTGATCGGCCACGTTTTGAGAATTAACGGCTTGATCGAATCGTGCGAGAGCGGCAGAGTTATCTGTCTCGTTGAAAGCCTTGGACGACACAAGATGAGCCGCGGCCGATATTTCCATGGCGGTTTTATAGTCTG
Source organism: Rhodoluna sp. (assembly GCA_021741685.1). Classification (GTDB taxonomy): domain Bacteria; phylum Actinomycetota; class Actinomycetes; order Actinomycetales; family Microbacteriaceae; genus Rhodoluna. The sequence continues at coordinate 2,217 of JAIOXI010000013.1, forward strand.
CCACCGCACGTTCGAAGGTGACATCTAAAGACAAGCCATCTGCCGCGATCTTGGGAGTGCTGGTGGCGAATTTGAGCCCAGACCCAGACCTAATCGAATTGAAACCCGCGTCTGCCGGGTTTCTAGCGGCAAGCCAAGAAAGCATCAGATCTCGAGCCGAGACTTTGACGCCGTCGCTCCACTTGGCTCGGCCAGTAAGTGCATAGCGCACCTTTAGGGGACTCTCAGAGATCACCTCGACTTTGCCGAATTCTGAGTTGGCAACCAACTCTCCGTTGCTGTCAGAGAGGAAAAAACTCGGGTTGACCAGGTTGGCGATTTCGCGATTCACGTCGATGGCGGCTTCATCAGTCACATTGTCTGCGTTGAGAGAGTTGAAGTCATCGGTTAGGCCGATGTTGAGAACTGAGCCCGCTTGCACACCTGACGCAGAGCAGCCAGCAAGCATTGTGCTCAGCAGCACAGCAGCAGCAATTGCTGCAAATATTCGTTTCAAGGTTGCTCCGAAAAACTAAACGGGTGTCTAAAGGTTACCCTCTAAACACCCGCTGAGCCTGAGAACTACTTGAGCGCTTGACGCGCCTCGCGACGCTTCTTCTGCTCGGCCGGGTCTGGAACCGGAACCGCTGAAATAAGACGCTGCGTGTAAGGATCTTTTGCATTCTTGAGAATCTGGTCGCGAAGACCCACTTCGACAAGACGACCGTTCTGCATAACAGCGATGCGGTGGGCCAATATATCGACAACTGCTAAATCGTGGCTAATAAAGAGACATGCGAACTGGAGCCGGGTTTGAATCTCTTGCAACAGATCTAGGAATCTTGCCTGAACAGAAACGTCGAGCGCAGACGTGGGTTCGTCGGCAATTAGCAACTCTGGAGTTAGCGCGAGAGCTCGGGCAATTCCAACGCGTTGACGCTGACCCCCTGACAGCTCGTGAGGGTATCGATTTCGGTAGCTTCTTGGTAGTTCGACTTTATCGAGCAATTCCTCAACGAGTCGTTCTAGAGAAGCGCCTTTGGCAGTTTTTGAGAGCAGTAGCGGCTCACCAATGCTCTGGCCAATCGGCAACCTGGGGTTCAGAGAGCTTGCAGGGTCTTGAAAGACAAAACCAGACTTAGCTCTTACGGGTCGCAGTGCCCGATCTGAAGCTTTGGAAATATCCAAACCAGAAACCAGTAGCTTTCCTGCCGAAATTGGCAATAAACCTACGGCTGCGCGACCCAGGGTAGTTTTTCCTGAACCTGACTCACCGACTAGTCCTAATATTTCACCCGGATAGATTTCAAGGCTGACTTGTTCCACCGCTTTGAAGGCTGGTGTACGACCGTTTTTTGGATATTCAACCGAAACATCAATCATGGACAAGACCGGTTTCACTGTTTCGGAGTCTCGTGGCACTTCAATTCGCTGTCGTGCCGAACCCAACTTTGGCACAGCGGCAAGCAGCTCCTTGGTGTAAGCCTGCTTCGGCGTATAGAAAACGTCGGCGATTGCCCCGGATTCGACCAAGCGCCCATCTTTCATCACCAGTATTTCGTCGGCGAGATCTGCGACCACGCCCATGTCATGAGTAATTAGGAGGATCGCTGAATTCAATCGCGTTCTAAGCCCGCGCATTAAATCCAAGATCTCGGCCTGAACCGTAACGTCTAGAGCGGTCGTCGGCTCGTCTGCAATAAGCAACTCGGGGTCGCAAGATATGGATTGAGCAATCATTGCTCGTTGACGTTGACCTCCGGATAGTTGATGAGGATATTTGTCATAGGCCTGCGCTGGGTCCGGTAGCTCGACCATGGTCAAAAGCTCAATGGCTCTGGCTTTCGCATCAATCGGGTTTATGTCGTAGTGATTTCTTAGAGTTTCCGAAATTTGAAAACCAATCGTATAGACCGGGTTCAATGCTGTCATCGGCTCCTGAAATATATATGCAACTTCATTGCCACGAATTTTTCGAACCTCAGAATTGGACATCTGCATCAAGTCTTGGTCATTCAGCAGAACCGAGCCGGAGATCCGCGAATTAGAGGGAAGCAGCCGAGTTAGAGCCATGGCGGTAGTGGACTTACCTGAACCAGACTCACCAACGATTGCCAGAGTCTTGCCGGCCTGCAAGGTGAAATTGATATCGATAGCAGCTGGATACCAGACTCCATCAACCCAGAAGTCGACACACAGATCTGAGACATTTAATATGCTTTTGGTCATTTGCTAACCACTTTTGCAACTCTCTTGTCTTTTGAGGTGATTGCTCGCCTTTGCTTAGGGTCAAAGGCGTCTCTGAGTCCATCCCCGATGAAATTGACGCAAAGGGCGATAGAAACAATGAACAATCCCGGATACCAAAACAGCCAGGGTCTAGTGCTAAATGCGGTTTGGTTTTCGTTAATCAAATAGCCAAGCGAAACATCTGGCAATCTAACTCCGAATCCGATGAAACTGAGACCCGTCTCAAGAAGAATTGCCGCCGACATCAAAAGAGTTGTGTTCACGATGACGACACCAATGGCATTCGGAAGAATGTGGCGAAAAATGATTCTCAAATTCGATGCACCGGCCATGCGGGCTGCGTCTACGAACTCTCTCTCCCGCAGCGACAAAAACTCTCCTCGAACCAAGCGCGCGAGCCCCGTCCATGAGAAAAAGCCCAGGAATATGGCCAAGAGAAATGCCCCAAGATTACCCACAGCTCTGCCGATTACGGCACCTACGATTACCACTGGAATTGTGATTATGAGGTCAGTGAACCTCATCAAAATCGAGTCAATCCACTTTCTGTAGAATCCCGCGACAGCACCGATGAACACACCGATTGCTGTTGCCACCAAGCCAATAACGAACATAACCATGATCGACTGCTGAGCACCTCGCATCACGCGCGCGAAACCGTCGTGGCCAACCTCGTCTTGACCAAACGGATGGTTTCCAATAGCCATGCCAGTGCCATCGATGAAGGATGGCAAGAGATCCATGGTCGGATTACCCCTATTCTCAACATCATTGATTTGCGCGTAATCGTACTTCCACCAGCCAGGAATTTTGATTTTTGCTGAGTCACTACCGATGTCGATACCCACCGAGGTAAAGGCAAAGAGAATAATTGTGAACAAAATAATCATCGAAGCGATAGCCGCTTTGTGGTTTAGGAATCTTTTAAGAACTATCCGTCCTTGTGAGAGCCCCTCGACTTCTTTTTGCTGTATCGCGTTTTCAGACTTTTCTTCAATCATCAGTTGACTCGAATTCTTGGATCAAGAAGCGAATAGACGATATCCGCGAGAAGGTTGAATAGTAAGGCAACCGTTCCCGTTATCAAGAAAAAGCCCATGACGGTATTCACATCAACCCTGCGCAAACCCTCAATAAAGAGCGAACCCATACCGCTCCATGAAAAGACACGTTCGGTGATAACTGCCCCGCCGATTACCCCGGCAAAATCGAAGGCAACCAATGTGGTCAACGGAATCATTGTGTTTCTGAATGCGTGGCGCATCACTACTGTTCTCTCTGGAAGGCCTTTGGCCCTAGCTGTGCGTATGTAATCCTGATTCATTATTTCAAGCAAGCTTGCCCTCGAATACCGCGTGTAGCCCGCAAAGCCAATCAGCAAAAGCGCAAGAGTGGGCAAGAGCAAATGCGTAAATTTGTCTACGCCTAAAACCCAAAAAGAACCCTGAAGGTTTGGGGTCTGATCGCCAACCGTTGCAAAAGGACGACCACTTATGTAGCTGCTCTCAAAATAGGGTTTCCAGGCTTGCATGAATCTATCGAGGGCAATCACTCCGCCCATCAGAAGCGCGGTAATAGCAGCAGTTCGAGCAACGGGCGCTTTATCTTGACCCCCCATGAAATGCCCCACAAGGTATCCGACAATAACTGTTGCGACCGCCAGAATAAAGAAGATTAGCGGGCTGACGTAGAGAGATAAGAGATTGAACGGCAGCCAGGCGACCATTCCAATTGCCACAACCACCAGTGAGGCATTGCGCGCCCTCTTGTTTGCCATTCCAGTTGACAAGGCGGTTACTGCGAAAGCGATTGCTACGCCCATTATCAAACCCGACACTGGCCCAATTCCAGGCTTTTCGAACCAACCGGTGAGATTCAAAGCAAACAAGAGACCAGCAGTTATCGCGAAGGCAATTGCTCCAATTCTGAGTTTGACTCTCAGCCGGCCGCCGATGATACCCGGCCAGACAACTGCGGAAATTGCCGAAAACACAAAAATAAGGGCTATCGGAATCTGAGGATTTTCTAGAAAGTCATTGAAACCGATGGCCATGTATTGCTTGAGCAACACAGCCACCCAGAACACAGGTAGCGAAAAGAAGAGAAAAGATGTGAAAGTGATTGAGTAATCAAAAGCGCTGTACTGTCTCAATGCGGTCGAAATTCCCACTATTACACCGAGCAGGATTGCCGCCACGGTCGCGATCAACACAAGCTGCATTGTCGTCAACATTGCTGAACCAAGTTGGCTGGAAACCAGCTGACCGCTGATGTTCTTACCCAGATCAAACTTGCCTACAAATACACCGAGAACCCCACCGAACCAAATGAAGAACCTGAGATAAGGCGGTACGTTCAAATTAAGCAAATCAATTCGGCGCTGAATTAATTGCTCTTTATTTCGCGCGGTACTGGTGCGTAAGTCTTCGAGTGGATCACCAGAGTAGGCGGTGAGAACATACATCAGATAGGTAGCAGCAAAGAGCACCACAACTGACACAAGTAGTCGTCTTGTTATGAATTTCAGCATTCTCTACTCCGCACTGGCTTTCGACAAACCTAACAGCAAATCAAGAGGAATAAAAAAGTGGCGCCGCAAACTAGCGGCGCCACTTCTTTGTTAGAGCGGTTAGCCCTTAATGATCTCGCCTTCTTGCTTCCACTCCCAGAAGTTCCAGAAGAACATCGGAGCTAGTGGGGCAGGAACAATTCCAGAGATTTTGTTCTTGTTGTAGGCGGTAACGCCTGGGAATTGGAAGATAGTTACACCGTAAGCATCAGCAAACAGATTCTTCTCAATTGTCTTGAGCAACGCCAACTGTTTCGCAGTGTCAAACTCGCTGGATAGCGCGGCGTAAGCCTCGTCAACAGCGGTGTTTTTGTAGCCGTTTAGGTTGTTTCCACCGTCTGAGGCAAAAGTCGCCTTAGAGCTTGTAACCGCAAGGCTGGTTGACTGCCATCCGAATACAACAGCGTCATAGGTTCCAGAGCCAAGCAATGAGCCCCAGTCGTCGTTGCACTTGTTCTGCACATCGAAACCAGCTTCTGCTGCGCTCGCCTGAATTAGAGCAAATTCGTTTTGACGGCGGGTGTTACCGCAACCAAATAGGAACTTGACCGCAACCTTTCCCTTAACTCCGGCCTTGGCAAGAAGATCCTTGGCTCCGGCAATGTCAACATTCGCGTATTCGGCCGAACCATTTACAGCAACAACCTCTGCGTAACCCGCTGCACCCGGAAGGATGGTCTGCGAGTCGTCGAGCTGTGCTGCTGGGTTGATTGGCTGAATTAGCTTGGTCAAGATGTCATTGCGAGGAATGGTTTTCAGGAAGGCCTGACGCACCATCTTTGCCTTGTCAGCATCGCCACCGTAACTAGCAGGATCGAACGGACCCTTGTTGTTAAAGGTCAAGTCAATGTGCTCGTAAGTCGAGTCTGACGTTGTGTTGGTGACAATTCCCTTGCTAGCCACATCGTTAAGAGCGGTGATGATGTCGGCAGTTGCCTGTGGAGAAATAATGTCTACTTCTCCATTGCTAAGCGCCTGAACTGCAGCCAGTGGATCTTCAATGAAACGGATGGTGATTGTTTCAATTTTGGTTGAAGGGCCCCAGGTGTAGTTCTTGTTTGCTGTCAAAGTAACGTACTGGTCTTTTACGAGATCCGTGATTACATAGGCTCCGTTTGAGACAACCAGCGATGGGTCATCGGTAGGAAAGTCAACCATGTCGAAACCTGCGCTCCAGAACTTGGAAATTGGAGCCAAGGTTGCGAGGTCTTTGTCTTGAATTGCCTTGATTAGCTTGGCCTTGGCGTCTGCAGCACTCAGGTTTTCGCCTGCAAAAGCGTGCTGAGTGGTTACGTGCGCAGGAACTCCAATTCCAAAGTTGACTTCCCAGTCAACGATTGGCTGATCGTAAACAAGAGTGACTGAGCGACCGCCGTCACCGATTACGGGAACCTGAGTTACCTTGCCCAAGTCGCCACCGCAACTTGCTGAGTCGAAGAATACTCCGGCATCTAGGGCAGCCTGGTTACTTATGTTTCCATCTGCGTCATATTCTGCAGAGACGTTGTTGTCTACACAGCTGTTGGCCACCCAAGCGAGCAGCATGTCGGCGCCGTCAACTGCTGCGCCGTCTGACCACTTAACGCCTTCGTTCACGGTGTATTTGATCGAGAGTGGGTCTTGGCTGAGTACCTCATACTTGCCAAAACGCTCTTCTTTGATGAGCTTAGGAACGGCATCGTAATAATTGAATGCGCCACTTGTTAGGTATGTAATGTTTGCGTTAGCTGTGGCATTGCCATTTGAAGTCGCTGGGTTGTTCGAGTAAAAAGCCTGATTCCAAGCGACGGATATCGAACTGCCTGCGACGATGTCAGCGCTACCAGGTGCGCATCCAGTCATAACGAGCACAGACACAGTAAATGCGGCGAGGCCTGCAAAAATGCGCTTAATCTTCATGTACTACTCCTTAGATTGTGCCGTTGGCTCTATAGGAATAGCCGCAAGCTATTTTGAGCCTAGCCCTTGGAGGGTTAAATAAAGACCACGATTGCTAATGGAACCAACAATTCACTTCTGTGTTACTTGATTGTGATGTTCTTTTGACGCGCCTCGCGACGCTTCTTCTGCTCGGCAGGGTCTGGAACCGGAACCGCAGAGATAAGACGCTGAGTGTAAGGATCTTTTGCATTCTTGAGAATTTGGTCGCGAAGACCCTCTTCTACTAGACGGCCGTTCTGCATAACAGCGATGCGGTGAGACAAAATGTCTACGACACCGAGGTCGTGCGTAATGAAAAGACAGGCAAACTTCAGTTGTTCTTGAAGTTCCTGAAGCAGGTCAAGGAAACGAGCCTGAACCGATACGTCGAGAGCCGAAGTTGGCTCGTCGGCAATCAGAAGGCTCGGAGTCAACGCAAGTGCGCGAGCGATTCCAACTCGCTGTCGCTGCCCGCCAGAGAGTTCATGCGGGTAACGGTTGCGGTAGCTGCGAGGCAACTCGACCGAGTCGAGAAGCTCTTCTACCTTGTGGTTTAGGTCGTCGCCCTTGGCCAAGCCAGAGAGCAAAATCGGCTCACCGATGCTCTCACCGATTGGCAGGCGCGGGTTTAGCGAAGATGCTGGGTCTTGAAAAACGATTCCGGTGTGACGGCGAATCTGACTCAACTGCTTGGTGTTTCCGTTACTGATGTCGAATCCAGCGACGCTGATAATTCCGGACTTGATTGGCAACAGGCCGATAGAAGCGCGGCCTACGGTGGTTTTACCCGAGCCAGACTCTCCTACTAGTCCAACAATCTCACCAGGGTAGATCTCCAGGTTGAAATCTTGAACAGCCTTGAAAGCTGGGACGCGCCCGCGCTTCGGATACTCAATATCTACGTTCTGCAACTTCAAGACCGGCTCTGGCTTGACTTTGCCCTCGAACTTGAGTTCACGAACCGCCACCGATCCAAGTTTTGGAACTGCAGCTAGCAGTTGCTGGGTGTAAGGGTGTGAAGGGCGGTTGAAAATGTGGTCCGCTGTGTTGTGCTCAACCGTGTAGCCGTCTTTCATAACGAGAATCTCATCTGCCATGTCGGCGACAACGCCCATGTCGTGGGTAATCAGCAAGATGCCCGAGTTGAGTGAGTGACGTAAGCCACGCATCAGGTCGAGAATCTCAGCTTGAACTGTTACGTCTAGCGCCGTGGTTGGTTCATCGGCGATTAGCAGAGCCGGGTCGCAGGCCAGCGCGATTGCAATCATCGCACGCTGCTTCTGTCCACCAGAAAGCTGGTGAGGATACTTGTCAAAAGCCTTAGCCGGATCTGGCAGGTCGACCATCTCGAGAAGTTCAATCGAGCGCTTCTTGGCGGTTACCGGCCCCATGCCCAGGTGAAGGCGAAGTGTCTCAACGATCTGAAAGCCGATTGTGTAAACCGGGTTCAGAGCGGTCATTGGCTCCTGAAAGATGTAGGCGACCTCTTTGCCGCGAAACCGGCGCACGGTGGTTGAACTGGCTTCAAGCATGTCGACGCCCTTGACCTCAACGGTGCCTGTGACGCGGGCGTTAGAAGCCAAGAGACCCATCAAACCCATCGACGACGAAGACTTTCCAGAGCCCGACTCGCCAACGATAGCCAGAGTCTTTCCCGGGTAGAGCTCATAGTTCATGTCAATCGCGGCCGGGTACCACACCCCGTCAACCCAGAAGTCGACGTTGTAGTTAGAGACCTTAAGTACTGGTTCAGTCATCTTTTACTTTCCTTCTTGAACCGCAGAATTGCCTGCGATGATTGATGCATGAATAAAGAGAATGTCTTCAGACCCAAGGGAAACTTCGCCTGGGCAACGGTCGCCATTTTGCTCGTTTGCCTTTACCTGGCCCAAGTGGTTTTCTTCCCTGTTGAAAATTCCGTCAACTGGATCGAATTTGCTATTGGTGCTTTCGTTGTACTTGCGGCTTTTCTGATTTGGGTTAGGCCAAAGTTGGTGTTCAACAACGATCACCTCGTCGTTGTAAACCCGCTCAGCCAAGTGACCATCGCCTACAAAGACATCGATGATCTCGAAACTAAATGGTCGCTTCGCATAAACCACAATGGCAAGCGGACCAGAGTCTGGGTTGCCCCTGCCAATGGCAAGCAGCGCTGGATCAGCGAAAGCGCTCGAATTTACAAGTTCAACTACATCAAGAGCAGCGAAATCGTGACCAACGAAGTCACCTCGGTGAGCGCGAGCCTGGGCAGCGACAGCGGCATCGCCGCTGCGCTCATCCGTGAACGTCTCAAAGGTTTGCATTAGGCCTTTGCCTTCGCTGCAGCGTTTGACTTCAATTCGCGCGCTTGCATGCGCTCCTTCAAGCTGATTCGACGCTTCTGACGTGGATCAAACGCGTCGCGCAAACCATCTCCGATGAAGTTGACGCAAAGTGCGATTGCGATGATGAATACACCTGGCCACCAGAACAGCCATGGCGCTACGGTAAAGACGTCTTGGTAGCGGCTGATCAATAGACCAAGCGAAACGTCTGGAGCTCTAACTCCAAAACCCAAGAAGCTAAGTGCAGATTCGGTCAGAATCGCACCCGACATGAGCAGGGTTCCAGAGACGATGATGACACCGACAGCATTCGGCAAAATGTGCTTGAAGATGATTCTCCTGTTCGAAGCGCCTGCAACGCGGGCTGCGTCAACAAACTCTCGCTCACGAAGAGACAAGAATTCTGTTCGCACGAACCGAGCTAAGCCCATCCAGGCAAACAAGCCCAACATCACCGCCAGCGGCACGACTCCCAAGTTACCGAACCTGAAGCCAATCACCGCCCCGATGATAAGAGTGGGCATGACCAAGAACATGTCTGTGAGGCGCATCAATACGGCATCCACGATGCCGCCGAAGAAGCCAGCGATGGCTCCGACTACGGTGCCAATAGCGACACCCATCAGACCAACGATGAGCATCACCATGATCGACTGCTCGGCTCCTCGAAGCACTAGACCGAAGTAGTCGGTTCCTACGGTATCCATGCCCAGCGGGTGAGCACCAATCTGCATGCCGGTTCCGTCGATGAACTCAGGTATAAGGTCAAGAGTTGGGCAACCCGGGATACCGTTTGCACACATGCTCGCAACCGCACCCTCAGGGTCAATCTGATCGATCTGGTAAGGCCACCAGCCCTGAACCGTGACCTTGTTCTCGCTATCGCCCAGGTGAATACCCGAGCCGCTGTAGGAGAACAGAATGATCAAAATGAGCACAATGAGTGAAGACATTGCGGCCTTGTGGCGCACAAAGCGCCTCAAGATGATTTGACCTTGGCTTAAGCCCTCGGTCTCACGAAGCGCAATCTCGTTTTCGTTCTTCTCGACAGACTTTTCGCTGTTATCTCTAGTTGCCATTTGCTTACTTTCTTAGTCGAATTCGTGGATCAACAACACCGTAGAGAAGGTCAGAAGCCAGATTGGCCATGACGGTCAACGTTGCACCGATGATGAACACTCCCATGAACAAGTTCTGGTCGTATGAGTTAATTGCCTGGTTGAAGAGCGACCCCATGCCTTTCCAAGCAAAGACGCTCTCGGTAATAATTGCGCCACCGATAACGCCGGCAAAGTCATTCACCAGGATTGTGGTCAGTGGCAACATGGCATTTCTTAGTCCGTGGCGCACGATGACAGTGCGCTCGTTCAAGCCTTTGGCTCGGGCCGTGCGAATGTAATCCATGTTCATAACTTCAAGCAGGCTGCCTCGAGAGAATCGCACATAGCCGGCGAATGAAATCAGGGTCAGAGCAACCGTAGGAAGAATGAGGTGCATTATGTCGTCGAGACCGTTGATCCAGAAGTTTGATTGCTGTTCTTCAGTGAGCAGGTCATTGCTCTGGCCAAGCGTTGGCACTGGGCGCTGATAAACCGCGTCCGAGTTCATGTATGAATTGAACTCTCTCATGAAACGGTCAAGAATAATCGGCAGGGTTGCCAGAAGAGCGGTGATGATGCCTGTTCGAATATTGACTCGACGGTCTACATTGGCCACAAAGAAACCAACCATCGCAGAAAGACCGATGGTTAAGGCAAACACCGCAAGCACCGTCAAGAAATTGGCTTCGTCATTGAGAAGACCCTGCAGCGGAAAATAGCTTGCCGTCACGATAGTGGCCGAAGCCAAAGCTGTAATAAGTGAAGGCCGGTTATCTAGGCCTGTCGAAACATGAGTCACCAGTGCAGCAAACGCGAATGCAAATACTCCGACTCCGATGATTCCTATGCCTGGATTGATGAACCATGAGGTCACGCTCAGATACTGCAACAAAGCTCCGAACCCAAGCGAGACTCCGATGAAGACCATCCAAAAGCGGCGGCGGTTGCCCGCCATGATTCCTGCCATGATAAATCCGGCAACCAGGCTGAATGGAATCAGGAATCCCAGAGGTATTTCGGGCTTTGCCAAGAAGTCGTTGAACCCGATAGCCATGTACTCCTTGAGCAAAACTGCAACCCAGAAAATAGGTAGCGAGAAAAGCAAGAACGAGATAAAAGTCATCACATAGTCAAAGCGGCTGTACTGACGAATCGCGGTGACCATACCGATTGTGATTCCGAGCACGATTGCCAGAATCGTTGCTGCGATGACCAATCTGAATGTCACTGGAATTGCTAATTCAATTGCCTCGATGACAGAGATACCAGTTCGGGTTTGGCCAAGATCAAACTGTCCCCAGAGACCGGCCAGAACTCCCCTGAACCAGATGAAGTATCGAAGCGGTGGTGGAACATCTAGATTCAGACTTCGAATCAGACTTGTCTTTAGGTATTCTGCGTTTTCTTCAGTGCTCTCAGCGAGACCAGCAAGAGGATCAGAAGAAATGGCCTGAAGGTTGTAGGCGATGTAGCTCGCACCGAAAATGATGAGAAGCATCATGCTGAATCGTCTGGTTAAGTAAGCAAACAAAATGTCAACCTTGCCGCGGCAGCTCTGCCGCACTAGAACTCGTGTTCATTTGAGTGAACTTAGAAAAGTTTAGATGATGTTCAACAACTCGACACCCAAATATAAGAAAAAGGGGGCACCCGATTTCTCGGATGCCCCCTTCGGATTCCTAAGGGTTTTTAGGCCTTAGTAGCTCCACTCCCAGAAGTTCCAAACTATCTGTGGGCTCAGCGGTGCAGGCTTTATGCCCTTTAGCGCCTTTGACCAAGCAGTTACAGAAACGTTCTGGTACAGAGATAGACCATAGGCGTTAGCCATGATGATCTTGTCTGCCTTTAGGCGCTCTGCGTTAACCTGTGCAGCGGTTAGGTAGTTGCTCTGGAGGTTGCTCATGATTTTGTCCAGTTCAGGTGTTCCCCAACCCCATGAGTTGTTTCCACCGTCGGTCTTGTAGATCGCCGTGGCAGTAGCCTGACTAATGCTGGTTAGGCCAAACGCAAATAGCGTTAGGTCATAATCAGAACTCTTCATCTTGGCAGGGAAGTCCGAAACACCGGTGTTGTCAATGTTGAATCCGGCCTTCTTTGCTTCTGCCTTGACTAGCTGTGAGGTGCTCACGCGCAAGCCGCTGGTGTTGGCGAACCACATCTTGACATCCACAACCGAGTTGGTCGCCGATGCAGTCGGGTAGTACTTCTTCACAAGGGCAAGAGCCTTTGCTGTTCGCTCTTCCTGGGTTCCAGTTGTGTATAGCGAAACACCTGAGCTCTTGGTCACGAATGTGTGAGTCGGGCTACCGGTGAATCCAAAGTGGGTATCCATGGTCTGCGCGTCAGCCTTTAGTGGCTTGATGAAGGTTGCCAGGATCTGCTCACGAGGAATTGACAACAACATAGCAGTTCTCAAGTCAATTGCCTTCTGGCTTGATCCCGCGAAAGGTCCTGTGTAAGGCGCGGTCTCACCAAATGCAGTGCCAGTTCTGATACCCATGTGTGAGTAAACGCCAGATGGCTTTGACTCAACAGTTACCGAACGAATTCCGTCAAGAAGAGCCTTGGCCGCAGTCGTAGGGTTTGAGTTCTGGTAGATGTCGATGTCACCATTACGAAGAGCTGCAACTGCAGCGGTGTCGTTGCTGATGGTCTTGATCTGAACTGTCTTGATTGGGTTGGTGGTCTTCATCGCTGGGCCCGAGTTGTAAAGAGGGTTGCGAACCAAGATCATTGTGCTGTCTGCAACTGCAGACTGAACAATGAATCCACCGTTGCTGATTAGCAATAGCTTGTTGGTGTTTGAGTCAATGGTGCGAATGTTGTAAGCGTTGGTCCAGACATCACCCATCTTCTTTAGCGAAGCAGTGTTCTTCGAAGTGAACGCTGACAAGAACTTGGCCTTCGCAGCGTTGTTGACTGAAGCTGACTGAAGACCCTTCTTGCCATCTGCCAATAGCGACAGTGCGTGCACTGGGCTTGGGCCAGGAGCCAAAAGCTCCCAGTCTGGAAGAGGCTTGCCGAAGCGAACGGTTACAGACAACTTGTCAGCGCTGAGTGTTGGTAGACCAACCACGTTTTCGCCGTAAGCGCCACCGTAACCAACGCTGTCAAAGGTTGGTTTCTTGTCCGCGTCTGATGGGTCACCCAATCCGGCTGTCGTTGAATACTCGTTCGAGGCAACTACGTGGCTCAAAAGAAGGTCAACACCGTTGATTGGAGTACCGTCTGACCAAACACGACCAGGCTTGACGGTGTAAGTGATTCGGAAGTCAGTAGGCGTGTTCTTGGTCACAGCCATGGTGCCGAATGTGGTGTTACGAACCAGCTTTGGTCCGTTGTCGTAATAGATGAAGCCCATGCCGGTTAGTGATCCCACAGTTCCGTTATAGACAGTGTTTCCATCGTTGGTTCCACTGTTAAGAGATGTAATCTCACCAGCTGAGTGAAGAATGACTGTCGAACGTGTAGCTGCGCCTGCAGGAGCTATCGCAACGGCTGAAAGGCCGGCAACAGTTAGAGCAGAGGCAGCAACAATTCCAACAGCACGCGCAATGCGATTTGCTTTCATGTTGTTTCTCCTTGTTGAGTCGGATCTGCTGCCTCTTACCCTGGGCTCTAGAACCCATAACAAGGAGTGCGTGGCAGCAGAGCCTTGGGTAAAACAAGACTAGGTGAAAACAGCAGGTAAACAAACCAAAAACTTTGAGAATTACACCTCCTTTACATTTCCGTTACAAACCCCCATTTGGCCCGCAATTTCGGCTGATAGCCTGAAAACATGCCCAACTCAGCCCCGACTCTTATCTATGACGACGACTGTGGCTTCTGCAAGCGCTCGCTGGCCTGGGGGCAGAGACACCTCACGGCCTTTCCGCGAGCAATCCCATCCAGTTCGGCTGAGGCTAAAACAAGCGGTCTTTCAAAGAAGCAACTTGATGAGTCGATCTGGATTATTGGCATCGAAAGACCGCTGGGTGCAGACAAGGCAGCGGCCTTCATATTGAAACTTCAACCGAATGTTCTCTGGCGCGCGCTCGGCTTTGCCATGTCGGTTTGGCCGTTTTCGGTTCTTGCTCGGGCCTGTTATTTTTGGGTTGCAAAGAATCGAGGCAAGTGGTGATCAACGATCTGTTTGCAATCGGATTCTTCGCCGGCCTTGCTCTTGCGATTCCAGTTGGCCCGATGGCAATCATGCTAATCAACACGACTCTTGCAAAAGGATGGCGCCATGGCGTCGCAGGTGCAAGCGCCATGGCAACGGTTGATTTTCTGTATGCGCTTACAGTCTTTCTACTTGGAAGTGCGATTGCATCCTTCTTTGCAGACTGGGGTCAATTACTGAGTCAAATCGGTGCGCTCGTTTTGCTAGCTCTGGGTGTAATCATGCTTGTTCAAAACATCGATCTGATTCGCTCAAACTCGGCAGAAATTTCTGAAGCTAAGTCGGGCAAGACTGCACTAAAAACCTTCGGTTTATTTGCGTTGGCAACCGCAGTGAATCCGCCGACCGCACTTTTTTTCTTGGGAATCGCACCGAGCGTTACACAGTATGCAACGTCGAACATTTTGACTAACGCATTCACCTTTGCGATTGGCGTGTTTGTTGGTTCGGTAATCTGGCAACAAGTCTTAGCCTTTGCTGGTAGCACGCTTAGAAAATTCGCCCAGAGAAAAGTTCGCATTTTCTTTGGTCTGATCGGAGGCGTGCTAATCGTTGTGCTGGCACTTGCACTATTAACTAGGGCTATGGAGTAATGTCAAAAAACTTCATTCGATTCGAAATCGCAATCGTGCTGGCACTCAGCCTCGGCACCTCTGCCGTTTATTCGCTACTCAGGTTTGCCGAAGCTCTGCTTTCGCCGATGGGCATCGGTGGCACGCGTGCAGACCTAAACCCATCGCAAGCGCGAGCGGAGTTCTTCGACTTCAGTTATCAGCTGATAGGAATTATCTTTGCGGTTGCTCCGGCAATCTTGGCTCTCTTTCTGCTGCGACGCGACAGCGAAAAAGCGTTCGACGAAATCGGCATCTGGCCAATTTCTCGCAGCAGGGATCTGCTTCGGGGCCTAGCACTTGCCGCAGTGATTGGCATACCGGGTCTTGCGCTATACGCCAGCGGGCGAGCCCTTGGGGTCGCGGCACAGGTCGTGCCGGCTGAGCTTGCGGGTTATTGGTGGACGGTGCCGATGCTGTTGCTCTCGGCAGCCAGAGCCGCCATCCAAGAAGAAGTAATCATGGTTGCATACCTCTATAAGAGGTTCGATCAACTCGGCATCAAGTTTGCACACCAGCAGTTGATTAGCGCATCGATTAGAGCGCTCTACCACTCCTATCAGGGCTTCGCCGGGATAGTTGGCAACTTCGTAATGGGCCTGATCTTCGGTTGGGCCTATCGCAAGTGGGGTCGGGTGATGCCTTTGATCGTGGCGCATTTCATATTGGATGCGGTGAGTTTCGTGGGTTACGCCCTGTTGGCGAAACAGTTGGCAACTCTCGGCGGCGTGTTCTAAGCCAACCCTCACCGCTCTGCTAGATTGAGCGAACAGCAACTGCTGTAGTTCTAGTTTGACCTCAGGGGAAATCGGTGAAAATCCGATGCTGACCCGCAGCCGTAAGTCTTTTTTAGATAAGTCGGAATGCCTGAGCAAAAACGAAGACTCCAAATAACCGTCGAGGAATACGGGTGGAGTCGAACAGCCCTATTCGGGCGTTCGCCTTCGCGCTCAGTTCTCGCTTACGCGAAAGGTTTCAAATGTTTGAAACTAAAACTGGGTTGCGTTCAATCGCAACACTAATCACTATTGCCGCAATAACTTTTGCGTCAAGCATCACACCCGCAGCTGCCGAGGTGCAGCAGGCAAACACCGTTCGCTTTATTGCGAGCAAGTTCGTAAACAAACAGTATGTTGAAGGCTTTACCGCAGGTAAACCCGACTTCGGTTTCACCATCGAAGCACTGCTTCAGCTTCGTGCCGCCGGTCAAACGGCAAAGAGTTTCAAACCTGCGGTTGATTTCAATTTGAGATCTGCAGCGAATGCTGGCACCTCAACCAAGGTCGGCTTGTTGTTCGTCGACAAGAAGTTTCAGACCGGCCGCGGCGGAATGTTCTTGGTTGCCAGCAAGGCCTTTGCACTGCCCAAGTCAACTTTGAGCAACTCTGTGTTGAACTCGGTTAAGGCTGCGGTCAATAAAACCGGCGAGATTGCTGACGCCAACGGAAACACCTTTATCTATGGTTGGACAGTCTTGGGCCTCAAGGCTTCTGGCGAAACCAAACTGGCAAACCTAGTGGCAACCAAGTTGGCAACCCTGGCAAGACCAGACGGTGGTTTCGGAACTGACTTGACTGGCGACACCATGACCAGTGGATCAGACGCAACCGGCATGGCGCTAATGGCCTTCGCTTCAGTGGCGAAGTCGGCCACCGCGGCACAAGAGAAGGTCAAGTCGACGGCAAGCACCAAAGCCGTGACCTGGCTCACTAAGACCGCTCTGGTCACAGACCACTTCGAAGCCTGGGGCGAAGTTGATGTTAACGGCACCGCTTATGCCGCCATGGGCCTATCGGCCGCCGGGCAGAGGAACGCAGCGGTTCAAAAGTGGCTGGTCACGAGAATTGCCCCGACCGGTGGTTTGGTTTCGGCCTATTCATCGGGTGCCGCAGATATCTTTGCCTCGGCTCAGGGTTACATCGCCTTGCTCGGTTCGAGTTACGTCTCGCTGATCAAGTAGTCGCGTGAAAATCTCGCTTCGAACGGTGCTGATTGCGCTGGTGGTTCTCGTAGCCGCCGGTGGCGTCATCAGCACCGTTCCTAGCGACCAAAAGTCAGAAGGAACGCAGACCGAAGTGCTGCAGCGTCAATGTTCTGGCGAAGACGGCGTTTCTTTGGTTGTCGACTTCGGCACATCAAGTGGCAAGAAAATTGCTGAGTTTTGTGTCAAAAACTTTGAAGCAACCGGATGGGATCTCTTAGCTGCCGCAGGTCTGAATGCTCAGGGCACCAGCGAGTATCCAACCGGCTTCGTTTGCCGCCTCAACAACTGGCCGAGCGAGACAGATCAGCCCTGCACAAAAACACCAACCAACGCTCAGGGAACCTGGGCCTACTTCAATGCAAAGTCAAATGCGTGGCAGTTCAGTGGGCAGGGTGCTTCGAGCAGAAAGCCTGCCTGCGGTGAAGTCGATGGCTGGCGATTTGTCGAACCCGGTGAGGTTGCATCACAAAGCGAACCGCGAGTTAAGCCAGCCGCGGCTGCGTGCAAGTGATGTTAAAACTGCTAGCAAGCAAAATGCACCCGTCGACCTGGTGGGTTCTTGCGATTTCACTTGCCGTAGTTGCTGGCACCGCAACGAACATCGTTCAAACCACTTCGATTGCTGCATCTTCGGTCATGTTAATTTTGTTATTTCGAGAAAACGCTCCGTGGGCTAGGTCGCTCAAGTTTTATCTGCTGTTGGCTTTAGCGGTCGTGGTCATCCGGGTTTTGTTTCGAATTGTTTTCTCGTTCAGCAAACCAACCGACGATGTTCTGCTGAACCTTCCAAGTTTCGAGTTGAACTTTGGTCTGGGTGCCATTGGCTTGCTCGGCGATGTCTCTGCTGCCGCGCTGAACGGCGCTCTGTTAGATGGTAGCCGACTGGCCGCCATTATTCTTGCCATCGCAGTTGCCAACACGCTTGCGAATCCTCGAAAACTGCTCAAGTCGGCACCTGGCGCACTCTATGAAATCGCCACGAGCGTTTCGGTTGCCATCAACCTCGCGCCGCAACTAATCGAGAGCTTCGCTCGGGTCAAACGAGCCCGCGGGCTGCGCGGCAAAGGCGCGAAAACTTCAACCTTGAACGGGTTACTGATTCCGGTTCTTGAAGACACCCTCGATCGCTCTCTGCTCTTGGCGGCCAGCATGGATGCGCGCGGCTTCGGTCGTAAAGCAAGTCAGAGCAAGGGCGAACTGCTGTTAGCGCGGCTCCTTGGGCTGCAGGCCCTGCTCGCGATAACCGTTG
>JAIOXI010000014.1:0-19375 GCA_021741685.1 Rhodoluna sp.
GCCATCGTTTGCCGCTGAGGTGCATTCGAAACTTGGCCAATATTCCGGATCTGTTTCAAGTGGTCCACAACTCTGACCGGCCTTGGCCATAGCCGCACGTAATTCTTGGTTGTCGGCATGCTGCCAACCAAGAGGTGCGCAGCCGGTGAACAGAACAAGCAGCGCCACGAGTAGGCCAATCTTGGCTGCCCGAAATCTAAACATGGCCAAACTCTAGAGCTAGCCGCCGACAAGCCATAATGGAGTCACGCATCCCGTTTCAGCAATTCAGTTATCACCAAACAAAGACGTTTAGGAGATTCAAAATGGACATCAATCGCGTTCACCCCGAACTTAGAAAAGCAACGGGTTCGTTTCCGAAACTTCCGGTAACCAGCAAACTTGGTCGAGCAATCACCAGAACATTGCTACCGCTCTTGCTTCCAAAAGCGAAGACTCAAGACGGCACCACAATCGCCTGGCTAAAAACTTCTGGTGGGCAAAGGCTCAGAGTCTTCACACCGGCCTCGACTAAGACCAAGGCCGCGTTGCTTTACATCCACGGCGGCGGAATGATGATCGGCACCCCAAACATGGATGACGTTCTGCTCTCGCGAATCGCGACCGAGCTAGACATCGTGATTGTGTCACCGGAATATCGCCTTGCACCCGAAAACCCATACCCTGCCGCAATAGATGACTGCAACGAGGCGTGGCACTGGATGCTGGCAAACGCAGCCAACTACAACATCGACACAAAGCGAATCGCAATCGGTGGCGAAAGTGCAGGTGGCGGGCTTGCCGCCGGCTCGGTGCTTCGAATTCACGATGAAGGGGGCACTCAGCCGATTGCACAATGGTTGCTATGCCCAATGCTCGACGATCGAACAGCACTCGACCGGTCTCTCGATGAGGTCGACCACTTTATTTGGAACAACAAACTAAACCTTGCCGGCTGGACCTCTTACCTTGGTTCACAAATTGGCGCAGATGATGTCTCTGCCTACGCTGCCCCTTCGAGACGAAAAGACCTCAAGGGGTTGCCGAAGGCATGGATTGGTGTTGGCGACATCGAGTTGTTCTATGAAGAAGATCGAAAGTATGCCGAAGCACTAAAGGCTGCGGGTGTTGCCTGTGAGCTAGACGTTGTGGCCGGTGGTCCACACGCTTTCGAGGGCATGGCTCCCGAAGCACAAGTCTCGAAGGATTACATGGCCAGGGCAAAGGCTTGGCTCAAGAAGGCACTGGAGAGCTAGAAAACGCTTCCCAAGTTACTTCGTTGAGTTTGCAGTAAAGGTAATCGGCAGCAAGGTTGGGCCGGTGTTTCCGCTATCTGGAAGATATTCAGCCCCAGGAGCAATTTTCATATTCGGCAGCCTTCTCGAGAGCGCTTTAAAGGCCTCTGACATATCGAGTCTTGCAACGAAGTGGCCAATGCAGTGATGCATTCCCCCGCCGAATCCAAAGTGAAAAGCGCGATCTGCCGTTATATCAAAACCGATGTTTTCGAACTTTCTCGGATCGCTACCCGCTGGGATAGTCAAGAGATGAATAGTGGTTCCCTGCTTGATAGTTAATCCTTTGTGCTCAATATCCTCGGATGCTTCGCGAGAGACCCATGTGATGGTCGGATTGACTCGCATCACCTCTTCGACGGCAGCTCTAGATAAGTCCGGGGTGTTTCCTAATAGTTGCCACTGGTCAGGGTGTTCTGAGAAAGTTTGCATGCCTAGACCAATTTGATTGCGAGTGGTATCAAAGCCCGCGAAAATCATAAGAGTAATGAGGGAAAGCAGTTCTTCTTCGGTTATCTTCTGACCGTCAACGCTTGCTTTGACCAGCGTTCCCACGAAGTCGTCTCTCTCGTTGCCTTGACGACTTTGGATTAGTTCTCTGGCTATGTCGAGTATTCCGAGTAGGCCCTCCTCGATAACTTCGAGATCTTCTTTGATGGTGACGCTAAATACGTAACCCAGCTTGGTTGCAAAATCTGCAACCTTTGGCCACAAGTCCTCATCAAGTCCAAGGAGCCCAGTGATGACTTTTGCCGAGAATGGCTCAGCGAACTCAGCCATGAACTCGCACTCTCCGCGAGCCTGAAAGTCATCAATTAGGTCGTTTGCCAACGAGGCAAATAGAGGCGCTAGGGGCTCAATAGTTCTCGGCGAAAAAGCCGGTGTTGATAAACGGCGCAATCTCACGTGGTCTTCGCCCTCAAGGCTTAGCAACATGGTTTGCCACCAGGATGCCAGCGGGCCTTCGGTTATTCCATAGTGCGAGGGCCACTTTCTAGTGCCCTGGTAAAGCCGCTTGTCTTTCAGGAGCGTGTTGGCGTCTTCGTAACGCAGCACCGCTATACCGAATGGAGTCGTTGCATACCAATTGTCTTCTCTGGCATTCATTACCTGGTCTGAACGAATGGAGAAACCAAGCTGATTGAAATCGAGGTGAGCAGCTGTACCCATTCTTAGATCACCCTTCGTTGCCGTGCCCAATACGTGCCCAATGTGTTTGATTGTGACTGGAATCTGATGATATCTCGAGCGCCCTATAAGTGAAGAAAACCCAGCTCTCGTGAGAAGAAACTGGGTTTTCGTGCGCCCCCCGGGACTTGAACCCGGAACCCACTGATTAAGAGTCAGTTGCTCTGCCGATTGAGCTAGAGGCGCGAACTGCCGAAACCGGCAACGAGACCCAAGAATAGCAGATTTTGGCTAGCAGTCGCCAATCATCAGGGGTTCAGGATTTGTTCAGTTTCGCTCGGTAAAATTGCGGTATTCACCCATGCACGGAGGTTCAGATGAACACTGAAAGACTCGAAGAGGGCACCAAGGCACCAGCATTTACCCTGCTTAACCAGGATGGCGACAAAGTGAAACTCGCCGACTTCAAGGGCGAGAAAGTAATTGTCTATTTCTTTCCGGCCGCATCTACCCCTGGCTGCACCAAAGAGGCTTGCGACTTCAACGAGAACCTGAATTCGCTCAAGGCTGCCGGTTACAAGGTGGTTGGAATTTCAAAAGACCCGATCAAGAAACTGAAGAAGTTTCACTCTGAACAAAAACTGAACTTTCCGTTGCTAAGCGACGAGTCACTCGAGGTTCACCAGCTTTTCGGTTCTTATGGCGAGAAGATGCTCTATGGCCGCGCATACGAAGGCGTGCTTCGCTCGACCTTCGTGATTGACGACAAGGGCAAGATCACACTGCCGCTATACAACGTGAAGGCAACCGGCCACGTGGCTATGCTCAGAAAGCAACTGGGAATCTAGTCGCGATCTACCTGCTCGTTGGTTTGTTCGACCACAGTCTTGTTGAACAAAAAGTAGAGCCCCAAGAAGGCCGTGGCTAACAGCCACACGCCGAAGTAATAGCCGGTAACTTCACCGGTAAAGCTGTTCCACGCAACTGCAATCTGGATGAGTTGCCAAAACATTGCCGCACTTCTTGCCCACCGCTTGCGAAAAACAAGTTGCCGTGCGACGAAGAAAAGATAAGCCGCAGCACCCGATACAACAACACAAATTGCGATTAGCGTCGCAACCAATTTTGCGTCTGTGAGTAATCCGAAGATGAAAAACAGAGCGACCCCAGAGGTGGCCAGGGCCTCCAAAAAAATCACCATTACAGCAACACGTAGTTGCCACGCAAGGGCTAGAAATCGGGCTTTTAGGCTCATAAATCCTCTTTTTGGGTATTGCCAAAAGGGGTCGATTGTGAAACTATTTTCGAAGGAAAACATCACCTCGAACCCGCTTCATAAGCGTAGGTCAACGAGGTAAAAATGGCAGTTTTAAAGGACAACCATATATGGACATGCAGTGGCTCAACGAATCTCGTTGCCTAACCGAAGACCCTGAACTCTTCTTTCCGATCGGCAACACCGGCCCTGCTGTAGAACAGATTGAACAAGCCAAAGCGATTTGTCGCGAGTGCTCTGTGGCAACCCTTTGTCTCGAATACGCCATCAAAGAGAACCAGGACACCGGCGTCTGGGGCGGCCTAAGCGAGGACGAGCGCAAGTCGCTCAAGCGCAAGTATGCCCGCGCTCGTCGCGCTAGCTAAACCAGCCAAATCAAAGATGTGAAGAAACCCGCCCTCGAGGCGGGTTTTTCTCTTTGCCTCTAGGCCAGAGGAAGCGAGATCGAAACCTTGGTTCCGCCCTCTCGCGGTGAGAACCACTTGATGGTTCCGCGCAATTCGCCCTCGATTAGCGTGCGAATAATCTGAGTTCCGAGCCCCACCCCGAGTTCGCCATTTTTAAGACCCTCGCCGTTGTCTGAGACGTCGATGTTGAGGCGTTTAGGGTTGCGAACCGCATTAACCAAAACCACACCGCTGCGATTGGCTAATCCGTGTTCAACAGCGTTGGTGACTATTTCGGTTAGAGCAACAGCCAGCGGTGTTGCAATCTCGCTGCGCAGCTGCCCGAACTTGCCATCGACCAAAGTGCGAACCGTTGTGTTGTGACTGGCGGCAACCTCGCCGGTGAGCTGAAGCACGCGATCGAAGACCTGGTCGAAGTCGAGGTCTTGATTGACACCCTCAGACAAGGTGTCGTGCACCAGGGCAATTGCCGAAACCCGGCGCATCGCCTGATCTAGCGACTCGCGAATCTCGTCACTCTCTGATCGCCTCGACTGCATTCGCAGCAGACTCGAGACGGTTTGCAAGTTGTTTTTCACTCGGTGGTGAATTTCACGGATGGTGGCATCCTTGGTAATAAGTTCGCGCTCCTGACGTCGCAACTCGGTGACATCGCGGCACAACACCAGCGCACCAACTCGCCTGCCGTCGGCCTTCAGCGGAATCGCGCGCAGCGACAGGGTTAGGGTTGCTGATTCGATGTCGGCTCGCCAAGCAGCTCGACCGGTAAGCACAAGAGGCAATGACTCATCGACACTGTTCGAGTCTTTGACCACCCTGGTTGCGGCTTCGGCGAGTGAGCGACCCTCGAGTTCGCCATCGATGCCGAGTCGGTTAAACGCCGAGACTCCGTTTGGGCTTGCGAAGATGACATCGCCGTCTTCGTCAAGACGAATCAAGCCATCGTTTGCTCGAGGTGCGCCGCGCTTGGAACCGGTTGGTGAGTTGAAATCAGGGTACTGACCATGGGCGACCATTTCGAGCAGGTCATTGGCGGCACGCAGGTAGTTGATTGAGATCTTGTTTGGCTGAATCGTGGCATCGATCTTGGTGTGACGAGAGATGAATGCCACCGGCGCCTCAACCGCATCTTCGTTGGAACTAGATGCCCGGCGTCGAACCGGAACAACCTCGAGGCGAGACTTGATTCCATCGAAAACCTCGCTAGCCAAGAAGAATGCCTCGCCAGTGCTGAAGGCCTGCTCGAGACCGGCCTGCCACTGTTTTGGTGCGTCTGAGGAAGAGGAAGAGATATCGCGGTAAAAGAGCGTCGGGGCCGAGGAAGGCCGGGCGTTGCTGATTGCATAGAACTTGCCGGTCGATTCGCGCACCCAGAGCACCAGATCGGCCATCGATAGGTCGGAGATGAGCTGCCACTCAGAAATGAGCAGGTGCAACCACTCGATGTCGGCATGAACACTCTGGCCATGCTTCTTCATGAGTTCGCTTAGGGTCGACACCTAACCGAGTTTAGCCACGCGCCGCCTCGATTTCGAAGGCGAATTCAGCAGGTTCGAGAGCACAAACTGGGCTATTGCCTGCTTAACGCTTGAATTTTTGCCAACCAGGTTTATGGGCACACCGTCGCGCAAAGCGCGCGCAAACAGTCCGATATCCTCTTCAATGAAAATCGAAACCTCTTGTTCGACAAACTGGCGAATCGTCTGGGCCACTTCACCAGATGCCTTCTTACCGAACACATCCTGGTTCAGTCGGTTGACCACGATGTGAACTTTGCCCTCTAGTTTCAACTCTCGCAACTGACCACTCGCCCAGATGAACCGATTGAGCCCGATTACATCGGCACTGGTTAGTGCAACGACGTGATCGGCTACCGACAGTGCGGCTAGCGTTGCCGAATTGCGCTCACTCATCATGCGCGAATCAACCAGCGAAGTCTCGAGAGACGAACCGACATCGACAATTACACAGTCAAAAAACTCTCGTACGAAATTCAGCAAGTCGCGCAGATTCTCGAAGCCAATCTCTGGCCATCGATTCACCATGGTCAGGCCTGCCAAAAGTTTGAGCCGCTGTCTCGGCATTTCAAAGTCGAGCAGCAGTTGCTCGAAGGCCGCTCGATCGAGCGTGCCCTGAGCTTGCATTCTGATTGCAGCGCTGAGCCCCGAATAGTTTTGGTCGAAACCAAAGAGTTGAATCAGTGAGGGTGCATGAACATCGGCGTCAATCACGAGAGTGCGCTTGCCGGTCTTGGCCAACTCGCATGCGAATGCGGCCACCAGGCTGCTGCGCCCAGGCGAACCAGCAGCAGACCAGACGGTAATCACCTGCCCCGCGCTCTGCGGTTGCTCACTGATTGCTGACGACACCGATGAATCCACCCTCTGCGCTGGCCAGCATTAGCGGTGCGAGTTCTTCTGCCGAAGTGGCAACCTCGAGCCGCCTCTCAGAGCTGGCAAACGCGTCGCTCGCTTCGGAATTGGCAATAGCGAGCACCTCTAGCGCAACACCAATTCGCTGAGGAACACTCACACGATCGATCGAAGTTGATTTAGCCACGAACCACACATCGACACGAGAACCCACTCGAATCGAAGACGACATCGGCTGAGAAGGGGTCAGCACCATCGAGTAGCGAGCTTCAAGCGCACCCAAAGCCGAAGTCGGCAGCAGTTGGCCCTCGAGTAGTGGGCTGGTGAGCCGAGCATCGGGCTGAAAACTGCTCAGGTATAGACCCTTGGCATCAAAGTTGGTGGCCACGCGCCCGAAGTTAGCCGCCGTAATGGCTGCGCCCGAAGGCAAATCGCGCCTGGCCACCAGAAGCTCCTGAAGCGGTTCGGCGCGATAAATCGAAAACAGCATGGCAACGGTTGCCGCCAGCAAAGTAAGGGCAAGCAACACCAGCGCCTTGCGATTGACCACTCGCGCTGTCCTGGTTCTGAAGGGTTTATCTCTCATCGACTGCGCCACTGGGTTACGTCTGTCGAATCCTTGGCCTCAACTATGCCGAGCCAATCTAGGGCAGCCAAAGCTATTGCGGTCACCTCAGGCTCATCAGAGCGCACATTTGGGCGCTTGAAATAGGCAAGCGAGTTTTCGATTGCAACTAGAACCGCGTCAAAGCACGGTTGCCCAACCGGCTTGAACTTGGCGGCGAATGCAGGATTCATCTCGCTAATGAACTCTTCGAGTTTCACCGCTCGCCTGCGCAATTTTGGCAGTCGAGAATCGCGGTCGATTGAAAATTTCATCTCGGCTGCCTTCGGCATGCCAACGCAAATCCAGGCGGCTCGTTGCTCATGATATCCAGCGACAAAATCTTCACCGAGAATCGGGGCAATCAAAGGCAGCTCCTCGCCATCGATTCGCATGGTCAAGAGATTGCTCTTTGCCAACCTGGCTTGCATCTCGAAGCAGTGATTAGGTTCGACAAATTGCGATTCTAGATCTTCAAACAGTGCGTCTAAATTCATGAAAGAAGTATTGGCTGGGTGCTGACAAATACCAAAAAGTTATCCACAGAGTGGTTGCTCTCTATTTACCACCAGATTGAATCGCAATAGCGTCTAACATCCAAGCCAAATCGGATGGAGAAAATCGGACGGGGAAAAGCCGAAATGAAAGAGAACGAAAAGCGTGATGAAAGAGAAATAGCGAAGGCAAAAAGGCAAAGAGTCGTGAAGAACCGAATTCAAGAGGCAGACTATTTTGGCGAGCAATACTGCAAGACAGCAGACCTAGAGAACCCAGAAAAGCTGCTTCGCATACTGGCACCAGCGGTGGTTGAGGTGATCGCCGGGGTGCGAAACATCAGTCAGTTGGCAGCGCACCTCAGCGAAGACGTTTATAACAGGCTCAGAGATCGCTCGGTGAAAGTTGCGCTTGAGCGGGCCAAGCGGGGTGAGCCCACCAAGGCACCGCAACTTCGGGTTGGCAGCATGAAGAAGCAAGAACCCCGCGACGGAGTTGTCGAGTCTGTGGTTTTGGTGCAGTCGCCAACTCGAACTAGAGCGGTAACCATTCGGCTAGAGGGCATCAACCGCAGGTGGCGAGCCACCTCGGTTTCAGTTATCTAGTTCTTGAAGAACGAGCTTCCGGGAGCCGACTTGCCGTCTGGCTTCTTTGAGTCGTTTGAAGGCTTTACTGGGCCAGCGCTGCCACCCTGGTGAATTTCAGCAGTGCCGTCTTCACTGGGTGAGGTGTAGGTCAACTTCTTGACGTCAGGCTTGACCTCGACCACTGGGGCTGAAGCCTGCACCTGAACCTCGATGTTGAACATGAAGCTAACCGACTCTTCGCGAACTGCGCCCATCATCTGCTGGAACATTCCGTAGCCTTCACGCTGGTATTCAACCAACGGGTCGCGCTGCGCCATGGCACGAAGACCGATTCCCTCTTTGAGGTAATCCATCTCATACAGGTGGTCGCGCCACTTGCGGTCGACAACCGATAGCACAACGCGTCTCTCGAGTTCGCGCATCGCCGCATCGCCAATCTCGTCGCCGCGCTTTGCGTAGGCAACTTTAGCGTCAGAGATAAGTTCGCGGGTTAGCCAATCGCGGGTGAGGCGGTTACGGTTTCCGGCCTCTGCGAGCACCTCAGAGATTTCGAGACCAATCGGATAGATGGTTTTCAGGTCAGTCCATAGAGCATCGAGATCCCAGTCTTTTCCGGTTCCCTCAACTATGTGCTGATTGACGACATCCTTGATGACATCTTCGAGAAAGCCCGAGATTCTGTTCTGAATATCGTCCCCCTCGAGGATGTGGCGTCGGTCGGCATAGATTGCTTCGCGCTGGCGAGACATGACGTCGTCATATTTCAAAACGTTTTTGCGAATCTCGGCGTTTCGGCCTTCGACCTGTGACTGCGCACTTTGAATTGCGCGACTGACCAACTTCGATTCAATCGCGGTGTCGTCTGGAACTCCCGGACGGTTCATCATGCTTGCTGCCGCACCCGAGTTGAACAAACGCATCAGATCGTCGGTTAGCGAAAGATAGAAACGTGATTCACCAACGTCACCCTGACGACCCGAACGACCACGCAGCTGGTTGTCGATTCTTCGTGATTCGTGACGTTCGGTGCCAAGCACATAAAGCCCACCGGCAGCAAGAACCTGTTCGGCGTCAACGGCAACCTGTGCCTTGATCTTTTCGAACTCAGCCGCCCAGGCTTTTTCATATTCTTCTGGAGTCTCATCGGCGTTTAGACCGCGCTTGTTCAAAGCGTCGACGGTCAAGAACTCGGCGTTACCACCGAGCATGACGTCGGTTCCACGGCCAGCCATGTTGGTGGCAACGGTTACGGCGCCGAGTCGACCGGCCTGCGCGACAATGGCCGCCTCGCGAGCGTGGTTCTTGGCGTTTAGCACCTCGTGGCGCACTCCGCGCTTGGCTAGCAGTTTCGAAAGGTACTCGCTCTTCTCAACCGAGGTGGTTCCAACCAAAACAGGTTGACCCTTGGCGTGGCGCTCGGCGATGTCTTCGACAACCATCGCGAACTTGATCTCTTCGTTCTTGAAGATTAGGTCTGACTGGTCAAGGCGAATCATTGGTCGGTTGGTTGGAATCGGAACCACACCGAGCTTGTATGTGCTCATGAACTCGCCGGCTTCGGTCTCTGCGGTACCGGTCATGCCGGCAATCTTCTTGTAAAGACGGAAGTAGTTCTGCAGGGTTATTGTTGCGAGAGTTTGGTTTTCGGCCTTGATCTCTACGCCCTCTTTAGCCTCGATTGCTTGGTGCACACCTTCGTTGTATCGACGACCAGGAAGCATGCGACCAGTGTGCTCGTCGACGATTAGAACTTCACCGTTCATAACGACATAGTCTTTGTCGCGCTTGAAAAGTGCGATCGCCTTGAGCGAGTTGTTCAAGAAAGAAATTAGTGGGGTGTTAGCCGACTCATAGAGGTTGTCGATGCCTAGGTAGTCTTCGACCTTTGCAATTCCCGGTTCGAGAATTCCAACGGTGCGCTTCTTCTCATCTACTTCGTAGTCAACGACCGGCTGCAACTTGGCGGCAATGGTTGAAAACTCTGCGAACCAACGGTTAGCTTCACCGGCTGCCGGACCAGAAATGATGAGCGGTGTTCGAGCTTCATCGATAAGAATCGAGTCAACCTCGTCGACGATTGCATAGAAGTGACCGCGCTGAACTAGGTCGGCTTTATCCCAAGCCATGTTGTCGCGAAGATAGTCGAAACCGAATTCATTGTTGGTGCCATAGGTGATGTCACACAGGTACTCAGCGCGACGCTGTGCCGGATCCTGTCCGGCAAGAATGCAACCCGTGGTCATGCCAAGCGCACGAAAAACTCGACCCATTAGTTCACTCTGATAGTTGGCCAAGAAGTCGTTCACGGTAACGATGTGAACGCCACGACCGGCAATTGCGTTTAGGTAGGCTGCTGTGGTCGCAACCAAAGTCTTTCCTTCACCGGTCTTCATCTCGGCGATGTTGCCGAGGTGCAGGGCGGCTCCACCCATAATCTGAACGTCGTATGGGCGCATTCCGAGGGTGCGCTTTGCGGCTTCGCGAACCGCGGCAAAGGCCTCTGGAAGCATGTCGTCGAGAGACTCACCTGCGGCATAGCGCTCGCGAAGGCTGTCGGTCTCACTGCGAAGTTCTTCGTCGGTTAGCGAGCTAAATGAATCCTCTAGCGCGTTGACTGCCTTCGCGTAATTGCGGAGTTTGCCGAGAATTCGGCCTTCTCCGGCGCGCAGCACCTTGTCGAGAATATTTGCCAAGATTGAGCTCCAGACGAGTCGGTTTGAATAACTTAGTCAATCTTAGGCGAGCCTCAGGGCTCAACCTGAGAGACCGCTGGATGTGCGCTGGGTTCTTTGCGCCTCAGGGTCTCGGCCAGGACCACGAAGCCAACCACCTCAGCACCCGCCGATGTTGCGGCTCTGCAGGCCTCGGCGAGAGTCGCACCGGTGGTCACAATGTCGTCGACCAGCAAAACTCGCCTGCCGCTCAGACTCGCAGCGGCCACCATCGAATCGGCGAGGTTGCTTTGGCGCTGACCAAATTTGAGAGCCGCCTGATCTTCGACCTGCCGAACAAACCTGAGCGCCGATTTCGAGCTGGGTAGGCCCCACCGACCAGCCACCCGCTCTGCGATTATCTGCGCCGGCACGAAGCCGCGCTTTTTGAAACTCGAAGCGTCACTTGGCACCGCCACGACCACGTCGATTTTGCCAAATGGGTCTGCGGGCAGCAAAGCGTCAACCATCGACCGAGCGATCGCAAACTGATTCTGCTCCTTGAAAGCAGATATCGCTTTGGCCACCCGCTCGTCTAAAACCGAGAGGGCAATTCCAGACTTGGCGAGTGTATGTGCTCTTGCTACGGTGTGAAAAGTGTGCCGACTCAGGCAGTCTTTGCAGTAAACCGAGGGCGGCCTAGAGCACTCGGCACATCGCGAGGGCAATAGCAAATCAAGCAACGATTCGATGAGTGTCATGGTTCATGAAAGCGATAACCATAAAAACGTGTGCGAGTTTTTCACCGATTGGCAGTTTTAGCCAGCAAAGTGAATTGCCAGAATATCTCTCGCAATGTTTATCCAAGTGAGAGATCGAAGAATGCGCAGCTCTTGTTTTGAGTCAAGCGCATACGATGCTGCGGCTATGCCACTAGAAACTACCGACTGAGCCGATGGCAAGGGGGCAAGCTTTTTGACCTGACCACCAACCTGCAGGTAAACAGGAGACGTTATCGAACCCGAAGATTGAGAAATGCTTGCGACTGTCGTCTCATCTATCCATGAAACCGAACCGGATAGCAACTCGCTCTTGGCCATGCGCACCGGAACCGAAATGGCAACCGGATTACCTTTTTCATTGCGCACAATCGCTGCGACATAGAGCCTGACCTGACCCTCGTAGTTCAGCAGGAATGCAACTCGAGACCCCTCACGAGAAATTGAGAAGGCCACGTGGTCTGCCTGAGAAAGCCAGCCAAGCGTTGAAAAGACTTGCTTGCCGGTGGAGTCGTAGGCCGTCAGCGGCGAGTCAGCCGAAGCGCCCTGGCACCAAATGAGACCCTGCGGATCAATCACCGGGGCAAGCAGGTCACCGCGGTAATCAATGGCAGTCAGGTTGCCACTGGTGCCGGTCAGGCGAGTTACCGCGACACCCTGCGGACCCTTGAGTGCCAAAAGGGTCTGCTGGTTGTTGATTCCAAATTCGGTAGCCTGCCAGTCTTTCGCAGCTTCGCTCGCCCGTTTCATTGGCACGGCGCCCGTCGAGAGTTGCCTAAAGCCATCGCTGGTGAGAACTATTGGGTCTGGATTCTTCGCCAACGAAACCTGATAGGGAAGGTTGACAATGTTTTGCAGAACACCGTCAATCTTGATTTGCACCGAGAACACGTTTGGAAGTTGTGTGAGCGTTGCGGTGAGCTGAACCAGCATTCGCTGCCGCTGCTCAACGGTTGTGCTATTCACGGATGCATCAAGATCGACGATTGCAGTGCCAGCATCTACGGTTACCGAATCGAGCGCCAATTGCGTTCCTGTCGGAAACGCCGAATTCACGGCATCGGTCAACCAATAATCTGGCCCGGCAAGCAGCGCCGAAACCAGGCGAGTGCCCGTAGAAATTCTGGTTGCAAACCAGCGACTGTCGGGAACAAGATAGCGATCTTGATTGTCATAGAAATAGAGCGAGTAACTTCTAAACAAAACCTCAAACACCGGACGCACCAAGACGATTGAATCTGGGGCTTGATTGATGCGCCACTGACCGTCTTCTTCAATCATGCTGTACATAAGAACGCGAGATATTGCTGGAACTAGTTCTTGATACCGACCGAGTTCATCTACCCGAGCGACAGCTTTAAAAGTCACGGTTGCTTCGGTCGAGCCAAGCACCTCAATAACTGGGCGTGAGTCACCGACCAGAAGTTCGGCGCTTGGGTTCCACTTGGCTGCCAAGTCTCGACTCAGATACTCTCGAGCCACTTGATAGTCATTCTGGGGTCCGGTTGCGGCGTTGATGAAGCCGTTGATGATCTCTTGCTGAGTGGCCGCTTCGTCTGGACCACTCGGCGAGTAATAGAGGTAGTCGGCGGTCAGGCCAGATTGAATGTCACTTCCGACTTTGACCTCTGAATCGGTTGGCAGCTTGGCGCACCCCGTGAGGGCAAGAGCTGTAATCGCCACCAGGGCAAGAGCCCTGAGCAAACTAGCTTTCATCGTCGACCTGCTTCTTACGCGGCGGCAACGGCAACGGTGACTGCGAGAAGACCGAACCCTGAAAACGGGGCAGCGTAAGCCTGAAAGTTGAACCCTCGTTTGGTTTGGCGGCAACCTGCAGCCAACCCGAGTGCAGGTTGGCATCTTCGAGCGAGATGGCCAAACCAAGGCCGGTTCCGCCAGATGTGCGCTTTCGAGCCGGATCTGCGCGCCAGAATCTGTCGAACACTCGGTCGAGCTGGCTTCTAGTCATTCCAACTCCGTTATCGGTCACGCTAACGGCAACAGCGTGAGCGCCGCCGGCAACGGCAACGGTCACCGGATTGCTTTCGCCGTGCTCGACTGCGTTAGCCAAAAGATTACGCAGCAAACGCTCGATGCGTCGACTGTCAATTTCGGCTTCGATTGTCTCGCTCTGGGCCTCGAGAATAATCTCGCAGCCCTTCTTCTCGGCAAGTGGCTCGATTGACGCAATCGCCGATCGAACGATTGCAAGCAGGTCGACCTTCTCGAAATCGCCGGCAACGGCTCCAGCGTCGTAACGAGAAATCTCAAGCAGATCTTCAAGCAGTGTTTCGAATCGATAAATCTGCGAGTTCATGGCCTCGGCGCTCTTTTTGATTGGTGCGTCAAAGCCCTCGCGGTTGTCATAAATTAGTTCGCCGGCAAGTTTGATTGTCGTTAGTGGGGTTCGAAGTTCGTGCGAAACATCCGAAACAAATCGCTGCTGCATCTTCGAGATTGCCTCGTACTGTTTCAACTGGTCTTGAAGGTTGTCTGCCATCGCATTAAAGGAACGCGCCAGCTGCGCAATTACATCTTCGCCATTTTCGGGAATGCGTTCATCGAGAGCACCCTCTGCAATGTTCTCGCTGACTCGAGCGGCAAGTCGCACCGGCTGCACTATTCGAGAGGTTACCCACCAACTTACGAGCCCGATGATAATCAAAACAATCAGACCGCCAATCAGCAGGGTGCCTTGAACCAGGTCGAGGGTTAACTGCTCACGTTGAAGGTCATAGACCAGGTAGAGCTCATAAACACCCGCCAATGGAATTTCAATCGGTGCACCGACAATTAAACCTGGATGGGTGGCCGCGCCAACCCGCAGTTCGGTCGACTGATAGACCAGCTTCGAAGTTGTGATTCTCACCTTGTCTCGCAACGACTGACTGATGATTGCGAGATTCAGATCGGTTGAAATCGGGCTCTGCAACAGAGCCGCGCTGGTTTGCCCGGGAGTCCTGAGCAGCGCCACCAGGCGAGATTGGTCTTGGGTGTCGTTCTCTAGCCTTGGCACCACCGAGTTGATAAGAGACTGAAGGGCAACCTCATCGCTGGCGTTAGAGGCCGAGAACGTGTTCTGCACGTCGACCACGGCACGCTCTGACTCATCTAGCACCTGGTCAACACGGGTCTGATAGAGGCCGTTGCCGATGCCGAACGAGAGAAACCCACCTAGAACGACGAGCGCGACAGTTGAAAGCACAATTGTGGTGACCACTGCCCTGGCCTGCAGGTTTCTGCGAAGAAGACCGACGGCGCGCTCAAGAGCGCGACTAAAAAACATTTAGTTTGCGCCGGCCTTGTAACCACGACCACGAACGGTCGTTACGATTTGTGGGTCGTCTGGGTTGGCTTCGATCTTCGAACGCAGACGCTGAATGTGCACGTTAACAAGACGGGTGTCGACCTTGCCTTTAAAGTCACTCTCTTCGCTCAGGTTCTTGTGCAGCCAAACCTTCTTGAGCAACTCTTCGCGAGTGAAGGTGTGCTTAGGTTCTTCGGCAATCGTAAGCAGCAAGTTGAACTCGAGCGGTGTCAACAAGATTTGGGTCGAGCCCCTGGTTACCTCGTATGCCGAAACATCGATGGTTAACGGGCCAATGTGAACTATCGTGTTGTCGCTGCGTTCCGGCAGGTTCATCACCGCGGTGATTCTGCGAACCAATTCTTTGCCGCCGTAAGGCTTCTTGATATAGTCATCGGCACCGAGTTCTAGCGCGCGCTCGACGTCTTCGACCTCGGTCTTCGCAGAGGCCATGATTACCGGAGTGTTCGAAAGCGCAACAATCTCTTGCAGAATCTCTAGGCCATCTTTACCAGGCAGCATCCAGTCGAGAATTACAACGTCTGGCTTGCTGGCTTGAAAAACTTCAACCGCATCGGCACCCGATTCGCAGGTGACCACCGAGTGGCCGGCAATCTCTAGGGTGGCCTGAGCCATTTCAAGCATTAGCTTTTCGTCTTCGACGACGAGAATTTTCCAGCTCATTGCTGCTCCTAATACCTGTAGTGCTCAACCTTGAACGGGCCGTTGGCTGAAACACCAATGTAGCGAGCCTGCTCAGAAGTAAGTTGGGTCAATTCAACACCCAAAGCGGCTAGGTGCAAACTGGCAACCTTCTCGTCGAGGTGCTTTGGCAAAATGTGAACGCCGAGCTCGAACTCGTCGGTTTTGGTGAAGAGCTCAATCTGCGCGAGCACCTGGTTGCTGAATGAATTACTCATTACAAAGCTCGGGTGACCCGTGGCGTTGCCAAGGTTCATAAGTCTGCCCTCGCTGAGAATCAGCACAGAACGACCGTTCGGCAAGCGCCACTCGTGAACCTGCGGCTTGATTTCGACCTTTTCGACACCCTTGATCTGCGAGATTCCGGCCATGTCAACCTCGTCGTCGAAGTGACCGACGTTTGCAACGACTGCAAGGTGCTTCATCTGCAAGAGGTGCTCTGGGCGAATGATGTGAGTGTTACCGGTCGCGGTGATAAAGATGTCGACGGTATCGATTACCGACTCAAGTCTGGCAACCTGAAAGCCATCCATAGCCGCTTGCAAAGCACAAATCGGGTCAACTTCGCTCACGATTACTCGAGCGCCCTGGCCGCGCATCGCCTCTGCCGAGCCCTTGCCAACATCGCCATAGCCGGCAACGAAAACCGTCTTGCCACCGATCAACACATCGGTTGCGCGATTCAAACCGTCTGGCAGCGAGTGGCGAATGCCGTACTTGTTGTCGAACTTCGATTTGGTAACCGAGTCGTTGACGTTGATCGCGGTAAACAAAAGCTCGCCGCGCTTGTGAAATTCATATAGACGGTGAACACCGGTTGTGGTTTCTTCGGTGACACCCTTAATCTCGGTTGCGATCTGCGTGAAGCGATTCGACGATATCTTGAGTGACGATCGAAGCAACTCGAGAATCACGCCATACTCTTCGCTGTCATCGAGTCCGGTTGGAGGAACCGACCCAGACAGTTCGAACTCGCGACCCTTGTGCACCAAAAGCGTTGCGTCACCACCGTCATCGAGAATCATGTTTGGGCCGATGTAGCTCTTGCCTTCGGCCGCTGCTTCGCTAGACCAATCGAAAATGCGATCTGTGCACCACCAGTATTCGGTGAGAGTCTCACCCTTCCAGGCGAAGACCGGAGTTCCGCTCGGAGCGTCTACGGTTCCCTGCGCTCCGACAACCACGGCCGCCGCAGCTTCATCCTGGGTAGAGAAAATGTTGCATGAGGCCCAGCGCACCTGTGCGCCGAGTGCAACCAAAGT
Organism: Rhodoluna sp.; assembly: GCA_021741685.1. Classification (GTDB taxonomy): domain Bacteria; phylum Actinomycetota; class Actinomycetes; order Actinomycetales; family Microbacteriaceae; genus Rhodoluna. Next base: position 16,845 of record JAIOXI010000014.1, read on the forward strand.
TTCGATAAGCACCGCGGTCTGCACGGTCATGTGCAAAGAGCCAGCAATGCGAGCGCCCTTGAGCGGTTGGGTCGCCGAGAACTCGGCGCGCAGTGCCATGAGACCCGGCATCTCGTTTTCGGCAAGTCGAATTTGGTGACGACCGGCTTCGGCTAGGGCTAGATCTTTGACTCGAAAGTCGAATGTGGTTTCTTGGCGGCTCATGCCGAATAGTTTAAGCCCGAATTAGGGCAAGAACTTCGTCACGGATGGCGCGCATCGTCGATTCGTTTGCGGCTTCAAGGTTTAGGCGCACCAGCGGTTCGGTGTTTGAGGCGCGAACGTTGAACCACCACCAGTTGGCCTGAGCCCCAGATGACAGCGTGATGCCATCGAACTCTTCGAGGTTGGCTCGGTTCTCGAAGGCTGCCAGAATGCGGTCTTTCGCGGCCTGAACATCTGCCACGGTCGAGTTGATCTCGCCGCTCAAGAAATATGGGTTGTACTGGCGGGCGAATTCGCTGAGCGGCAGGGATTGTGAGCCGAACTCGGCGAGCACGTGCATCGCGGCCAGCATCCCGTTATCGGCTCCCCAGAAGTCTCTGAAGTAATAGTGTGCCGAGTGCTCGCCACCGAAGATTGCGTTGGTGGCAGCCATCTGGTCTTTGATCAGCGAGTGACCAACCTTGGTGCGAACTGCGCGAGCACCATCTTCTTCAATAACCTCGCGAACAATGTTCGAGACAAGCAGGTTGTGCAAGACCGCAATCGGTGAACCGGGATTAATCAATTTCTCACGCGCAATTTCACGTCTGGCAACAATTGCAGTGACCGCAGATGGAGTTACCGGCGCACCGGTTTCGTCAACCACGAAGCAGCGATCTGCATCGCCGTCAAAAGCTAGGCCGAGGTCTGCGCCGTGCTCGACTACCGCGTGCTGAAGGTCGACGATGTTCTTAGCATCGAGCGGGTTCGCCTCGTGATTCGGAAAACTTCCATCGAGCTCGAAATACATCGGAATGATTTCGAGCGGCAGAGCCGATAGCCCAGTTGACGAGCCGAGAACTGCCGGCACAGTTAAACCGCCCATGCCATTGCCTGCATCGACGACAATCTTTAGCGGACGAATCGCCGTTAAATCTACGAGTTCGCGCAAGTAGTTGGCGTAGCCAGATAACACATCGAGTTCGCGATAGCTGCCGGGCTGGGCAACTTCGGCGATTCCGTTGTCTAGATAAATCTGTGCACGATCGCGAATTGCTGCCAAGCCGGTGTCGATGCTGATGCCCTTGGCCCCCGCACGCGAGAACTTAATTCCGTTGTATGAAGCGGGGTTGTGCGAGGCCGTGAACATGGCCGCTGGTGCGTCGAGGTATCCGCTTGCGAAATAAGACTCGTCTGTTGAGCACAAGCCGATTGAAACAACGTTTGCTCCGCGAGCTCGAGCCCCTTTGGCGAAGGCCGCGGCGAATTCGGGTGATGAGTCACGCATGTCGTGACCGACCACGACGTCTTTGCCGGCGGCCGATACTTCATCGACGAAGGCGGCGGCCAGTGCGCTCACGATTTCGGGGGTCACCTGAGAACCGACCAGGCCTCGCACGTCGTAGCTTTTGACAATGGCGTTTAGTGACATGTTTTTATTGCTCTCATCTGTTGAATAATCTTGTGATTCACGCGGAACCGTCGCGTGCCTGATCAGCTGCCAGCCCTGCGGTGCGGTCAGCCTTTTGGCGTGTTTCTCGCAGAGGTCGTAGGCGTGCGGCTCGTGAACCAGAGTCAACTGCCCAAGAACCGCGGTGCGATCTTCGTGCGAATAGGTGAGGGTGGCTACGGCTTGCTGACTGCAAGTCACCTTGGAGCAGGGCCGAGTGTTCATCGGGTCAAGAATACAATGACGCTATGAGTGCTAGCCGTGGAAGCCACAGAGACCGCCACGGGCGAGGTCTTCGCAGACCCATCCTGGCCGGCCTGTTCAAGGTCGGCGAGAGTCGGTTAGCAAGTTTTGGTCAGATTGTTTCTGGCACCTGCGACTACCTCAAGGCGGCGTGGCCCGACGAACTCGACAAACTCAAGTGGCGCATAATCGATGCTCCGGTTATCAAAGACTCGACCGAGCAGGTCGCACGGTGGTCGGTAAACAAGAAGGCATTCGAGATAACGATCTATCGTCTTCCGATTGAACGCATGGGACACTCACGCAGACCAGATGCGCTCGACGAGCGAATGCATATCGAACAGTATGTTTTCACGGCAGTCGGCGAACTAATCGACAAAGATCCGTGGGAACTGATTCCCGACCGCTATCGAAAAGACGACTAGCTAAGTCGGACCTAGCGAACTCGAACTGAAACCTGGCCGCCCAGATTCTTGTAGTTCACCATGTCGAGATTGGCAACCATGCCGTCGACATCGACAACCAGGTTGGCAGCGACAGGTTTATCTTCAGCCAAAATCGTCACGGTCTTTGCGTTATCAACTTTGATGACAACCATCGAGCTTGCGGCAATCACACGTGCCACTCCGTTGACGGTTACGTTGACCGGCTCCTG
>JAIOXI010000015.1:0-18246 GCA_021741685.1 Rhodoluna sp.
ACACTGGCAGAGCGACCGCCGAAGCGAATGTTGCCGAAGACTACGTGTGCTGCGATCGAAAGAATCAGAGCAAAAAAGATGAGCGTCGAGAAGAAGCCAACTACGAAGGTGTAAAAAGGCAACTCGAAAAGATAGAAGCTTACGTCGAGACCAAACTGAGCGTCGACATCTCCGGTCTTCGTGCTGTTGGCAAAGACGGCGGCGGTTTGCCACTGTGACGAAGCGGCTAGCCCGGCAAAGAGCGCAGCCAGAATCGGCAAGAACACAAGCGCAACGCGGCGCAGTTGCTCGGCCAAGGCTCGATACGCCGAAAAGGCGTCACCCTCGATTTGCCTGACATAGACAGGTCGGGTCTTTATCGCAAACCACAGTGCCATCCAGACGACCAGAGCAGCCACCAGAGCGGCTAGGGCAAAGAGCCCCGCCTGGGCAAAGATCTGGGTCGTGAAGACACCGCTGAAGCCGAGCTGATCGAACCAGAGCAGGTCGGTATAGACGCCAGAAGCACCCACCAAAGCGAAGAATATTGCAGCAAGGATCACGATCGAAACCGTTACGGGTGAGACTTTTCTGTCTTTACGAGTTGCCATTTTTTGCCTTTTTCTAGGGTGTTATTTTGCGGGTTCGCAGGTGCCAAACTGCGTTAGATCTTGATCCTTTGCGATTGCCTCAACGATGCTGAGTGATTCGTCAAAAGTTTCAACAGTTATAACAGTTAATCCAGCCGGAACATGCCCGGTTACCTCGGAGCAATTTTCGACCGGCGCCAAGAAGTGCGTAGCGCCAGACCTCACTGCCCCATACATTTTTTGCCGAATTCCGCCGATGGGCCCAATAACACCCTTTGAATCGATGGTTCCCGTGCCGGCGATGTTCTTACCTCCGGTTAGCGAGCCGGGCGTCAGTTGATCGAAGATGCCAAGTGCAAACATCATGCCGCCCGATGGGCCACCGATGTCTGCGACCTGCAAGTTGACCTTGACCGGAAAGTCATACTTGGTGCCGACAAAAATTCCGAGAACAAATTTTTGCTCTTCGTTCTTGATCGGGGTTAGTTGGTATTCGAGCTCTTTGATGCCGCGCAAAACCTTGATAGTCAGAGCGGTCTTTGAGTCGTACTTGTTGATGAGTTCTCGAAGATTCTCAATCGATTGCGGCTTCACACCGTTAACCGAGAGCACGAAGTCACCGGCAATAAGTTTTCCCGAAGACGGTTTGTTTTTTGAGACTTCGCTCACATAAATCTTTGAGGGCACCACGTAGCCAAGCTTTAGCAGCGCAACCGCGACCGAATCTTGTTGCGACTCTTCCATCATCGCCGTGCTCTCGGCTTCGATTTGCTCTTCTGTCATGTCTTTCGGATACACGGCTTCAACCGGCAGAATTGCCTGAGCCGGATCTAGCCAAGCCCAGAAGAGTTCGAGCCAGTCGGGAGTTTGTTCTGGGCTGCCGACAATGCTCACCGAGAGCAGGCCAAGTTCACCCGTGGTTTTGAAAGTCTTCGCACCCGAGATTGCAATCACCGGCTTGTCGTCATAATCACCAAGCACATTTACGACTGGTCCCGGACGCTCGATCACATAGGGGGCTTCGAAATAGCTGAGCCCCACTAAACCGAGAGAAAATAAGACTAGAAGGGCGGTGCCTACGACGGAACGTTTAGATTCTGGTCGTCTGGCGATTCTGCCCTTGGCAAAAAGTCGTCTTGGCACCCCTTAAGCCTATTAGCGTTATTCATAGGAGAAGACATGACTGAAGATGGCAGCAACGGCACCCCCGAAGACTTCGAGGCGTTCATGCGCGAGTTTTTAGAAAAGGGCGCTCAGGGCATGGATGTCGAGAAATTGGCCCAGGCAGCCGGCCTATCGAACGACCCGGCTCAGATGGCGGCCCTGATGTCCCAGTTGCGTGCTGCCCTAAGCCAAATGGCCAGCAGCGATGGCTCGGTTAACTGGAAGCTGGCAACCGACCAGGCAAGGCAGATCGCGGCGAGCGAATCTCAGACGGCATCAACCGACATTCAGCAAGAGCTTTTGAAAGCGCTATCGATTGCCTCGCTCTGGCTGAACGGCGCCACCGCCATTTCAGAACTAACAACCGAGCCAAAGTTTCTGACTCGCGAACTCTGGGTTCAAGACGCCATGCCGCTGTTTCAAGCACTCGCGACCCCGGTTGCCGAGCGAATGAGTGCTGCCCTCAGCGACAGCCTGCGCGAGTCTGCCCCAGAAGAAGTAGCCGGCATGATCGGCAATGCCACCGGAATGATGAAGTCACTCGGTGGCGCACTGTTTGCAATGCAACTTGGCCAATCGCTCGGCAAACTTTCGAGTGAGGTGCTAACCGGCGGCGACATAGGTCTACCAATATTTTCAGACCAGCGCGCAGCGTTTGTTACCCAGAATTTTGAGAGCTACATCAACGAACTTGACGTCGATAGTGATCAGGTTTACATCTACCTTGCGGTGAGAGAACTTGCCCACGCTCGACTCTTCAAACAAAGCCGATGGTTGCGCGAGCACGTCATCAACCAAATCACGCAGTACGCATCCGAGATAAAAATTGATACCTCGCGCATCGAAGAGCTCACGAGCGATCTCGAGTCGATTGACACCGCCGCGCTGCAAGAGGCTTTTCAGAATGGCGCTTTTATTGCCGCCAGAAATGATGAGCAATCGCGCGCACTAGAAAGCATCGAGAACACCCTTGCGCTAATCGAAGGATGGGTGGACGCGGTAACCGACCAGGCCACCAGTTTGCTTCCGAAGAGCATTGCGATTGCCGAAGCCGTTCGCCGACGCAGATCAAGTGGTGGTCCGGCCGAGAAGACCTTCGGCACGCTGATTGGTCTCGAACTTCGGCCAAGACGGTTGCGCGAAGCCGCCAACCTCTGGAAAGAAATTGGTCACAAACTCGGTGGCGAGAAACGCGATTCGCTCTGGGAACACCCAGACCTGCTGCCAACCGCCGATGAGATCAGCAATCCCGAACTCTTGTTCGCGCGGCTCGCAAAGGGCTCAGACGAGGGCTTCGACAAAGAGCTGCGCGAGCTGCTCGGCGAATAGCCACTCCAACTAGAGCCTTCACAAACCCAAGGCGCTCTGTGGATTACTCGGGCAGCGCCCTGGCTGCGAGCAGAAACTAACGACATGGTTCTGCGAATTAATCCGAGCAAGGCACTGCTTTGGAGACGCACCGACGAGGTTCAGTTTGGCTCTGCCGCCGACGCGGTCAAACTTGCAAACCTGACAGCCGCTCAAGAGCGACTGCTGGGGCTGCTCTCGCGCGGAATAGCTGACGATTACTTCGACGAGGTGGCCGCCGCGGTTGGCGCCGAAGATGCGTCGCAGTTTCTCAAGAGCATCGACAAGACTCTGTTGCGAGATGCCGCAAAGCCGACCGGGCTATCGGCGCAATTCATCGAAGCTCGCTTCGCCGAAATTTGTCGGGCTCAAGCTATTCATTCGCGCGAAGGCGCTGCGGTTCTTGCTGAACGTCAATTGCGACAGGTATTCGTGCAACCTAAAACTTCGGCGAACCCTTCGATTTTGAAATCGCTCGAGCAGTCAGGAATAGGTCGACTATTTTCTGATTCACCCGAAGAAACAGATCAGCTTGATTTCGCGGTGTTGCTGGCAAACAATGCAATATCGCCAATTGACTATCGAAGATGGATGCTGCAATCAGTTGCACACATAAGTGTCGTATTCGATAGCGAAGGTGTAACCGTGAGCCCGGTGATCGAGAGAGCAAAGACTCCGTGCCTGAGTTGCTTTCACGAAAACAGAACTGCCGAAGATTCCGCCTGGCCGGCAATCGCATCGCAGCTTTTGTTTAGTCGCCAAGAGTTTGATGACAGCGTGGCAAGCCTGTTTGCCGCGGCCATCGTTTGCCAACGAGTTCTGCAGTTTTGCGATCAGCTTTCAGACTTTGAACCGGCAGAGGCAAATAGAACCGGTTACCGGCTATCAATTCAGTCGGGTCAGATCAGCGAGGTGCACTGGGGCTTTAGCAAAATATGTGAATGCCGAGTCGCCTAGGCAACAAGGCTCAAGAACCGAGAGGGCTCGCGCTCTCGCCCCGAATTGTTGTCTCGCTTAGACCAAGAGATGCTCAGCTTTCGCTTGGCACGGGTGATGGCAACATAGAAGAGCCGCTTCTCTTCGGCTATTTCGGCTGCAGTGCCGGCATAGGCAATCGGCAAATAACCCTCGGTCACGCCGACTATAAAGACGTGCGACCACTCGAGTCCCTTGGCCGCATGGATGGTCGACAGGGTAACCGCCGGCTTAACTGGCTCGTGCTGAGAACGTTTGCGCTCGTCCAACTCGGCCGCGAACTGAGCCAGACTGCTTCCCTCAGGCATCTCAGCCAGCATGGCGATTAGTGCCGAAAGCGACTCCCAGCGATCTCGCTCAGCACCAGCCGCATCGGGTTCACGAGCAGTCCAGCCGAGGCTGCGACAAACGTCGGTAACCAGTTCGAAGGTCGATTTGTCCTCTCGCGATGCAGAGTTTGATTCGGCACGAAGCGCGGTCATTGCGCGCGCGATTTCTGGGCGATTGAAGAACCTCTCGCCGCCTCGAAGTTGGTAGTCAACTTTCTGGTCGGCGAGTGCGGCTTCAAAGACCTCGCTTTGACCGTTGACTCGATAGAGCACGGCAATTTCGTTTGGTTTGACGCCCGCGGCAAGCTGCTCTTTCACAGCCAGAGCAACTTCTTTCGCTTCGTCGGTTATGTGCGCAAACTGAAGCACTCTAACCTCATCGCCAACTTCACCTTGTGAAGTCAGAGCGTCAACCGGGTTTGATTCGGCCACCACCCGATTGGCTGCAGAAACAATCTTTTGAGTGCTTCGATAGTTTTGGGTCAATTGCATTACTTTGGCATCTTCGTATCGGGTTGCAAAGTTTCTCAGAAAGTCACTCGTTGCACCCGTGAAAGAGTAGATGGTTTGGTTGGGATCACCAACAACACAGAGATCGGTGTGATCGCCCATCCAAGCGTCAAGCAGTTCGTGCTGCAGCGGCGAAATGTCTTGATATTCGTCGACCGTGAAGAACCGATATTGCTGTTGCACGTGACTTAGTGCGAGTGGTTCTGCTCTCAGCATGCCCAGGGTCAAAATCAGAACGTCTTCCCAGTCGAGTCTCTGCGAGCGCACCTTGGAAAGTTCGTACTGCTCTTGCAGAGCAAGATTTTGCTCAGCCGTCAGAGAGCCAACTCGCGGACGCTTTGACACGAGTTCGGCATATTGCTCGATGCTGAGCATCGAGTATTTTCGCCATTCGATTTCTGCCGCAACATCACGCAGTGCAGCGGTGTCTAGCTTTAGACCAAGCTCGGTGGCCGCCTGGCCAATCAGCTTGCCCTTTGACTCGAGCACCTGCGGAGCCGGCACACCGGCAAACTGCGGCCAAAAGAACTCGAGTTGCGAGAGCGCGGCGGCGTGAAAAGTCTTTACCTGCACGCCGGCAGCTCCGAGAGCCCTCAGCCTAGAGCGCAGTTCGCCAGCGGCGCGGTTCGTGTAGGTGAGCGCCAAAACTCGATTGGCGGCGTAATAGCCCTTTGCGATTCCATAGGCAATTCGATGCGTGATGGTGCGGGTCTTACCCGTGCCGGCTCCGGCAAGAATGCAGGTTGGTCCGACCAAAGACTCGGCAGCAAGACGCTGTTCATCATCGAGATTCGAGAGCAGATCTTCTGCCAAAAACTCTTTCGCCATGGTCGCCTAGGCCTTTAGCTCAGAAGCCGAAACAAGTTCGCCGCCAAACCAGTCTTCGATTAGTGCTCGGGCTATCGAGAGCTTGCCGGGCAACAGAATTGCTTGCGCCTCTGCCGCCATTTCTTCTCTGCTGAACCAACGCAACTTTTCGATTTCTAACGCGTCGGGAACAAGCTCTTGAACGCCACGTGCTCGGGCCTTGAAGCCAACCATTAGCGAATATGGAAACGGCCAAGATTGGCTCGCAAGATAATCAATGTCTGTCACCCTGATGCCGGCCTCTTCAAAAATCTCGCGCTCGACCGCAGCCGCGAGTGATTCACCCGGCTCGACAAAACCGGCGAGCACCGACCAGCGGTTGTCTTCCCAGATGCCTTGTGAGCCGAGCAGGATGCGGTCTTCGTCGTCAACTATTGCCGCGATGATTGCCGGGTCGGTTCGCGGATAAAACTCTTTTTCGTCAGCCGAACACGTGCGCACCCAACCAGCGTCAATCACTTCGGTTGGTTTGCCACACTTCGAACACCTGGGATGACTTTCGTGCCAGTTGGCGATTGATAGCGATTGCGCATAGAGACCGGCGTCGCGATCTGATAACCCCGCGCCGTTTCGGCGCAGACTTACCCATGCGCTTTCGTCTGGCTCAAGTGTTTTTGCCGCGCTTGCAGATAGAACCGCTAGAACTATTGGAGTGTCAGCTGGCTCAAAATCTGAAGCCTCGAGTGAACGCCCGAGATAGACCAACAGATCATTCGAGGTTATCGATTCAACTTCGAATAGCTTCAGTTGGGCAACCTGCTTGTCTGCGACTTGGTGCAGCAATATTTTTTGGTCAAACATCGGCAGCACCCGAGTGTTTTTGTTCGCCCACAATTCGACAAACAAATCTGGATTCTTTCGCTGCAGATAATCGCGGTCGACCGCTGAACGCGCCAAAGGTAGGTTCAGTGAATTGTTCACGTTGCCCTCCTTTTTGTCTCGAACGCGTGGCGATGCACCTAAATGCCGAGTTTGTTGCCTAATCTTTTGGGCATGGGCCAATCTCCCCTAATTTTAGCCGCGCTAGCGACAGACGCCGTTTCGGGTCTCAAAGTGACCAATGCAATCGCCATTTCTGGCGCTGCGGCAGGCAACTTCGACTCCGCGCTGCTCACAGACATAAACGGCGACAACTTCATTGTTCGCGTTCCAACCACCCCAAGCGCCGGAACCGAACTTGAGCTAGAGATTCAGGTTCTCAAGAGCCTAAGTTCATTCACCGCGCGACTCGGCTTCGAGATTCCCCAGGCCGTTGGCGAAACTCGTGACCTGAGCAGCGGCAATCGAGTTTTGGTTTTCAAATATGTGCACGGCAACCCAATCGACACTCGCCGAGTGAACGCAGCCAGCTCAATCACACAGAGCATCGCCAAGGCAATTTCGACGATTCACGCACTGCCAATCGAACTCGTGCAAAACAACGGCCTTTCAGAATTCAGCCCTGCAGAGAACATTAGGTTCAGGGTCGCCGAACTCGATCGAGCAATGCAGAGCGGTCAGGTTCCTCCAGTTTTGCTTCAGCGCTGGGAAGACGCACTCGCCGACGTTTCGCTTTTCAAATATCAACCGGTTGTGGTGCATGCATCTCTCGCATTCGACACGGTTCTCGAACGAGGTGGCGAAGTCAGCGGCATCATCGACTGGAGAAAAGTTCAGCTCGGTGACCCTGCGCTTGATTTTGGTTGGTTGGCTAATGAAGCACCCGAGCTTTTCGAAGCCATTCTGCTGAACTACCAGTTGAGCAGGCCTGCCGCCGACGGCAACATCGCCAAGCGAGCCGTGCTCTATGCAGAACTCGAGTGGGTCAGATGGTTGCTTCACGGATACGCAATCAAGGACACCGCGATAGTCGAAGAAGCCATTTCGGGCCTTCAGGCTATGGCAGAGTCAGCAGCCCAAGGGCAATTGCAACCGCTAACCGCCTCTGCTGTAGCCGCGGCCGCAACTCTGAACATCGTCGAGAGCATCAGCTTTATTGAGCAAGACCTGCCGGCCGAGCCGCAGGACGATTTCGATTCTGCGGTTGCAACTAAGCCGATTGACATTGTTGATGCTGAAGAAGTCAACGACAAAGACCTCTTCTAGTCTTCGACCAGTTGCTCTAGAACTTTCTTCCACTCGCTGAGAATCTCTTCGCGACCGAGAATTACCTCTGGAGTTAGTTCTTCGCTTTCGCCAACAAAGAAGAAACTGGCCTGAACTTTTTCAATTGGCATTCCGGTGAACTCCGAGTATGCCAACCGATAAAGCGCCAACTGAAGAGAGCGACGATAGAGATCGCCGGCTTCGGTCGGTGGCTTGTTGGTTTTCCAGTCAACAATCTGCACACCGTCTTCTGTTGCATAAATCGCATCCATCTTGCAGATGAACGTGTTCTGGCCGATGGTCAACTGGATCTCTTGCTCGACTGACTCGGGCACCAAGTTTGCGAATCTCGAGGCCTGAAAGTTTGCCTGCAACTCTTCGATTGTGAAGAAGTTTTCTTCGTCTTCGAGCTCGATGGTCTCTTCTTCAATTAGTGCACCGCTCGGAGCGAATTTCTTTTCGACCCAGGCGTGAAAGAGGTTTCCTCGGCGCGACTGCGCAAACGGTTGGGTTGGCATCGGTCGAAGCATGCTGTCGGCGACACCGGCCAGGTCTTCTAGAAACTCCTTGAATCGTGATGCCGGAATTCGAACCGGAAAGTCGATCAGATTCACCTGAGACTTTTGTAATTCACGCTCTTGAAGCAGCCTGGTGATGAGATCGTCTGTCTGTGAATTGCTGCTCGTCGCGGCAACAACCTTGCCTGTGGCCGCCACAACAGCCTGCGCCGCTGCGACCACGCGCTCCGCGGTCTTCTTTCCGAAGACCGGCCTAGGCCAGATCTCAATCTCATCGGCTTTTTGTAATTCGGGAACCTTCGATTCCTGAGCTGGCAGTTCGTAACCTGCCTCGACTGGCGAACCTGCGCAACCGAGAACCTCAATCAGATAGTCAGACGGCTTAGAAGCGCGCGGCGCCTTTGTGGCTGCGGTCGGCTTCCAGTAGCTTCCAGAGAGCAGAAGAGCGTGGCGTGGCCGCGTGATGCCAACATACATAACGCGTCGATCTTCGGCTGCTTCGTGCTCTTTGACGCCTTCTTTGTAGGCATCGACGATGTCTGTCACTTCGTTAGCCGACAGTGCGCTCAGAAGGTCAGCCGACGGAAGTGTGCGGTGGTCTCCTCTTAGTGCATAGGGCAACTTGCCGGTTGCGAGCCAGCCGTAGTAACCAATTCCAGGTGGTGGGCCGGTTGGAAGTTCTCCGTTGACCATTCGCGGAATTGCAACGTAGTCCCACTCGAGACCCTTCGATCCGTGAATCGTTAAGACCTGAATCACTTTGTTCTGCGGCTTTGCGCGTGGAGCTTCGAGCCGCTCACGTTCGGCTGCAAACTTGAGATATTCGAGCAGGTTGGAGACCGAAGCGGCATTGTTTCCGGCGGCAAAGTTCGCAACCACAGAGACAAATTCGTTTACGTGAATTAGCGGATGACGTCTCGACGGATTAGCCATCAATTCAATATCTAGCCACAGCTCTGAGACGATGGCGCGAACCAACTCGGGCAATGGAAGACCGATTCGGGTGCGCATCGCGGCAAACAACTTGCCTGCTTCTTTCATGCGCGCTAAACCCTGCTCGCTAATGCCGTGACTCACGAGCTCTTTGTCTTCGGTTAGGCGATCGATAGCATCGACAATCGAGATTGCTTCTTCCTCTGTTCCCGCTAGGAGTTTCTGATTGTTGTCTCGAATGCGACGAGTTAGTTTCTTCGCCATTTTGTAGAGTTCATTGATGTCTCTCGCGCCGATTCTGAAGCGAGCGCCGGTGAGCAGACGAATTAGTTCAGTTCCAGAATCTGGATTAACCAGAACAGCGAGAGCAGACCGAATGTCGGCAACTTCAGGCATCTCGAGCAGTCCACCGATGCCAACCACTTCAACTTCGAGCCCGGCCTCTTGAAGACCCCTAACGAACTTTTGCATGTGCGCACGTTTGCTAAGCAAGAGCGCTGCCGTTTGCCCGCCACTGTCATTTAGCGAAGGTTCGGCGAATCGCTCGTTGAACCACTTGGCGACTTGGGCGATCTCTGCGTTGAGGTTCTGCTCAAAACTGATGTCTACCTGGCCAACACCCGCTTTCGGCGCGGGTTCTAGGGTGACCACCTTGAGTTTCGAGACGATGGCCGCAACCTCTTTGCTCAGATAAGAGGGGGGTTGAGCCAGTGGCGAGGCAAGGTGATTGGCGAGGTTCAAGACTCCGGATGGGTTGCGCCAGCTGGTGCTTAGCTTGAACTGCTCTATCGACTTCGAACTGAAGTCACTCTCGAATTCGCTGAGGTTCGAAGCGCTGGCACCGCGCCAACCATAGATGCTCTGGTTTGGGTCGCCAACTGCAAAGACCGAGTGGTCTTTGAACAGGCCGGCGAGCAAGCGGGTTTGCAGATATGAGGTGTCTTGATATTCGTCGAGCAACACCTGCTTGAAGGTTGCACGTTCACGAATTGCAACCTCGGGTAGCGCACGAACCGCGCGCTCGGCTAAGCCGACCTGATCGGAGTAGTCGATTTTTCCTTCGCGAAGTTTGTAGTGCAAAAATGCCTCGGCCAAAATTGCCGTGACTCTGGTCTTTCGAAGTTTTTCTGGAAGTGCGAGTGCTTCTTTAGCGGCCTTCTCGTCAATCCCCTCGCCAGCTTGCTTCACGAGCGCTTCTAGGTGTTCGATGTTTGCGGTTAGAAAAGTTGTGGTCTGTTCGCTGGTAACCAGGTTCTCGGTCATACTCTGAGACATCTCGACAACGCTCTTGATTAGGGTTTCAGGATTGAAATCCAGTTCAAGAATTTCTGGTGCGATGTCTGATGCATTCTCAAAGAGAAACTTTCGCGCAAGTTGAAATTGCGTGGCATCGGTTAACTGAATCGCGTCTGCCTCATAACCCAGCTGAAGAGCAAAGTCGCGAAAGATCGTGTTGGCATAGGAGTTGTAGGTGCTGATTGTTGGCGGAGTGAAATCTATCGGAAGGGTTTCTGGCCAGAGCCCGCTGAAATCTCGCAACTTAACTAGGCTCTCAAATACGCGCTTTGAGAGTTCAGCTGCGGCCTTGCGAGTAAACGTTAGGCCAAGAATTTGCTCGGGCAGGGCGTATCCGTTGGCCACCAGCCAGGGCACGCGAACCGACATTAGTTCGGTCTTACCTGAGCCAGCGCCGGCGACGACTAGTGAGGGCTGAGTCACCGAAGCGTTCTCAACGGCGTCAACCTGCTCTGGAGTGAGGTCGTATTTGCTGCCCATGGCGCGCGATACCTGGTTTGCGCCGACTTTGTGCTTACTCTCCATAGCTCACCTGCTCGATTAGGTGCAAAGAGCACGAACCGTATGGGTTTCGCTCGTAGCAGTGAAGGCCGGTGTTTGCGGCAACTTCGGCGTCAACCAGAAGCATGCCCTCGGTGATTTTCTCGACCTGAGCGAGAAATTGGTCGATGGCTGCAACTACCTGAACCCCTTCGACCTTGAGTGCGGTCTGTGAGGTAACGATAGGTTCGAGGTCTTTATCTTTTTTCTTGTGACCGATTTGCACGAGAACCGCACCCACGCCGTTCGGTTGAGCCTCGAGGGCACCAACGTGTTTGAAACCACCGTTGAGTGCGGCCAGCTGATAGACAGCAAGCTGCAGGTGGCCGTCTGTGGTGCTCTCACTAACTTCGGTTCGGCTGGTTTTCAAATCTGCAATGGTGACGTTCGATTGGTCATCGATTTCAATTCGATCTGCCTTGCCGTTGACCCAGGCTCCGGCCAAAGCAAAGTCAATTTTCTCTTCGACCGCGATAACCCGACGCTTTCCGATTCGAACATCGTCTAGGTAAGTCAACAGGCGCACAATCATTTTCGAAACTCTTCGGCGCTCAGCGCTTCTCTCCCACTCAGATTCAAATTCGAGGTTGTGCCACTTTGAATCGACGGCTTGTTTGAAAGCTTCCTCGCTAAATTCGGTTGCCTGCTCGAGAATCTCGTGAATGAGGGTGCCGATCTTGGCAGTCATCGATGCCTCGCGACCACCGTGCGCTTCGATGAACCAGTGCAGAGGGCACTTCACAAAGTTGTCTAGCTCCGACGGATGCAACTCAAGTCGGTTTTCGTGATCTTCGGCAACGTGCAATTCGGCTAGTGCTTCGGTTGTTGACAGTTCTCTCAGTCCATACCAATAATCGGGATGCGCCCCGGGCACCGATTCGGCTGCGAGACGTGCAAGTTGAATGGCCAACTGCTGCCGCTGACCCTCGTCGTTTGCGAGCAATAGCTGACGTCGAAGTTGGCCCACCATTCCGCGAAGGGTGAGTCGAGTTTGAATGAATTCGCCGGTTTCTATGTCACGACCGACAATCAGCCGAACGAACTGTGACACCTGTTCTTCTTCTGTGTCGATTGCCGAAACCAAGAGTCTCTCGGTGGTCGAACCAACGGCCTTATAGAGCATGCGCAGCTCGGCGGCCAATTCGCTGCGATTCTCAGAGTTTGTGTCGAAGCTTGGGTCGCGCTGAAGCTGGTTCAGCGCTGCAGCGCCCAAGAGAGACGATCTTGGCTTTAGGTTTGGCCAGATTCCCTCTTGCATGTGAGCAAGTGCCACGACTCTGAACCGCTTTGAAATCAAGGCAGACGGGGTCAGCAGCGATACCGCCTGATTTAGGTTGGTGGCGACAGAAAGAGAGTCTTCGGGCAGAGCCATGGCAAGTTGCTGTTCGACAAATTCAGCGCCATCGGCGGTTGGGTTGCGCTCAACGAATCGGGCGGCAGCAGAAAACAGGGCAACCACCGAATCAAGATTGCGGTTCGCCTGAAGGGCAACCTCTTCGATTCCACGAGAGAGTTGTGGCCAAACCTTTGAAGGGGCACTCTTAACCCAGGCGTGCCAGAGCAAGTCTTCGATGGTCTTGGTTTCGTCTGCTGCAATTTCACGCAGTGCAAAGAAGAGTTCGATAAAACGATCTGCGCGCTTGCCATCACCGGGCAAGGTTGCAGCGCTTCCAGGAGCAGTGAACAATTCTGCAATCAGTTCACCGCTTGAGCGCGATGAGCCTGACTCGAGTTCTTGCTTGCGCAGAATTCGGCGAAGGCGACGCAAAGTGATTGCGTCAAAACCCGCGACTGGTGACATAAGGAGCGAGATTGCGTTTTCAACCGACACCGGTTCAGAACTCAACACTTGCTGAGCGAGTCGCAGATAACTGACCGCACCAAACTCGTCTCGAAGAGCCGACTGTGCTCCGACTATTCGAACCGGAACCGATTCTGCGGCCAGAGCATTTTCGAGCTCTTCGAGTTCGTCGCGTGAACGTGCAACGACTGCCATGTCTTTGAATGCAATGCCGTCATTCAGGTGCAAGGTGCGCAGACGATTAGCGAGCCAACCAGCTTCTTCTTGCTGAAGGCCAAACACCGCAGCTTCGATGCTCGGTTCTGCGTTCACTGAAGCCGCAGGCTTCATGCCCTGTCGTTGCGGGCCAGCCTTAGCCACGGGAATTCTCGGAGTGATTCTGGCGATTGATTCGGAGACATCGGCTGGATGCGATGCGTGGGTCGGATAGATGTAGGTCTGCACCAGCTCTGTGCCACGTTGCTTAGCAAGAGAGTCGGCGAATCGATGCATGGCCTCTGGGTCGGCCGCGCGAAAACCAAGTGTCGAAACGTCAGGGTCACCGAACAGCACCAGACCAGCCCCGAGTTCGGTCAGTGCGCCGAGCAGCTGAACCGCGGCCGGAGTAAGTTCTTGGGCGTCATCAACGAGGATGTGCTTCACATTCTTGAGCAAGTCGTTTGGAACAATGCCCTCTCGAACAACCTTCGCGGCTTCGACCAGAAGAGCAGATGGATCAAAGCGGTGAGAATTCTGTGGTTTCTCAAGTTCAGAAAGGTAGTGTGCATAAATTTCTGAGACGCCGACCCACTCGGGCTTCTGCTTGTCGAGACCTAGTTTGGCAAGCTGCACAGGACTGATTGAATGCTCGATTGCCACTGCGATCAAATCTCGAAGCTCGTTGCGAAACCCCGACAGGCCCAAGACCGTGGTGGTGATGCGCTTCGGAAAGTTAGGTGTCGGCAAAACGCCCTGATCAATTAGTTCGACAAGTTCAGACAGGATGACGTCTTGCTCACTGCCCGAAACCAACTCGGGCAACTTGAGCCCCTGCTCGAGCGCTCGAAAACGCAGAACCGAGAATGCAATCGAGCTGAGCGTGCGAGCGGTCGGTCCGAGAGTCGAACCTTGAAAGGCCAGAGCGAGTTCGTCGCGCAACTTGGCCGCAGCCGTGCGATTGGCAGCAATGACCAAGATTTCTTCGGGCGACGTCTTGCGGGCGAGGCGCAAAAAGTGCGCCTTCAGCGCTGTTGTCTTGCCGCTGCCCGGCCAACCCACCGCGAGCGCGACAGAACCGAGTGGCAGATCGACGATTTGCTGCTGCCCAGCAGAAAGCTCAAGCGAGTCGATGCCATCGACTAACTGCTGCTTTCTAAACTGGGCGGTCGCCTGACCTGACGGTTTCTTCATTGCCCCGAGAATAACCCACCCCTCCGACATGTCGTAATCTAGACAGGTTGAGCGAAAGGCACCCCATGGATGTACGAATCGGCATTAAAGACTCTGGCCGCGAATTGGCGTTTGAAACCGACCAGTCGAGCGCAGAGATTGAGCAAGCCATCCTTGGTGCTTTGAACGCCGGCGACAAGATCGTCACTTTCGCAGACAACAAGGGCCGCAAGTTTGTGGTTCCTACCGCATCAGTTGCTTACCTAGAGATTGGCGTCGAAGAAGCGCGCCGGGTTGGATTCATCGCCTAATGGAAATCGCATTCATTGTTGTTTACGCTGCCATCCTCGGATTGGTAGCCCCATACATCGGTCTAAAGAGCGAGAAGTATGGATCACTGGTTCCGGGAGTTAGCTCGTTCGTGCTCGGCGCTATCCTGTGGGCTTCGCTCACATGGTTGGGCTTTCCGGCAACCGAGGCATGGATTTGGGTCATCACGATGTTCAGCATGCCGGCGGCAATGTGGTTCGTGCCGAAGCGTCTAGAGAAACTACGCAGTTAGTCCGATTGCATCCATGCGCACCGAGTGCGCGGCAATCAATTCGCTAATCAGCGGTTCAAGCTTCGAGTAAGCGGCGAGGTTCGCCTCGCGCTCCTGCTCGAGAGTCAACTGAGCGGTTCGAGTAACACCAGCCAACTTGCGGTTATCAAAAGCGGCACGCAGTTCGAGCAACACATCACCCATCACACGACGACCCCAAAGCGCCAATCGCGAAGCCAGGGTTGGGTCTTGCTGCATCGATTCGCGCAATGCCTTCACCGCATACTTTTCAAAAGTCTTGTCGGCCAAAGTCTTTTCGACCGCGGCGCGCGCAGCCGGTTCGAGACCAACCGCAAGCCGGGTATAGAAGTCATTCAACAATCCGGAAACCAGATAGACCTTGATGATGGTTTCATACCAGTCGTTGCCGCTGATACGAGAGTGAAAAGTTTCGACGCGTTCAACGTAAGGATCCATTGCGTCGGTTGGGTCGATGCCCTTTGCGACGAGGAGTTTTGCGATCGCGCGATACTGCTCAAAACTCTTTGCCGCAGCCTCGCTGAGTTGAGCCTTGTATGCGGTGGTCGGCGAATACTTCAGTTCGTTGGTCAGAATCTCAAACTGGCTGAGCTGCAAATAGGCAAGCTGCCCGAGGTAACGCTTTGGGTCAGGACTGTAAGGCTTGAGATTGATCTTGCCCGTGTTGCGAGCAGTGCGGTCTTCGCGCGGAGCCAAGACAAAATTGCTTGCGCGGGGAAACAGGCGCTTGAACCAATCGAACATGGGTTCAAGAATACCCCCGTATGAAATTGGTGCCCAAAGGTAAGATTGAACCAGTATGCGCGGCAGTCTCGCCGCGAGCGCGCCCCAATTAGAGGAGCCCCCTTGACCTTTCGCGACCTTGGCATCGACCAAGACATCGCCGATGCCCTTGCTGCCAAAGGCATCACCGAGCCATTCCCCATTCAAGAGCAGGCCATTCCGGTTGCTCTAACCGGCCAAGACGTTATTGGCCAGGCCAAGACCGGAACCGGTAAAACCTTCGGTTTCGGCCTTCCGCTGATTCAGATTCTCGGCCCGAACCCTGAACCGGGCGCTAAGGCCCTGGTTGTCGTGCCTACCCGCGAGCTCTGCATTCAGGTCGCCGAAGACCTCAAGTTGGCTTGCTCGAACCGCCCGACCACAGTGGCCGCCATTTACGGTGGCAAGGCCTACGAGGGTCAGGTCGCCGAAATCGAAGCCGGTGCCCAGATCATCGTCGGCACCCCCGGCCGTTTGATTGACCTCTCGAAGCAGAAGAAGCTCGACCTCGGCAACATTCGCTTCATGGTTCTCGACGAGGCCGACGAAATGCTCGACCTCGGATTCCTTCCTGACGTCGAACGTCTCTTCGCTTACACCCCAGATGGTCGCCAGACCATGTTGTTCTCTGCAACCATGCCAGGCGCAATCGTCACCATGGCACGCAAGTATCAGAACAAGCCTGTGCACATCCGTGCGAATGAACCCGATGAAGGTCAGACCAAGGCAGACATCAAGCAGTTCATCTACCGTGCGCACGCTCTCGACAAAGATGAAGTTGTCGGTCGCATCTTGCAGGCCGAGGGTCGCGGCAAGACCATAATCTTTTGCAAGACCAAGCGTCAGGCATCAAAGGTTTCTGACGAGTTAGTCGATCGCGGTTTCAATGCGACGGCACTGCACGGCGACATGTCGCAAGAAGCGCGCGAAAAGTCGATGGCTGCGTTTCGCAGTGGCAATCGCGACATTTTGGTTGCAACCGAAGTTGCAGCGCGAGGCATCGACGTCGATGATGTCACGCACGTAATCAACTACACGGTTCCTGAAGACGAGAAGGCGCTGCTCCACCGCGTCGGCCGCACCGGTCGCGCTGGTCGCACCGGAATCGCAGTCACGTTTGTTGACTGGGAAGACCTCACCCGTTGGAAGCACATTAACGAAGCACTAGTTCTAGGTCAGCCGGAACCAACCGAAACTTACTCGAGCTCTGCTCACCTCTTTGAAGACTTAAGCATCGCGCCTGGCACAAAGGGACGTTTACGTGCCTCAACCACTGTTCCAAAGACCCCTGGCTCTAGCGATCGTGGCGGCAACAGCCGCGGCGGTTCTGCAAGTGGTCGTGGTGGAAGTTCTCGCGGTGGCTCTAGTCGAGGCGGTTCGAGCTCAGGCTCTAATTCAGGTTCAGGCGAGAAGAAGACTTCGACCGAGCAGCCTCGAGCTCCTCGTCCAAGTTCTGACCGTCAGCGCACTCGCACCCGTCGCGCCTCTGACAGCTAACTAAAGCTGAGCCTGGGTGCCAGTGGCCTGAGCCAAGATTCGCTCGAGCATATCTGGACTGGTGGTGTTTTCGCCAAGGCGATTCTTTTTGCCGGTTAGCCCGTGGTAATCGCTCGAGCCGGTGACAATTAGGTCAAATTCTTTAGCCATTTCTCGCAACCACTTTTGCGCGTGCGGTGGAACATCGCGGTGATCAACTTCAAAACCGGCGAGACCAGCGGCAATCATTTCTTCGAAGTGATCGCGAGGCATCGGCTGACCAACTTCAGGACCTTTGCCGCGGCTCATAGGGTGAGCGATGATTGCAACTCCCCCGGCACGTCGAATCAAACGAATCGACTCGACGGTGTCTGGAACCCCGCGGTTCGGAACGTAATAACGATCGACTCCGTTTGGCCACACTTCGGCAAAGACCGCATCGCGACTTTCGAAGTGCCCGCGGTGAACCATCGCATCGGCAACCGCAGGGCGTCCAAAGGTTGCGCCATCTGCCAGAAACATTTCAACGTCTGACCAATCGAGGTCATAGTCAGCGCCAATCATTTCTACAATTGCACGCAGGCGAACTTCTCGACTGGTGACCGATTCGCTCAAGACCTGCTGCAACTCTTCGTGGTTTGGGTCTGGCAGGTATGCCAGCATGTGAACGCCAAATTTGTGTAATTCGCCCGATGGAGAGTAAACGTGAGCTCGCGTGGTCACCTCGATACCCGGGACAAAACCGATTCCCTCGGCAGAAGCGGCAGCTGCGGCCAAAGGCCATCCGTGGGTTGTGTCGTGATCGGTGAGAGCCAGAACATCGACGCCGGCGAGCTTTGCCTGGCGAAAGACCTCTTCAACCGATTCTTTGCCGTCGCTGCAATTGCTGTGGGCATGCAAATCGATTTTCATGTTTCCTGACCTTTCATTCAAAGGTTATCAAGCCCCACTGACACCCGAAGCGGTGGCAGAATAATCGCATGAGCAAAGACGCAAAGAAACTCGCCAGCCGCAACGCTAACCGATCGAGAACTCCGCAGAGCGAGCAGTTCATGAAATACATCGGCAGCGGATGGGCCGAGCGTGATGATCGCCTGCCAAAGGTTGATGCCGTCGCTCCTTACGC
>JAIOXI010000016.1:0-17983 GCA_021741685.1 Rhodoluna sp.
ACAGTAGTCAAGTAGTAAGTAAAAGCTAAGTTGCCCAGGAGAAATCCTGGGCAACTTTGCTTAACTAGAAATAGCCCACCATTGCTGGCGGGCTATTTCTCACATGGGATGTTGCAGATGGTGGAGATGGGGGGAATTGAACCCCCGTCCAATGCAATGATCATGGCACTTCTACGGGTGTATCTTCAATAAGGTTCTACTCGGCCCCGGCGCTAGCTTGAAGCGACATATCCGACAGGCCCAGCCATAGTTAAAGTCCCGAGTGCCCCTACGACATAAACACTCAGCGAGATTTCTAAATGACGCCAGGCTCTAAAACGAAATCAGATTTAGGCTGACGGACTTCAGGCTAGCTTATGCAGCTAGGGCGAAGTCGGTGCGGTTTGATTTGGCACCTATAGTTTGCAGCGGACATTAACGAGTTGACGCTACATTCTCGACCCGCTTCTTCCATTCAAAAATGCAATGTCGAAACCGATCATCCCCATGTTTAGTTATCAAACCTCTTTCGAGGCTCTATAAGAGTAAACCCTGGCGCTGACATTCGCCAGAGCCAGGGGCTGTGAGAAACCTGCCAGTTAGTCGAGGTGTTTGCGAACCAAGACGCCGAATTCGCCCATGTCGACCACGACTTCGAAGCCCACTTTTTCGTACATGGACAGGTGGCCGCGATAGTTCTTGGACTGCATCTCTGGGGCGGTGTATGGAGCGGCTTCGATGGCAGCAAAACCTCTTGCGCTCAAATCTTCGATTGCGTGGTCAAGCATCGCCGTGGCAACTCCCTCGCCGCGGTGGTCTGGGTGAATCACGAAACAGAGAATGCGCGCCAACTTGTCGTTTGCGTCTGGCAATCCTGGAAACAGACTTGAAGCTCCCGCGGCAGTCCAGCCAACGACCTTGCCGCCTTGGTAAGCCAAGTAGCCATCCATGTCGCCCGATTTGACGCGATCACATGCGCTCTGCCGGTTGCCCTCTTTGGTCGTTGGCTGTGAGCCGGCAACAGAAGGGTCGTTCAGGTAGAACTGGCAGTAGCAGCCGGCCCACTTTTCGTTGTCGACAAATGCCTCGTGATCGAAGTAGTCGAGAAAGTCGTGCAGGCTCTCAACGCTTAGGCGCTTGAAAGTTAGCCCGCTCATTACCAGTCTTTGCCCTTGGTCGACATGGCACGATCGGCTTCGCGCTTATCCTGCTGCTCTTTCAGAGCCTGGCGCTTGTCATATTCCTTCTTGCCTCGGGCAAGAGCTATTTCGACTTTGGCGTAGCCGTCTTTGAAGTAAAGCGAGAGGGGTACGAGGGTGTAGCCGCTCTCTTTGATTTTGCCGGCCAGCTTGTTGATTTCGACGCGGTTCATCAGCAGCTTGCGTCGGCGACGAGTCGAGTGGTTGTTCCAGGTGCCCTGCGTGTACTCGGGAATGTGAACGTTCTCGAGATAAATCTGACCGCCTTCGATTGAGGCGAATCCATCGATTAGAGACGCGCGACCGGCACGCAACGACTTCACTTCGGTTCCACTCAGCACGATTCCGGCTTCGTAGACATCTTCTATGTGATAGTCGTGGCGCGCTTTGCGGTTGCTGGCAACCACTTTTTGTCCACGTTCTCTAGGCATAAGAACCTATATTCGCAGATAACGGCGAATTGCTAAACCGCTGGCAAGCGCAGCGAGAACAATTGCGGCACCGATAAGAATCGGCACAACCAAGAGTCCGTCGGCAAGACCGACGAAGTTGGTGAAAGGCATGTTCACGGCGAGGTAGCCCTGAACGAAGAACTGAACGATTGCGAGCACGGCACCACCGGCAAGAATGCTGCCGACGATGGCGGCGAGAACACCCTCAAGAATGAACGGCAACTGTATGTAAAAGTTGCTGGCGCCCACCAGACGCATGATGCCTAGCTCTCGGCGGCGGGCAAAAGCGGATAGGCGAATTGTGGTTGAAATCAAGAGCGCGGCAGAAGCGAGCATCAGCGAGGCGATCGAGATCGCTGCGATGCTGGCGGCGTTGAGAATGCTGAAAATCTGGTCTAGGTAGCTGCGCTGGTCACGCACCTCTTCTACTCCCCCGAAGCCAGTGAAACTCTCGGTGATGATTGCACTCTGGTTCGGGTCTTTGAGTTTTACCCAGAAGGTTTCGTTTAGCTGATTGGCGGTTACATACTTGGCAACCGAATTGCCCTTGAACTGCTCTTGAAACTTGTCGAATGCCTGCTGGTGGTCTTCGAAATAGAACTGTTCGACATACGGCGCAAGGGTTGTCGATTGCAACTGCGCCTGAACCGCGGTTTTGAGATCTTGCGATGCCTCGCCCTGGGCGCAGACGTCTGCTGGCGAAACTTCGCTGCACATATAGATGGCGACTTGAGCCTTGTCGTACCAGTAGGTCTTCATCTGGCCAATTTGCATTTGAAGCAAAGTTGCCGCTCCAACAAAAGTGAGCGACAAGAAGGTCACCAGAATTACAGAAACCACCATCGAAAGGTTGCGGCGCAAACCCTGCCGAACCTCACTGAAAACAAAACCACCGCGCATCAGTAACCGGCCGATCTTTGATCGCGAACGATTCGTCCGTCGCTAAGTTCGACAACGCGCTTCTGCAGACGATCGACAATGCCACGATCGTGAGTGGCCATGACTACCGTGGTTCCGTTTTGGTTGATGCGATCGAGCAGCGCCATGATCTCATCGCTGGTCTTCGGGTCAAGGTTTCCGGTTGGCTCATCGGCGAGCAATAGTGCCGGCTTGTTTACGATCGCGCGAGCTAGGGCAACGCGCTGTTGCTCGCCACCGGAGAGTTCGCTTGGCAGTCGCCCAGCTTTTTCTTCAAGACCGACCATTCGCAAGACATCTGGCACGGCCTCTTGAATGAACCCCGCCGACTTACCAATAACTTCGAGGCTGAAAGCCACATTCTGCGCAACGGTTTTATTTGGCAGAAGTCTGAAGTCTTGAAAGACTACGCCGAGCTTGCGGCGAAAGAACGGGATTCGGCGGCTAGGAATGCCGACCAGGTTCTCACCCAGAACGAAGACCGAGCCGGTGCTCGGCACATCCTCGCGAAGCATCAACCTAAGCAGCGATGACTTTCCAGAGCCAGAAGCCCCGACCAAGAAGACGAAGTCACCCTTCTCGATTTCAATCGAGACGTCAGCGAGCGCCGGGCGGTTAGAGCCTCGGTAGTTTTTGCTTACGTTTTCTATGCGAATCATTGAAATAAGCCTAAATTGCAAGGCCCTCGAGGGCGGTCAGGCTAGCCGCCAATCTTTAGATCGGGCTTCTAGTTTTGAGCCTGTTTGCGCCAGCGAATGCCCGCCGCAATGAAGCCATCGATATCGCCATCGAAGACCGCACTCGGGTTATTTACTTCATAGTCGGTTCGCAGGTCTTTGACCATTTGGTATGGCGCCATGACATAAGAACGCATCTGCTCGCCCCAGCTGGCCTTCACGTCGCCGGCGATTGACTTCTTCTTTGCCTCTTCTTCGCGACGCTTGATCTCTAGCAGTCGGCTCTGCAGAACTCGCATCGCTGCGGCCTTGTTTTGAATCTGACTCTTCTCGTTCTGACAACTCACCACGGTGCCGGTTGGCAAGTGGGTTATTCGAACCGCTGAGTCGGTTGTGTTTACCGATTGCCCGCCAGGGCCAGAAGAACGAAAAACATCAACACGGATTTCTGCATCTGGAACTTCAATCACGTCGGTCTGTTCAATCAGCGGAACGACTTCTACGGCAGCAAAAGATGTTTGGCGTTTGCCGGCCGCGTTGAACGGGCTCATGCGCACCAACCTATGCGTACCGGCTTCGACGCTCAAGGTGCCGAACGCAAAAGGAGCATCTACCTCGAAGGTTGCCGATTTGATTCCGGCACCTTCGGCATAAGAGGTGTCGAGCACCTGTACCGAAAACTTGTGTTTCTCGGCGTAGCGCAAATACATACGCAGAAGCATCTCGGCAAAGTCAGTTGCATCGTCGCCACCAGCACCCGAACGAATTGTGATTACGGCAGCGCGCTCGTCAAACTCACCGTTCAGCAAGGTCTGAATTTCAAGCTCTGCCATGATTGCTCGCAAACTCGCAAACTCGGCCTTGGCTTCTGTCTGCACAGACGCATCCTGCTCGGTGTTTGCCATCTCAATCAGAACGTCTATATCGTCGAGCCGGCTGGTCAAATCGGCAACCTTGTTGACCAGGGCCTGCTTGTGGCTTAGCGAACTGGTTACCTTTTGTGCCTGGTCTGGGTTATCCCACAGGTCGCTGGCACCGGCCTTCTCTTTGAGAGCAGCTATGTCGGTTTCGAGCTTGCCGAGGTCGATAACGTGACGAATATCGCCAAGCGTGCTGCGCAATTGCTGCAGTTCGGTTGAGAGATCGAGTTCGGCCATTTGACCTAGTTTAACTTGCGCCCAGAGAAGCGGGCGTTCGGGTCATAATTGACCGATGTCTAAACCGAGTGAATTCAAGATAAGCCAGCTAATTGGCTCTGTTTTCGTGCCGTCTTCCCTGTTTTCGATTGGCGAATACGCGCTAATCCCCATCATTCCGGCAAGCGCTTCGCACCTGGGCGCTGACCTGCCAACCGCGGCGCTGATCGCCGGTTTCGTAATGCTCGGAACCCTGTTGGCAGACATCCCGGCCGCCCGGTTCGTCAACGCCATCGGAGAGCGAAGAGCCATGATGTGGTCGTCTCTGGCCGCGATGGCTGGAATTTTTGTAGCAACGTTGGCCAGCAACATCTTTGCCCTTGGTGCCGCGGTGCTTTTGGTTGGTGCATCGGCAGCGGTGTTTGCACTTGCAAGACACGGATACATGGCCGAACACGTGCCGGTTAGTCACCGGGCAAGAGCGCTATCTTTTCTCGGTGGAACCTTTCGCGCTGGAGCTTTTCTCGGGCCGCTGTTTAGCGCAGGTGTTATTGCTATCGCCGGAATCTCAAGCGTGTTCGTTATGTGCATGGCTTTCTGGCTGGCTGCAGCCATCGCACTATTGCTTAATAAAGACGACACGAAATCGACTGCAGTTTCAACTGCGATGAGCCACACTCTCAAAATTGTTCGTCGAGAAAAAAAGAAACTGCTGACCGTTGGAGTCGGTGCGACAATCCTTGGAATTCTGAGAACAACTAGGCAAATCGGAATTCCGCTTTGGGCGCTACACATTGGCTTGCCAGCAGATAAGACGGCACTGATAATCGGCATCGCCGGCATCATCGACTTTGCGCTGTTCTATACCTCGGGCCAAGTGATGGACAAGTTTGGTCGGCGCGCGGCTGCGGTGCCAACCATGATTGGCCTCAGCGTTACCCACATGTTGATATTCACTGCGCATGACGAGTCCTCATTCTTCATGCTTGCAATCGCCATGGCTTTAGCAAACGGACTCGGTGCCGGATTGGTTCTGACCCTCGGTGCCGACCTTGCGCCAGTTGATGCTCGCAACGAGTTTTTGGCCGGCTATCGATTGCTGATCGACGGTGGAGTTGCGGCCGCACCCCCGGCACTGGCAGTGCTCGCTGCGACAGTGGGTCTAGGCGCTGGACTGATCGGTTTTGGTGTCTTTGGACTAGCTGGAGCATTTTTGCTTCACAGGTACATCCCAGAGTTTGTCCAGCATCAAAAACGCTAGTTTTTTGTTCGGCGATAATAGAGGCATGTCTAAGTCACTAGTTCGTGCCGTTGCCCTGATCGCCGGCCTTTCACTGCTCGCCACGCCGAACCTAGCTTGGTCTGCACCAGCCCCCAAAGGCCCGACAGCGGCTGAGGCCGCTGCCCTAGCTAGAGACAGCGTTCGCAGCCCGATGGCCGCAGACAACATCTACTTTGTTATGACAGACCGCTATGCGAATGGCGACGTCACAAACGATCGCGGTGGAGCCACCGGCGACCATTCACTTACCGGATACGACCCAACGAGCGACTCATACTTTCACGGTGGCGACCTCAAGGGCCTCACCGGTGGCTGCACTACCGGCGAGGGTGTTGCTCGAATCAAGAAGATGGGTTTCACGACCATTTGGGTCACACCACCTTTCAAGCAAGAGTGGGTTCAGGGAAACAGTGCGGCCTACCACGGATACTGGATCAATGACTTTTTGACCATCGACCCGCACTGGGGAACGAACGCCGATTTCAAAACCTTCGTCGACTGTGCACACTCGCAAGGCATGAAAGTTGTTCTCGACATTGTCTTGAATCACACCGGCGACGTGATTACTTACAACGGCAGTGGCAAAGCTACGATTCCTGCTGGTCGACAGAACGCAAAGAACCCCGCTTGGCTAAACAAAATCACCAACTACAACAACCGTGGTGACGTCAAAGACTGGAACGACAAGTTCTGGGCACAAAACGGTGACTTCTTTGGCCTCGATGACATCAAGACAACCAACCAAGAAGTTATCGACGGCTTCGCGGCCGTCTATTCACAATGGGTAAACGACTACGGGGTCGACGGTTTCAGAGTTGACACCGCAAAACACGTTGACGATGCTTTCCTCGGCAAATGGTGGCCAAAGGTTGTCGCCGCTACCAAGGCCAAGAATCCAAATGTCTTCGCTTTCGGCGAGGTTTTTGACAGTGGTCAAGATGTTCTCTCGGCATTTGTGCGCCAGCGCGGTTTGCCTTCTGTTATCGACTTTGGCTTCCAAGCCGATGCGGTTCTCTATGCGGGCGGTGATGGCGATGCCGGAAACCTTCTCTATGTCCTAAAGCAAGACGACAAGTACACAACCGCAACTAGGAACGCCTACAACCTGGTCACATTCTTGGGTAACCACGATATGGGTCGAGTAGCGCACTTACTGCTGAAGAATGGTGCAAAGGCCGACACCCTTTTGGCCAGCACTCTCTTTGCCCACGACATGATGTACCTAACCCGAGGCACACCTTCGGTCTATTACGGTGACGAAGTTGGAATGATCGGCTTCGGCGGCGACAAAGCAGCTCGCCAGGATATGTTCAGCACCCAGAACGTCGAGTGGCAGCGCGAATTGAGAGTCACGGGCGGTGCCATTGGTACCAAGTCGGCCCTCACCGATACCACCAACCCGATCCTGGTTCGCATCCAGAAGCTAAACGAACTGCGCGTCAAGTATCCAGCGCTTGCAACTGGTGCTCAGATTGTTCGTGGTGCCGACGGGCCAATCTTGGTTTCAAGTCGAATTGACGCTGCAGACAAGCGCGAGTATCTAGTTGGGCTAAACAACGCCACCACGACCAAGACCCTAAGCGTGAAAACTAGTTCACCGCTGACTCAGTTCACCTCGGTTTGGGGAGATGGCGCACCCGTGACCAGCGATGCCAACGGTGTTGTCACCGTGACGGTTGGCCCGCAAGGCGCTGCTGTTCTGCGCGCCGACACTCAACTACCTCAGCCGGCCGCCTCGGTGAAACCAGTGCTGAAAGTTGCAATCAACAAAGACTCTCGATTGATGAACCTGACCGCAACCCTCGCCACAGCAGACCCAGCAACGGTTTCATTTGCGGTAAAGGTCGGCACTGCCAAGACCTGGACATACATCGGCAGTGACGACGCTGCTTCGTTTGCTCTCTTCTGGGAGTATGCAAAGCAGAAGAAGGGCACCTCAATTCAGTTCGTTGCAATCAGCAAAACCACCTCTGGGTTGATCGCGACTTCTGATGTGAAAGTCGTGAAGGTTCCTTAGCCTGCTTGCTCATCGGGCTGCTGATCTCACACATATTTCGTGTGTGGCTGGTAGCCCGATTAGCTTTATCGGCAACTCAAAGTCAGAACACTTCTCAGACTCGGCGGTCTGCCCAAGCACTAGTCCAAGCGTTTGGTGCCGCAGAAGTGCTTCTTGATCTGCTTGTGACTGAAGCCTTTGGCGTTGCAGAGCAATTGCACTTAGGTTCGCCGCAGAGCCCGCTAGCGATAGAACTATCAAGAGAAAAACCATGAATAGCAAAAGCATCGAGCCTCTGTCATTAGCAAGCTCCCTGCGCAACTTCAATCACCTGACCCACTCTCGACTCAACTTTTTGAAAGTTGCCAGAGGTACAGTTCTCGTCGAAGGAAATCGTCCACTCGTCTTGATCCAATAGGAAAGCGAGTGCTGTCTGAGCGGCAGCTCTCTTCGCTGCATGAAGCTCGCCAGATATTTGCCAAACCCTGAGGGCATCATTTGCCATGCTCAAAGCCGCCATGCGCGATCTCAAATCACTTTCAAAGTTGGATGAAAGAGCGAAAATCAAGAACAGTCCTGCTGCGAAGAAAACCACAAACTCCAAAACAGAGTTTCCCTGATCACTTCGCAATCTCGAGACTCGATGACACATCGATGACCACCTCTCTCGGCTGAAAGAACAGTAGCGATAGAGGTCGGTAACTGATGCGGAAGTTAACGCGCGAATCTGTCACTGGCTCGAAAGTTATCTGGCAGTTAGCGCTTATCTGCTCGAGCTGGTAGTGGCAAACCTGCTCGGCGCGCTGCTCGGCTTGAGCGAAGGTGGTGTCGGCGAGGCTCGCAAATCTTGCTGCCGAGATGGCTGTTGTTCGCAGCAGAGTGTCTATGTAAACGTTGAGGCAATAACTGGTGGCTGCAACAACAGCAAGGCACAGCGGTATTGCGAGCAACGAAAACTCAGCTACCGCCGAGCCCCTGTCATCGCTCAGGCTCAGCGCGCGTGCACGAGATCGCCTGTCTGCTAGAACGTGGAAACCTTGTTCAAGGCTTGCTCAAATACTGTTCGCAGAGCTGGCGCAGCGATAGACCACATCAGCACAACTAAACCGGCGGTCATAAGTGTGATGAGAACCCAACCAGGCACATCCCCCCGCTCGTCATGCACTTTTGACTTCATATTCATTCCTTTCAACTGAAACCCAGATTCAACACCAGAACACTCGGGTATAGCGCGAATAGCACGGTGGTTGGCAGGACAAGTGAAACCAGAGGTATCAGCATCTTTGTTTCGTTAGCTCCGGCACGGGCCAAGAGATCATTGGCCCTTCTGACTCGAAGCGCTGCGCTGAGCGAGGTCAGCGATTCAGCCAGTGGCGTGCCCCTCGACATGGCAATAGAAATTTTGTTTGCAAACTCCCTTATTGCCGGGGTTGGCAGCCGCTCACAGAGCGCAGAAAGTTCGCTTGAAACCGTGCGACCCAATTCAACGTTTCGCTGAAAGATTGCAAGCTCTTCTGCTACTCGACCGTTGGCTCTAGACACAACCCTTTCGATAGCCTGTTGCAAAGTGTGGCCGGTGAGAACCGCGATGCAGGCCAAGTCGATTAGATCAGGTAGTTCACTGTCGCTCTGCCTTCGAGCAGTCTTTGAAATGCGACCTCTCCGCCGCTGTTTGAATTCGGGGTTTCCTTCTTGCAGTCCGGTGCCCGGCACCATCAAACGCAGTCGATTAATCAGTTGGTTTCTTGCTCGCAGCACCGAAATCAACGCAAAGCTGCACAGGATAGAGAGAGTCGCAAGAAGTACCGGCGCTAATCTCATGCCAGAACTCTTCTTTGTTCATCGATAGCGCCGATGAGTGAAATCAGTCGAATAGCCAGCATCGAAGCAACTAGACCGGCAAGTAACAAAAGCGAACCCTGCACCGACGAATAGGCCTGTGCGTTCTCGTTTCGAGTCGCTAAGAGAATTACGATCAGCCAAGGAGCGGCAACCGCCACCTTTGCTGTTCCCCGAACCCATCCTTGCTTTGCGGCAATCTGCTGAAACAAAGCGCTGTCATCACGAATGGATTTCGCCTGTTGCCGCAAGGCTGCAACGAATCCTGCGCCGCCCGAATCATTTACCACCCTGAGTGTCTCAATCGTCGAGTCACACATTGCTAAGCCGAACCTGGGCTTTAGTTGCGTGAGAGCGGTGTCTAGGCTGACGCCCCGGTCACAAAGGTCGCAGGCAAAAGCGAAGTCACTGGCCACGAGAAGATTCGTAGATTCGCCAAGGTCACGCATCGAATCGAGCAAAGAGATTGAACTTTGGGCAGCCGACTCGAGAGATTCGAGAACCGTTGGCCACTCCACTTGAATCAAACGCCCCCTGCTTCGAGCTTTGACGTTCAAATACTCCAGCTCTAACGCGACTGTTGCCACTGACGCAGAGAGACTGAGTAGCCAGATTTCGAAGAGATCCTGGACAACTACGAAGATCACAATCGGCAGCAGACACAAGATGAACTTAAACTTCGCTGAATCTGCCAGACCAGCCTGCTCAAGCCTCTGTCTCAGCCAGCTAGTCACTCTTGCCCATATCGATAAGGTTCACTCGAACCTCGCCCGAGCCAGCCACTCGTTCGACGGCGGCTATCTGACTGACCCTGCGTTGCCCGTTCTCAAGCATTTCGCAGTGCACGACTATGTCTATGCAATCTGCCACAGTTGCCTTAACAAACTCTGCAGAGATATTCGCGCCGGCAAGCAGGGGCAAAGTGCAGAGTTTTTGTATCGCTTCTGCGGCAGAGTTTGCGTGAATTGTGCACAACCCCGGAAGGCCGGAATTCATCGCAATCAGCATGTCAAGGCTTTCGGCTTCTCGAACTTCGCCCACCACCAAAAGCTCTGGACGCATTCTTAAACTCTCCTTAACTAAACGGCGCAGCGTTACCTCACCTCGCCCCTCAAGATTTGCCTGTCGAGTCTGTAGTGCAACCCAGTCAAAATTCAAGGCACGTATCTCAAAGGTCTCTTCAACCGTCACCAACCTCTTGGCGGGATTGCATTCCGCAATCAGCGCGCACAGAAGAGTTGTTTTACCGGCCTGGGTAGCTCCTGAAACAAGAACGTTTCTTTTGGCGCGGACTTGGCCTGCAAGAAACCTTGCCTGCTGAAGCGTCATCACGCTTTTCTCAACCAGGTTTGAAAGCCTCCAGATTTGCTTCGGAAACTTTCTGACATTCACCGACCAGTGTTCACGCGCTATGTCTGGAATGATGACGTGTAACCGCGAACCGTCGGCAAGAGCGGCATCAACAAACGGAGATGACCTATCTAAACGACGCCCCGAGTGCCTCAGCATGCGCTCAACCAGCGAGCTGATGTCTTCATGGCTGAGCGACAAAAATATTCGCTCTGACAATCCAGCTCTAGAGACGAAAATCTCGTTCGGCCGGTTGATCCAAATCTCTTCAACGGTCTCGTCGTCAATATATGGTTGCAAAATGCCGAAACCGAAAACCTTTCGCCTTGCCTGCCCTGCAAGTTCTTGATGCCCGAAGAGATTTAGCCCATTTCTCTGGCTAATCTCGTCGACTGCCCGATCCAGAGCTTCAGAGGAAGATAGTTGTGTGGCCAATTGCCTAGCCACAGAAGTCACATCACCTTGAGTTGTCGTCATTTGTTGCCCTCCCGCTCGCTAAGTTCGCAGAAGAGGAGTTTCACTGCCCGACTTTTCCACAGCCCCAGTTTTCGATTAGGATAGTCAGGTTGCGGGAGTGGCGAAATTGGCAGACGCACTGGATTTAGGTTCCAGCGCCGCGAGGTGTAGGGGTTCAAGTCCCCTCTCCCGCACCAACGAAAAAACCGGTTGTCAGTGACAACCGGTTTTTTGCTTAACTTCTTACTTTTGCGATAGCAAAAGCTCTACTGCGCCCCCGGCATTCACAATTCCGATTCCACACATTCCGGTGGTCGATGTTGCGCACTGCCCGCCAGGTTTGAACGGTTTCACGGTTTTGCTCAAGATTGCCCAGGCTTCGTCAAAAGTTATAGTCGGCTTGATCGAATAGAGCAAAGCAACTATGCCCGAAACCACTGGTGCGGCCATAGAGGTTCCCTCTTCGATTGCATAGGTGGCACTGCCCGGCTTTGATTGACCATCGTTGAAAGTTGAGAGCACCTGACCTTCGGTTTTGGCTGGCGTCTGCGACTGATCGCGATCGTCGCCACCCGGAGCAGAAATATCAACACCTACGCCCTGAGCGTTTGGCATCGTGTAGTTCGAGTACCAAGCGCGGTCACCACTAAAACCGGTTGCTCCAACGTTGATGGTTGGAAAACAGTTGCCCGGATAAGAGAAGCGGGCATCCGTGTTGAAATTGCCAGCTGCCGAAATCGAGGTCACGCCTGCGGCCTTGGCAGCCTTGAGCGCTTGACCGGTGCTGCCCAAACGACCACCGCTGGCGAAGTCGTCACAAATTGATACGCCCGAGGTTCCCATCGACATGTTGATTACTTTGGCTGGCGTCGGATTGATTGGCACACCGGGAACAGACAACCCGGCCGCCCAGTTGATTGCGGCAATTAGGTCAGCCGAAGTTCCGCCGTCAGAGCCCATTGCGCGAACCGGTTGAATCAAAACATTCGGCGCAACTCCCGTGATGCCGATTGTGTTCGAGGCTGCGGCAATGATTCCGGCGACGTGGGTTCCGTGCCAAGAACTCTCGACAAAGTTGCCGCGTGCATCGGTATAGTAATCGCCCGGATCTGACGGGTCGGCATCCCAACCATCGCCATCATTAGATCGCACTTTGTTGCTCACGAAGTCGTAGCCAGACACCAGCTGAGAGTCGAGATCTGGGTGCGAAGTTATTCCGCTGTCTAGAACTGCAACCACAACCGACTTGCTGCCGCGCGTATAGTTCCAGGCCGCCGGCAAGTTGATTCCGTATTCGGCAAAGAGGTGCCACTGGCTCGAGTAGTACTCGTCGGCCGGTTTGAATTCGGTAACCGCGCTGGTTGAGCCACGGGTATTGGTTGCAACCAGCGCAAGTTTGTAATTAACGCCTGCCGACAAACCGGTGAAGGCACAAGTATTTGAAATCGTTGTGCAAGTTGCGCTTGGCAGACCTTCGGCCGTTGCGGTTGCCAAATACGTCACTGGCAAACCACCCTGCTGAGCAAGGCTCTGCTGAATCCATGACGGGTTCAGCACGCTGGTGACCACATTGCCACCTGCAAGGATCGGTGCCTGCGGAGCTGTGGTTGGGCGCAATGTGACAACGGCCGACGCGGTCCCGGCTTTAGACGCAGTCTTAAGAGTGGTGACCGCTTTTACGCGAAAAGAGTATTTGGTTCCGGCTTCGAGCGCTGTGTTCATGGTGTAACTCAGTGCTGTGCCGCGCTTGATTGCTGTCCAACTGGTTCCGTTCGTCGAAGAGTATTCGACGATGTAACCCGTGACCTTCGCCCCAAAAAGACTCTTCGGAGCCTTCCAGGTTAGTCGAACGCTTGCAGTCGTCGGGGTGGCCTTGTTGAAAGCATCGACCGCCTTGAGCGACTGCACAGCCGAGGCCGCCTTGATTGCAGCCAAAGCTTTGCTGCCGCCGACGCTGAGACTGGCAGCAGAAAAGTTGTGATTTATTGAAACGAATTCGACGCGAGGGTCTTGCTCAATCGCTTCGGCGATATCGCGAGCACGGGCAATCGGAAGGTTATCGGAAAAGTCTGCGGTGTATAGATTGTCGCCGAGCGCGTGTCCGAAGGTGAGGGCTACTTTTGCGGCATTCGAGCCGGTGGCTAGACCATCAGCAGCAACCGTGTCGACGCCTTCGCGGTACTTGATGATTAGGCCGGCGGCGGTGCCTGTTTCAACGATTTCTGAGTTTGACTGGCTAGCGGTGGCGGGTGCGATTAGCCCGATTGACGAGACTAAGGCAAGTAGCAAAGCGGCTACCCCACGAAAACGCTTCATAGGGCAAGCCTAAGCGTGGGTTCTGTGAAAAACCTGAGGTTAGATGCTCTTCTGCATCAAGACGGTGCCGAGCCAGCGGCCGAACTTGAAACCGACCTTTCCGAGGTGCCCCTGGTGCTTGAATCCGAAGCTCTCGTGCAGGGCAATCGACGACTCAGCACCCTTGTCTGAGATGACGGCAACTATCTCTTTGACCCCGGCAGCTTTGCTCTGATCGATTAGCTCCTGAAGAAGTTTGGTGCCCACCCGTTTGCCGGTTGCCGCAGGACGAAGGTAGATGCTGTTCTCAACCGTGCGACGGTAAGCCGCCTTTTGACGCCACGGTGCAACATAGGCGAATCCGAGAATTTGCTTCGAGTCGGTTTCGGCAACGATGAACGGCAAACCAAGACCCTGAATCCAGTGAAACTTGGTTTCCCAATCGGCGTTGGTCATGGCTTCGAGGTCAAAAGTTACAACGCTGTTTGCGATGTAGTAGTTGTAAATCTCGGTTACCGAAACAAGGTCGTCAACGAGTGCGGCACGAATGCTAACCTCGGTCGGGCGCTTTTGCTCTTCGCCCTTTGCGCGAAGCTTGCGAACAAGCCTCCAGCGCGATTCAGAGTCGAGAGCCATCGAGAATCCTTTATTCGAACGACATTTAACAAGACCAATCTATCGGCTGTTCGCCGACGAACTTAAGGGCTTCATTGGTTTTCGAATAAGGCTTCGAGCCGAAGAAACCGCGACGGGCCGAAAGTGGGCTCGGATGCGCACTCGAAACAACCTGGACATCGGCCAGCAACCGTTGCAGCGCAATGGCTTCGTTGCCCCACAAAATCGCAACCAGTTTTCTGCCGCGAGCGCGATTCAGAACCGAGATTGCCGCATCGGTGAACCTTGCCCAGCCGGCGTCGAAGTGGGCGGCCGATGTGCCAGAAGAAGTAGTCAGGTGGCGATTCAGCAACATTACGCCCTGGCTCGACCAACGCTGCAGATCGCCGCCATTCGAAACGTCTTTGCCAAGGTCATCGCGCAATTCGCGCATCATGTTCTGCAAGCTTCTCGGCAGCGGGCTAACCTCGGGCGCAACTGCAAACGAAAGGCCAAGTGCGTGACCCGGCCCCGGATAAGGGTCTTGCCCAACTAACAGCACGCGAACCGAATCAACGGGTTGTTCGAACGCCCGCATGACCATCGGCAACGCTGGAGCCACGGCGGCATCCGTGCTCACATTCGCCTCGATCTGATCGAGCAAATCGTGCTGGCCGGCAAGTGCCTGCTGCCAACTGGGATGCATCTGCTCGTAGAACATGGGTCAAGCCTAGGCGTGCCAGAATAGCCAGAGACCAGCAAAAGGAGTCAGCGTGGACCACAAAGCACTCGTCGCCGAGGCAGCAACCTACCTCGAAACCCTGCAGGGCATTCGCCGCGATCTGCATCAGATTCCCGAGTTCGCACTCGAACTGCCGAAGACCCAGGAGCGCATTCTCGGTTCGATAAAGGGTATCGGCGAAATCACGCTTGGCAAGAATCTCAACAGCATCGCGCTGCTCATAAAAGGCGCACACCCCGGCCCCACCGTCTTGCTTCGTGCAGACATGGATGCGCTCGCCGTGCAAGAGGACACCTCTGAAGACTTCAAGTCGACCAACGGCTACATGCATGCCTGCGGACACGACCTGCATATGGCAATGGGTATCGGCGCAGCTCACCTGATTGCGACTCACAAAGACAAACTTCACGGTGATGTTGTGGTTTGGTTTCAGCCGGGCGAAGAGGGCCACGATGGCGCGGGCGTGATGCTCGAAGAGGGCGCGCATCTGGTCAGCGGCAACAAGCCGATTGCCGCCTATGGAATTCACGTGTTCAGCGCGATGCTTCCCAACCGTGTTTTCGCTTCGAGACCCGGCACCATGATGGCAAGCGCCGGCGATTTGATTGTCAAAGTTCACGGGGCCGGCGGCCACGGTTCTTCACCATGGATGGGCAACGACCCAATCACTCCGCTGGTTGAGGCCATCTCTGGTTTGCAGACTTTCCTAAACAAAAAGTTGAATGCCTTCGATCCAGTAATTATCAATGTTGGTTGGCTCGAAGCCGGCGACACTCACACTACAAACGTGATTCCTGAGACAGCTTCTTTCGGCGCAACCGTGCGCACATTCTCGCGCGAACACTTTGCAAAGGTTCGCGTTGTCGTGGCCGACTACCTAGACGGAATCGCAAAGTCATACGGTGTGAAAATCGAACACGAGTTCAGCAACGCAACCAAGGTGCTCATCAACGAGGTCGATGCGGTTGCTCGTATTGAGCGGGTTGTCAAAGACACCTTTGGACCTCAGCGCTACTTCGATATGCCAACACCGATGGCGGGTGGCGAAGACATGGCTTCGATAATCGAAGAACTAGGTGGCGCGTTCATCTTCTATGGTGCTCACAAGCCAGGCGTTGACTTCATGACCGCACCGGTTAACCACTCGAACAAGGCCGAGTTTGATGACACCGTTCTAGCCGATGGAGCAGCACTTCTCGCTGCACTGGCTTTCGATCACCTCGGCGAGCCAGCCGCTTAAGTTACCAACCATTACCCCGGCCACCATTGCCGGCCATTACGCAATTCGCATGACTTGCGAGAGAATTGCCGTCTATGGAATTTCAAAGCTCTGAAGACTCGGTTGCTTCAGCCTTCATCACAGAAGAGCTGAGTCGCCAGCTAATCGGTCGCCCACCGGCAACAGGGGCGTGGCGCGATGGCGACCCTTCTGGAGACCGCCAGTTTGCTCCAATCACAAACCTGAAGCTCGAAAACGGGCGTGAACTCGCTTCGGCGAGAATCGCATTTGAGACCTGGGGCGAACCGAACGCCGACAAAAGCAACGCTGTTCTGGTGTTGCACGCCCTGACCGGAGACTCGCACGCAACCGGGCCGGCCTCAAAGTCACATCCAACCGAGGGCTGGTGGAACGGCATAATTGGCCCGGGCTTGGCTATCGACACCGACAAGTGGTGGGTACTCTCACCAAACATGTTGGGCGGCTGTCAGGGTTCGACCGGCCCGGCTTCGCTGGCAAGCAATGGAATCGAATACGGTTCGAACTTTGAATTCATCACGATTCGCGATCAGGTCAACGCCCAAAAACAGTTTGCCGAGCAAATCGGTGTTAGCCACTGGGCAGCGGTTATCGGCGGCTCTATGGGTGGAATGCAGGCGCTCGAGTGGGCAATCGAGTATCCCGATTCGGTTGAACGACTTGCGGTGCTAGCCGCTCCCCCCGTTTCTTCGGCAGACCATATCGCCTTGAACTCGGTTCAGGTCGAAGCTGTGATGACAGACCCAGCTTTCAACCAGGGACACTACTACGATGCCAAACCGGGCTTCGGCCCGCACCGAGGTTTGGCACTCGCCAGAAGAATGGCGCTGCTCAACTATCGATCGCCTAGCGAACTAAACGAACGATTCGAACGAACCTGGCAATCAAACGTTAATCCGCTCGGTGGCTCGGGGCGCTTTGCTGTCGAAAGCTACCTAGATTTTCACGGCAACAAATTCACCAGACGCTTCGACGCCAATTCTTATATCACCCTTGTGAACGCGATGAACTCGCACGACATTTCTCGCGGTCGCGAATCGATAGCTGCGGCACTTGCCAAAATCACCGCATCGGTTTTGGTCGTTGGCATCTCGAGCGACAGACTGTTTCCGATTGAAGGCCAGCGCGTTATCGCCGAAGGAATCAAATCGAATTTGGTTGGCAACAAACTGCACGTTGTCGAATCGGCTTATGGCCACGATGGCTTTTTGATTGAACGTGAAACCGTAGGACCGCTGTTGCAACAACTGCTCGAGAGTTAGAGAGCCGGCAACTTTTCTCGTTTGCCGAGAGCAGACAGTCGAAGGTTCGCCCAAACCAGCAGGGCGATGTAGAGCAAGTTTCGGGCCGAAACCAAAGATAGAGCCGCCGGATTCAACTTCAGAAGCTCCTCGTAAAACACCGGATAGACCAAATTGGTTAGCAGGGCGATTGCAATCACCGCGAATACCGGCAATCGCCACTTGGGAGCGGCGAACAGAATACCGAGAATTGCCGGAACCGCCAGCCAGGTAACAAACTGAGGCGAGCCGACCTTGTTGAAGACGATGAGGTCGAGAGTTGCCGTAAACACGGCAACCGGCATGATCAACCGATAGCTGGCACCTGCTCGGGCGGCCTGCCAAGCCAAGAAGGCCGTGATTGCCAGGGCAATGGCCATGGCAATCGTCATCAGGCTGGCCACCTCGGAAGCGCCCTGCCCAGAAACCTGAAAGGTCATCATGACGGTGTCGTAATAGAGGCCGTTGTCGCTGAGCCCGGCAACACCCGCCCACAAGAAGAAGCCTGCGATCGGTGACTCGATCTGAAT
>JAIOXI010000017.1:0-17704 GCA_021741685.1 Rhodoluna sp.
GCAATACCGACCGACTATCCGAGGGTGCACTTCGTGCCAGGCTCGGCAATCAATCTGCTTGCCACCTCTTCAAACATTCCGGTGCGAATTCAAAACGATTATGCCGAAGACGTGACCGTGCACATGCACGCGATTGCAACCAACGGCCGACTCGTAATACCGGCGGCAATCGAAGTGAAGATTCCGGGGCTAACCACGGTGACGGCAAAACTTCCGGTTCAAGCAACCGGCGTTGGCAGGGTAGACCTTGTTGTTTGGCTCGAGAGTTTTTCTGGCGTTCGACTTAATGAACAGGCGTTCATAAAAGTAAATGTCAATGCCGATGTCGAGACCAACATCATCGTTGCCTTCACCGCGATGGTTTCTGTTTTGACAACGCTGGGTCTGGTTCGAACTCTGGCCAAGCGTCGCAAGAATCGAGTAACCGATTGAGCGTGGTTAGGTCTTCGCTGGTAATGGCCAGCGGCACCGTCATCTCGAGAATTCTGGGTTTCGCTAGGTCGGTGATGCTCGCGATGGTTATCGGTGTTACCACCAACGCAGCCGACGCCTTTGGTGTCGCCAACCAGTTGCCAAATAACGTCTATGCGATCATCGTCGGAGGAGTGCTTCAGGCAGTGCTCGTGCCCCAGATTGTGCGGGCTAGGGCCCACCTCGACGGCGGCAAGGGTTATATCGACAAGCTGTTGACCTTCATAATCACGGTGTTTTTCTTCACCACTGTCATCACGACCCTGGCCGCACCGTTCTTGGTTTCGCTCTACACGAGCGGCTGGAGCAGCGAGCAACTCGCTCTTGCCACGGCCTTCGCCTACTGGTGTTTGCCGCAGCTTTTCTTCTATGGTCTCTACTCATTGCTCGGCGAAGTTCTGAATGCGCGCAGTGCGTTCGGCCCTTTCATGTGGGCGCCGGTATTAAACAATGTGGTGGCGCTAATCGGTCTGGTTGGTTACGTCATGGTTTTCGGCACCGACCCAACCGGTGAGCAGAGCGTTGCATCTTGGTCGCAGTCACAGATTTCATGGATAGCCGGAACGGCCACGCTAGGCGTTATTGCGCAATCGTTGATTCTCTTTGTTGCCTGGAAGCGCATCGGCATGAAGTTGTCGCTCAACTTCAAGTGGAGGGGCTTTGGTTTGCGCCCGGCGCTCAAGGCGGCTTCTTGGTCTTTAGGAATGGTCGTCGCTACGCAAATCGGTGGGCTGGTTCAAACAGTGGTTGCATCGACCGCGGTTAGCGCGCGCAGCGATTCGATCGCGGTCGCATCGGTTGCGGCAGCGGCAATCGCTTGGCTAATTTTTATGCTGCCGCATAGCGTCGCAACGGTTTCGATTGCAACCGCTTACTTCACAAAAATGTCTGCGCACGTTCAAGAAAATCGCACCGACTTGTTGAAGGCAGATCTGGCTCAGGGATTGCGAACCATTTCACTTATCTCGGTCTTTGCGAGCGCACTGCTAATTGTGCTTGCCTATCCGGTGTCACGAATTTTCATTGGCGAGTACGTTGGCACGGTCGCTCTGGCAAACGTTCTAATCGCTCTGATGATTGGTCTGTTGCCATTCAGTTTCGTCTTCATGATGCAACGTGCTTTTTATGCACTCGAAGACACCCGAACACCTTTCATTTTCACCTGCGTTCAGATAGCGCTGCACATCGCCGGTTCGATAACGATGTCGGTTTTGGTTTCGCGCGAGTGGTTGGTGGTTTCACTTTCATTGGTGACCAGCGTGACGGTTTCGATTCAGGCGATTGTCGCCTACCTGTTCTTGCGTCGACGC
The DNA here is from genome assembly GCA_021741685.1 of Rhodoluna sp. Taxonomy (GTDB): domain Bacteria; phylum Actinomycetota; class Actinomycetes; order Actinomycetales; family Microbacteriaceae; genus Rhodoluna. Next base: position 1,782 of record JAIOXI010000017.1, read on the forward strand.
ATCGGTTCACTCGGTAAGCACAAGATTGCTTCGAGCACTATCAAATTCACTTTGGTTGCCGCGATTGCCGGGCTAGCCGGTTGGGGCACTCTCGAGCTGCTCGGAGGAACCGGCGAGGGCGCGTTCGCCATGAAGACGATTCTCAACTCTCTGGTCGCAGACGTTCTGGTTGGCCTGGCGATGCTGACCGTTTACCTGCTGTTGCTCAAGCTTTTGCGCGTTCGTGAGATCGAGGGTGCGGTGGCGAAGGCTATGGGAATACTGCGCCGCTAAAATTGGCTTTATCTAAGGGCAATCGCCCAATTCAAGGAGATCTCTTGCGCGACGTAATCATCATCGGTTCTGGGCCGGCCGGCTACACCGCGGCCATCTATACCGCTCGCGCGGGGCTAAAGCCGCTCATGATCGCTTCTTCGGTAGAAGCCGGTGGCGAACTAATGAAGACCACCGATGTCGAAAACTTTCCGGGCTTTCCAGATGGCCTGATGGGCCCTGACCTGATGGCCAACATGCAGGCCCAGGCCGAGCGCTTCGGCACCGAAATTCTCTTGGATGACGTCGTCGAGATTGACCTCAAGGGCGACATCAAGATTGTGAAAACCGGAGCTGGCCAGACCTTCGAGGCCAAGACAGTGATTTTGGCAACCGGAGCCGCCTACCGCGAACTCGGTTTGCCAAGAGAAAAAGAACTCAGCGGCCACGGTGTCTCGTGGTGTGCCACTTGCGACGGCTTCTTCTTCAGAGAGAAACTCATCGCGGTCGTCGGCGGAGGAGATTCGGCCATGGAAGAAGCCATGTTCTTGAGTCGCTTCGGAAGCAAGGTCTATCTGATTCACCGACGCGATTCGTTTAAGGCATCGAAGACCATGCAAGAGCGCGTCATGAACAACCCGAAAATCGAGATTGTCTATAACTCTGCTGTCGAAGAGCTTCTGGGGTCACCTAACCTAACCGGCGTGAAGCTTAAGAACACGGTTGACGGATCTGTCAGCGAACTGGCCGTCGACGGGCTATTCATCGCAATCGGCTCTGACCCGCGCGTCTGGTTGGTTGAGAACCAACTCGAACTCACCGGCGAGAAATTCATCCGGGTTGAGGGTCGAACCTCACTCACCAGCCTGCCGGGTGTATTTGCCTGTGGCGATGTAATCGACCCAACCTACCGTCAGGCAATCACAGCCGCCGGATCCGGTTGTGTCGCGGCCCTAGATGCAGAACACTACCTAGCCGACCACTAGGTTTAAAAACAAGTTTAAAAACACGCTTCACAAGAGATCGAGGATAAAAATGGCAAAGAATGTAACCACCGCAAGCTTTCAAGCAGATGTGCTCGACAATGCCAAGCCGGTGTTGGTTGACTTCTGGGCCGAGTGGTGTGGACCATGCCGCCAGGTTTCGCCAATTCTCGACCAGCTATCGGCCGAATACGGTGACAAGATCGAGATCGTCAAGGTAAACGTTGACGAAGAGCCGGGCCTTGCCCAGCAGTATGGCGTCACCGGAATTCCTGCTCTGCAGGTCTTCGAGGGTGGTCAGTTGGTCAAAGCTATGGTCGGTGCCAAGCCTAAGTTTGCGCTTGAGCAAGACCTAGCTCAGTGGCTACGCTAGGTCGATGCCAGAAACAAGTCCCACCCGCAGCAATAATTTTGACGGCTGGCTAGATTCCTATTCTGAGCGTGCCCACACCCTTTCGGTATCAGAGGTTCGCGCTCTTTTCGCAGTAGTTTCGAGGCCCGAAGTGGTCTCGCTGGCCGGCGGCATGCCATACGTCTCGGCCCTGCCCAAAGAGCTGCTGGCCAAGGCTTACGAGTCGATGATGGCAAAGAAGGGCGATCTGGCCATTCAATACGGCGGCGGCCAGGGCGATGCCGAACTGCGTGAACAGCTGCGAGACATCATGGCGATTGAGGGCATCCATGCCTCACCCGACGATTTGGTTGTTACCACCGGCTCTCAGCACGCGCTGGATCTGGTTGCCGGCCTGTTTCTCGACAAGGGTGACGTGGTTCTCGCCGAGGGTCCTTCTTATGTTGGCGCTATCGGAATCTTTAGGCACTACGAGGCTCACATCGAGCACGTCTTCACAGACGACGACGGCATCTCGCCGGTGGCCCTGCAAGAGGCCATCGACAGAATGAAGGCTCAGGGTCGGCGAATTAAGTTTCTCTACCTGGTGCCAAATTTCGCTAACCCGTCGGGCGTAACGCTCGCAAAAGAACGTCGCCCACAAATCATTGAGATCTGTCAGCGCGAACACATTCTGATTCTCGAAGACAACCCATACGGCCTGCTCTATTTCGACAAGCCGGTGCCAGACGCTCTTCGAAGCATGGATGACAACGTCATCTACCTGGGCTCATTCTCAAAAATTCTTGCCCCCGGTTTTAGAGTCGGCTACGTGTTAGCGCCGCCGGCACTGCGCGACAAGATTGTCTTAGCTCAAGAGTCTGCGCTTCTTTGCCCGTCGATGTTTTCTCAGATGATGATCAGTGAGTATCTATCTGTCGCCGACTGGAGAAAACAGGTTGACACATTCCGCGGGGTTTACCGCGAACGCCGCGACGCCGCACTCGATGCGATGAACGAGTATCTACCAAGTTTGCGAACCACTAAACCCGACGGTGGCTTCTACCTCTGGGTCACTCTGCCCGAGGGAATCGATTCGAAGGCGATGCTTCCGCTCGCGGTTAAAGAACTTGTCGCATACACACCCGGCACCGCTTTCTTTGGCGACGGCACCGGCCAGCAGCACTTGAGAATTTGCTATAGCTATCCGACCCCCGAACGCATCAAACTGGGCATCAAGCGTTTGGCCACCGTGATCAACTTGCAAACCGAACTAATTGAAACGTTCGGCAAGAAGAAGTAGGCAGAAATGATTTCAAAGGGTAAGTCGAAGAACAAGCTCAAGATTCAAATCTTGGCTGGCGGCATTTCGCACGAGCGAGACATCTCACTTAAGTCTGGTCGTCGAGTCGCAGACGCTCTGCTCGAAGCCGGTGCCGACGTGACAATTCGAGAGCCCGACGAAAACTTGCTATCGAACATAAAGAAAGATAAGCCAGACGTAATCTGGCCATGCCTTCATGGCGCCGGTGGTGAAGACGGTGCTTTGCGCGACATACTCGCTCTCACCGGAGTTGCCTTTGTTGGAGCAACCGCTAATGGCGCGAGGCTCGCCTGGGATAAGTCGATTGCCAAGGTTCTGGTTTCACGCGCCGGCATTCAAACTCCAGCTTCGGTGACTCTGCCAAAAGAAACATTTCGCGAACTCGATGCCGATGGCGTGCTGAAAGCAATTACACAGACAATCAGTTTTCCGCTGGTGGTTAAACCGGCCCGCAGCGGAAGCGCTCAGGGCGTATCCGTGGTGAAGAAGGCAGACGATCTAGCTCGCGCAATGGTCGACGCATATGTTTATTGTGACGTTGCGATCATCGAGAAGTTTGTTGATGGAACCGAACTTGCGATTAGCGTTGTCGATCTCGGCTCGGGTCCGATTGCGCTTCCGGTGGTTGAGGTCGAGCCGGTGTCTGGTCGTTTCGGTTATCAGGAAAGATACACCGCAGGTGAAACTAACTACTACGCTCCTGCGCGAATAAGTCGTGCGATTGCAGAGCGTGCAGCAAAGGTTGCACTCGATGCGCACGTTGCTCTTGGTCTTCGTCACCTGTCACGCATTGATGCAATCGTTGACAAAAAAGGTGTCGTCTGGTTTCTTGAAGCAAATGTTTGCCCGGGCATGACCGAGACCTCGTTGTTGCCTCAGGCAATTACAGCAGAGGGTTCGTCACTTAGCAGTGTTTATCTCTCAATTGCAGAAGCGGCGCTGCGCACTCGCTAAGACTGTTTTAGAGATTTCTCTTGATGCCGAACTTGTCAAGAATTCTGAACAGGTCACCCATAGTTGCGAATTCGATTTTGATTTCGCCATTCTTTTTTCCGAGTTTGATTTTGGCGCGAGTGTCGAGCGCGTCACCTAGCAACTGAGCAAGTTCATCGAGAGCCGCAGTTTTCGAACCGGCTTTGGTTTTGCCCTTCTTCTTTGCAACGCCATCGGTGTCGATTGCGATCTGTTCTTCGAGCTGACGAACAGTTAAGTTTTCGTTGATCGCTTTGTTTGCCCAGTGCTGCATGCGCTCGTCACTCTTCGCGGCAAGAATGGCTCGGGCTTGACCTGCGCTCAATGCACCGCCGGCAACTTTGAGCTGCACGGCACCTGGCAGGTTTAGCAAACGAATGGTGTTCGAGATCTGAGGTCGTGAGCGACCGATTTTTGCAGACAGTGCGTCTTGCGTGATTCCAAAGTCGGCCATCAGCTGCTGATATGCGCTCGCTTCTTCGAGCGGGTTCAAGTCACTTCTATGCAGGTTCTCAAGCAAAGCGTCGCGCAACATGTTTTCGTTTGCGGTTTCGCGCACAACCACCGGAATTGTGGTCTTGCCGGCTAGGCGCGAGGCCCTCCAGCGTCTTTCGCCCATGATTAGTTCGAACTTATTGTTTTCGTTAGGCAACGAACGAACAACTATTGGCTGCAAGACACCAAATTCACGAATCGAGTGCACCAGTTCATCCATGTCAGCCTGGTTGAACTCTGTTCGAGGCTGATTGTGGTTGGGAACGATGGCGTCTAGGTCTAACTCCCTGAATGTCATGCCGGGAACAGGCATTAGGTCGGGTGCACCCGATGGAGTGTTGGCGGGTGTGCCGCCACCAAAGAAGATGTCACTTGGGCGAGATGTCTCGGCCGGAGCCGTCGGGATCAAAGCGCCAATGCCGCGCCCGAGTCCACCTTTTTTATCGGCCATTCTGTGCTCCTCTGTTAGCAATTTCGCTGGCTGCCTCAAGATACGAGATGGCTCCCGAGGAGCTACCGTCGTAGGTGATTATGGTCTTTTGGTAAGAAGGGGCCTCAGACACCTTTACCGATCGCGGAATCACGGTGTTCAAGGTGATCTCGCCAAAGTGGGTGCGCACATCCGCGGCCACATCGGCGGCCAGGCGGGTGCGGCTGTCATACATGGTGAGCAAAATGGTCGAGATCTCGAGCGTGGGGTTCAGGTATTGCTTGATTCGGCCAATATTTTTGCGCAGTTGGGCGAGACCCTCTAGAGCGTAGTACTCACACTGAATGGGTATCAGCACCTCGGTCGCTGCCGCAAAGGCGTTTACGGTTAGCAGGCCGAGGCTAGGCGGGCAGTCAATAAACACGTAGTCGGGAGGGGTCACCGAGGTGTTGATGTAGTGGTCTAGTGCGTTCTTTAGGCGAGTTTCTCTGGCAACCACCGAGACCAGCTCGAGTTCGGCCTGGGCTAGGTCGATTGTAGCTGGAACACAGGTCAAACCTGGCCCCTCGGTGCTTATCTGCACCACATCTTCAATTGGTGTGCCCTCGAGAAGCACCTCGTAGATGCTCGGGGTGCCTTCGCGGTGATCGATGTTTAGCGCAGTCGAGGCGTTTCCCTGGGGATCCAGGTCGATGACCAGAACCCGAAGGCCTTTGCTGGCAAGGGCTGCAGCCATGTTTACGGCTGTCGTGGTCTTTCCGACACCGCCCTTTTGGTTGGAAATCGTGAAAATTCGGGTCTTTTCTGGCTTCGGAAGACGCTCTTCCCGCACCCGACTGAGTCTGCTGTTGTTTTGCGATATTTCGCGTGCGAGGGGCGTATCCATTAATCCACCGAGGATGTCTTGGTTTTCGCCTTCTTGTTTCACGTGAAACATCTCCCCTAGTTCTGGTCTTCGGCTTGTGGTTCAATCCAGCCGGTTGGTTCTGGGCTGACTTCTTTACGCTCGGCAGGATAACCCAAACCGGCGACAACTGTCGCTTCGGTTACCGAGGTGTCCTCGAATTTAGCATCTTTAGACAAAGAGTCTCCTGTTTCTGAAATCAGACTAACTTAGTTCGAACAACCAAAGTGGGGTCAGTCAGAAACTCGCTGCCAACGCGCACGATTTCGAAACTGGCAATGCCCAACTTCTTTTGTAGCTTTTTTGCCTCTTGGATCTCTTCAGCGGCTTTTGACCCCTTGAGCGCTATGACCTCACCGCCGTGCTTGGTCATTGGCACGCACATTCTCAACAGGTTGGGCAAAGCCGAGACGGCCCTGGCCGTAACTATATCGAAAACCTCTGCCACTTCTTCTGCCCTGGCCCGCTGCACTCGAACGTTGCTTAGCCCCAGGTCTTGGACTATGGCTTTTAGCCAGTCTGACCGGCGTTCCATGGGTTCAATTAGGGTGAATTGGGCTTCGGGTTGCACCAAAGCCATCGGAATCCCGGGCAGTCCGGCTCCAGAGCCCACATCGGCCACGGTTTGTCCCGCGGAAACCAGCTCGGCCACCACAGCAGAGTTCAGAATGTGTCGAGTCCAGAGTTTAGGCATTTCGCGGGGGCCTAGTAGCCCAAGCAAATCGCCGTCTCGCACGAGAGCTTCGAAATAGAGGCGAGCCTTGCCGATTTGGTCGCCAAAGATCGATTCGGCTGCTGCCGGTTCAATTTCTGGGGTGAAGTCACCCTCAAGATTCTCCATCTGGAGCCCCTAATGTTTCACGTGAAACTATGCAGGCTTTATGACAATGTGGCGCTCTTTGCCTTCGCCCTCAGACTCAGAAACGAGCCCAGCTTCGCTAACCAAATCGTGCACGATTTTGCGCTCATATGAGCTCATCGGCTTCATCGGAATGGCCTCGCCAGTGTCTTGTACCTTGGCGACCAGCTTGTTTACGATGCGAGTCAGGTCGTCAACACGGGTCTGGCGAGAGCCGCCAACGTCGAGAATTAGGCGACTGAACGAGTTGGTTTTGACCTGAACGGCAAGGCGGGTGAGCTCCTGAAGGGCCTCGACCGTCTCTGGGTTAGAAATCAACTTCAGGTTGCTGTCGTTATTTGCCGTGATCTCAAGGTAGGCGCGGCCTTGGCGCACGTCGATCTCGATGTCGCCATCCAGGTCATAGATGTCCAGCAGTTCCTCGAGGTAGTCGGCAGCAATCTCGCCCTCTTCTTCGAGCTGCTTTGGAGTCTCGGCCGGCTTGCGCTGGTCTCCCTCGGCGCTCTCGACTTCTTCGACTTCTGGGGCTTCGTTTAGGGTTTCGTCAGTCATGTCTACTTCTTCTTTTTCTTAGCGCGCTTCTTGCCCTCGGGCTGTGTTCGCTGGGTTGAAACTGGAGGTTCTTCTTCGACTGCCGTCTCGGCGGCCTTCTGTGGGAGCTTGCCCTTCTTGGCCAGGCGCTCGTCGCGCTCGCGCGCGGCTGGTGAGCCCGGGGTTGGCATGTTGCGAATAACCAGGTACTGCTGGCCCATGGTCCAGAAGTTCGAGGTCAACCAGTAGTACATAACGGCGAGCGGAAAAGAGACTCCCGAGATCATGAATATGACCGGGAAAACATAGAGCAGAATCTTCTGCGTCTGCATGTATTGGCTGTTCTGAACGTCGGGGTTTTGGTTCTTGGTCATGATCTGGCGCTGGGTGATGAACTGGGTCGCGGTCATGATGATGACCATCACCGCCGCCATGATTTGCACTGCGGTGTTGCTTGCGGTGAGGAAGGTTTCAGATAGTTTGGCCCCGAACAAAGTCGCGTCGCTGAATGAAACAGCGAGATCTTCGGTCATGAAAGCCACGCCGGCCTTCTTGTATTGGGCGTCGTTTAGGGTCAAGAAAAGTCCACCGAAAATTGGCATCTGCAGCAAAAGCGGCAGGCAAGAACTCAGCGGATTCGAGCCGGTCTTCTTGTATAGAGCCATCTGCTCGGCGGCAAACTTCTCGCGTGACTCGCGGTCAGTCTTGCCCTTGTACTTTTTCTGCAGCTTGGCAAGCTCTGGCTGCATGACGATCATGTTGCGCTGGCTCTTAATCTGCTTCACAAACACTGGGATAAGTGCAGCGCGAACCACGAGCACCAGGCCGACGATCGACAAGACCCACACGGCACCGGCATTGGCGCCTAGCGGATCGGCGAAAACCAGGGCGAAGAGGCTGTGAAAACTAACCAGTATGAGCTCGATAGCCCACTTAATTGGCCAAAGAATCGCACCAATGATGTCCATAACTAACCCTTCTTAGACGTCGGCAAAACAAAACCTTTTTCGGTCACCTGAAACATCCCGCTGCCAGGCTTCACCTGGTCGACTCCCCCTTGAGCCCACGGATTGCAGCGAAGAATACGCCAGGCCGTGAGGGCCGAGCCATAAACCACGCCACGCTGCTGAAACTGCCCCAGCCCATAGGCCGAACATGATGGGTAATAGCGGCAAACATCGCCGTATAGCGGCGAGATTACCTTGCGATAACCCTTCACAAACAGGATCAGAAGGTTTCTTGGTGCCAACCAGACGAACTGAAAAATCCAGGTCATGCGGTCATTTTCTTGAGTGCGGTGTTGACCGAACCCAAAAGCTCTGACTTCAACTCTTCAAAACTGGCCTTGGATGCTCCCTCGAGCACCCTGACCACTATCGAAAGGTCTTTGGCGGAAGGTTGTGTTTGAAGAAACTCTCTGGCAATTGCCCTGAGCCTTCTTTTCACTAGGTTGCGGATAACCGCCCCTCCCACCGATTTTGCCACTACGAAACCGAACCGGGTTTCGCTTCGAGAGCTATCCCGATGGATGTAAGTGACGAGGTGGACGCTGGCTAGCTTTCGACCATGCTTCATGGTCGAGCGAAAATCATCGGCTTTCAAAAGCCGGTTCTCGCGAGCCAGCAAGTGGCTAGGCCGAAAGCTCGGTGCGGCCCTTGCGGCGACGTGCGGCCAAGATCGCGCGACCGGCACGGGTCTTCATGCGCTCACGGAATCCGTGAGTCTTTGCCCGGCGACGGGTGTTTGGCTGAAAAGTACGCTTGCTCATAAACAATTCTCCGATTGAAAAATTCTGGGAATCTCGTTGGTGTCGAAGACGACTTGTTGCTGCGGCCAATTCCAAGCCAGACAACCTGTCAAATCTAGGGCAAAGTCAAGGTTTCGGTCAAGTTTTAAGCAAAGTTTTCGAAAGTATTTTTAAGTGATCGAAAAAGAATTTTGCGCGACACTCCGTTTCGATTTGCTTTTAATCCAACTTTGTCGACAGAATTCAATTCGCTGAGTTTTGCACAGGCCAAATTGTTGGGGAAAACTTATCCACAGGCTATCCACACGGCCTTTGAATTGTGGAAAACTGTTGGCGCATCGAGTAAATCAAAGGGAATCGGGAGGGTGACGTGACTGCAACCGAAGCTATCTCAACCCTCTGGCAAGACATTGTTGCTCGACTTAGCAAAGACGATCGTCTCGAAAGAAACATCCTGGGCTTTCTCGCTTTGGCCGAACCCCAGGGAGTGCTCGGTGAAACTCTCTACATCGAGGTGCCGAACGATCTAACCCGGCAGATGATGGATCAGCGCATGCGCCCGGCGATCCTAGAAGCCTTGAGCCAGGTGGAGAAAAACGAGGGTGCCGTCAACTTCGCCATCTTCATAAACCCAGACATTGCACCGGCGCTGACCAACTCAGAGCCAATCGACGAGCCTTCGGCGGTCGAGGTTCCAAGCTATCTGAGCACCTCGGTGTCTTCTGGCAGAGGGCACGACCACAAACTGAACCCCAAGTACAACTTTGACAATTTCGTCACCGGAGCCTCGAACCGATTTGCCCACGCGGCCTCGTTCGCAGTGGCCGAAACCCCGGCAAAGGCCTACAACCCGCTGTTTATCTACGGAAACTCAGGGCTGGGCAAGACCCACCTCTTGCACGCGATCGGCCACTACGCGCTGAGCCTTTATCCAAGAATTAAGGTTCGCTATGTTTCGAGCGAAGAGTTCACCAACGACTTCATCAACGCCATTCAGAACAACCGCACCAGCGCATTTCAGGCCGAATACCGCGAGGTAGACATCCTGCTGATTGACGATATCCAGTTCTTGCAGGGCAAAGACCAGACCCAAGAGGCCTTCTTTCACACTTTCAACACCCTGGCCAACCACAACAAGCAGATCGTGATCACCTCGGATTTGCCGCCAAAGATGCTCACCGGTTTTGAGGAACGCCTCACCAGCCGCTTCGAATCGGGTCTGAGCACCGACATTCACGCCCCTGAGCTTGAGACTCGAATCGCCATTCTGCGCAAGAAGGCCGAAAACGAAAAGGTCAGGGTTCCAGAGGATGTTCTCGAATTCATGGCCACCCGTGTCTCATCGAACGTTCGCGAGCTTGAGGGTGCACTGATTCGTGTTACCGCCTTTGCTGCACTGAACCGCAACGCGGTTGACATGCAGTTGGTTCAGACGGTTCTAAAAGACACGGTTCCGCTTGGCGATGACACGGTTGTGACGGCTGTCGAGATCGTGAATGCGGTTTCGGCCTATTACAAAATCTCCGCGGATGAGCTCTACGGCAAGACCCGCACCTCTGCCATAGCAATGGCCCGGCAGATTGCCATGTACCTATGCCGCACAATGACCAGCCTTTCTCTGCCAAAAATCGGTGAGATTTTCGGTGGCAAAGACCACACCACGGTTCTGTATGCCTTCAACAAAATCAGTGTCGAGATGAAAGAGCGCCGAGAGCTCTACAACCAGGTGACTGAGGTCATCAACAAGATCAAATCCGGCCGCTAAGGCGACCTCAAACCTACTTTCTGGCCTGTGCCTAAACCTGTGGATAACTATTTATAACCCCTGTTTTTAGTGGATTATCCGCCAAGACTTGTTAGCCCTCACATTTAGTTCCACAAAGCACCGCGTTATCCCCAGATTTACTAACAGCTGTGTAAACAACTTACAGCGTTGTTATTCCCTTTTGAATACTGGTGAACAGGCGCTTACTCACAGTTTCCACAGCTGTTAATAATGTTGTTAATTAAATAGAGACTTAGAGAGATCCGATAACCCTTAAGTAATCCGTCAAAGCGCAATGTCAGTGATTGTCTGCTCTTTGTGCCAAGATTATTACCCGAAGCGAATCTCGCTCATCTTTTCAAAAGTTAGGCCCATCCTTGAAATTTCAGGTCAATCGCGACGTCCTAAGTGAAGCTGTTTCCTTCGCTGTTCGACTACTGCCGCAACGCACCACAACCCCGGTTCTCGGTGGAATTCTGATCGAGGCAGATGCCAACACAGTTCGCTTGTCGGTCTTCGACCACGAGGTATCGGCTCAGGTAGAAATCATCGCTCAGGTAGAAACCTCGGGCCGAACACTGGTTCCCGGTCGACTACTCAGCGATATCGCCACCAAATTGCCGAATGCCCCTGTCGAATTCAAACTCGAGGGAACCAAGGTCCACGTGGCCTGTGGAACCACCAAATTTGCCCTTCCAATCATGGATGTCGCCGCCTACCCGACCCTGCCAGAGATTCCAGTTGTGTCTGGCGTAGTTGTCGGAGACGTACTTGCAACCGCAATCAACCAGGCTGCCGCAGCTGCAATGAAAGACGATGTTCAGCCGATCTACACGGCAATTCAAATTGAGACAACCGGCGATGAACTCTCGTTGCTGGCGACAGACAAATACAGAATGGCACTTGTCGAAGTCGCATGGAAGGCAAACCCGGGCGCCGAGGGCGCAAGCGTTTTGGTTCCGTCAAAAACCCTTCAAGAGGTCGCAAAGACTTTTGCAAATCAGGGCGACGTATCGCTTTCAATCATCAACAACGAAGAACGCCAGATGGTTGCTTTTCAGGCCAATAACCGTTCGGTGACAGCTTTGTTGATCAAGGGAAACTATCCTCCGATCAAGACCATGTTCTCGACCGAGGTAGAAAACTATTCCGTCGTTTCGAAGCAGGACTTGCTTGAATCAACCAGACGAGTGATGCTGGTCGTGCAGCGCGATCACCCAATCAAATACACATTCGGTGAGTCGACGATTTCTCTCGAGTCAATCGGCAACGAAGTTGCCGAGGCATCTGAGAGCATCAGCGCAGAACTAAACGGCGAAGAGAATACCCTTTCACTCAAGCCACAGTATTTGATCGACGGCCTAGCCGGTGTTCACACCGAGTTTGTGAAAATCGGCTTCACCAGAAACCACGAAAACCCAAACAAGCCAAGCCCGGTTTTGATCACTAGCCACTCGGCAAAAGAAAAATCTGATGCAGACAACTACCGTTACTTGCTGCAACCAAACCTGCTAGTTCGCTAGTAAACCGAAAGGCAACAAAATGACTCACATCGGACTAATCGGTCTTGGCAAAATGGGCGGCAACATGCGCCAGCGTCTTCGCAACAATGGAATTGAAGTAACCGGCTACGCGCGCTCACGCGACGTTTCAGACGTTGACTCAATCAAAGATTTAGTTGAGGCGCTACCAGCCCCGCGCACCGTTTGGGTAATGGTTCCGCACGGTCAGCCGACCGACGATGTGATCAACGAGCTTGTTAAGCACCTAGAAAAAGGTGACCTAATCATAGAGGGCGGCAACTCACGATTCAGCGAAGATATTCGCCACGCTGCCGAACTAGCCGAGCACGGAATTGCTTATCTCGACTGCGGTGTTTCTGGTGGTGTCTGGGGCCTCGAAAACGGCTATGGACTTATGGTCGGCGGCGAGAAGAAGAACGTAGATCGCGCAATGCCAATCTTCGATGCCCTTCGACCAGAGGGTTCACGCGAAGAAGGATTCGTGCATGTCGGTGACGTCGGTGCCGGTCACTACGCCAAGATGGTGCACAACGGAATTGAGTACGGCATGATGCAGGCCTTCGCCGAAGGCTATGAGCTTCTCGCCAAGAAAGACATCATCAAAGATGTTCACGGAACTTTCGCTGCATGGCAAAGAGGAACCGTCGTTCGTTCATGGTTGCTCGACCTTCTCGTTCGCGCTTTGAAAGAAGATCCAAACCTAGAACAGATCAAGGGCTATGTTGATGACTCCGGTGAGGGTCGCTGGACTGTCGAAGAGGCAATCGCGAATGCCGTGCCAATGCCGGCGATTACCGCTTCGCTTTTCGCACGCTTCGCGTCACGCCAGGATGACTCACCGGCCATGAAGGCTGTAGCTGCATTGCGCAACCAGTTCGGCGGTCACGCCGTGAAGAAGGCAGAGTAACTTCAAAATCAACTTCGGTTGATTAGTTCTCGATTGGCGGTGACAAATGTTTATCAAGCATTTATCGCTCGCTAATTTTAGAAACTATGAAAACGCAGAGGTTGCGCTCGAGCCCGGAGTGAATCTGTTTGTCGGCCCAAACGGTCAAGGCAAAACAAATCTGGTTGAGGCCATTCGATATCTCTCGACTCTTTCGAGTCACCGAGTCTCGGGTTACCTGCCACTCATTCGTCACGCGCAACCCGAGATAGACCAGGCCATCATCCGTGTTCTCGCACATCACGATTCGAGAGACGCCCTGTTAGAGCTCGAACTCAATCGTCACACGCCGAATCGCGCGCGCATTAACAAGGCGAACTCATCGCGCGCTCGAGACATTCTGGGATATGTGAACACGGTAACTTTCGCGCCAGAAGATTTAGACATCGTTAAGAAAGATCCGTCGAATCGACGCGACTTCATCGACGAGCTTTTGATTCAGGTATCACCGAGATTCGCTGGCGTTTTCACCGACTACGAGCGTGTGCTGAGACAGAGAAACACCCTGTTGCGAACGGCAAGACAAACCGGAGCCAAGGGCACCTCACTGAGTACGCTCGATGCCTGGGATGAAAATCTGGTGAAATTCGGCAGCGAAATCGTTGCGGCTCGAGTTGCATTGGTTGAAAGACTTCGCCCGCTGTTGACCGAGGCCTATCAGGCGATTGCAATCGCAAACAACGAACCGCGCGTTCTGATGAAGAGCTCTTTGATGGGGGCAACTATCTCAGAAGATGACGACGCCGAGGCACTCGAATACATCGACGACGTCTCCGCTGTCGAAGTAGAGGCGCTATATCGAGGCAAACTGCAGTCGGTTCGATCGAAGGAACTCGAGCGAGGCATAACCATGGTTGGCCCTCACCGAGACGACCTGGTTCTTCTACTCTCACAACTGCCGGCCAAAGGCTATGCGAGCCACGGCGAGAGCTGGTCTTTTGCCTTGGCGCTCAGACTGGCCTCGATTAACCTGCTGAGGGCAGAAACCCGAAGCGGTGACCCGGTGCTGATTCTCGACGATGTTTTTGCCGAACTAGATTCAGGCCGAAGGTCGAGACTGGCAGAGCTGGTGTCGACGAACGAGCAGGTTCTGATCACTGCGGCCGTAGGCGAGGATGTTCCGTCTGAACTGAGGGCTAGAGTATTCAACGTGAAGGCGGGTGAAGTGTCAGATGGCGAATGATTTTGCGCAGGAGTTCTATTTCAGAATGCGCGAGGCCGTTACCGGTCGCCTGTCTCGAGATGCCAAACGCATCCTAGAGAAGACCAAAACTGCCAAGTCAAAGCCCTTCGACCGCGGGCGTGACCCACTGACCGCCGGTCAAACCTTAGATGGCGTGCTCAAGGAGTTTCGCTGGGAAGCACAGCTAGCTGAGGCCGACCTGTTCAATCGCTGGGCCGAGTTGGTCGGCGAGCAAAACGCGGCCAACTCTCACCCCGAAACCCTAGTTGGCGGGGTCTTGACCATTCGCTGTAAGTCAACCGCCTGGGCAACCCAGTTGCGACTGATGCACACGGTTTTGCTGGCAAAAGTAAACGAAGCACACCCAGACCTTGAAATTTCAAGCCTTAAACTGCTTGGCCCCGACGCACCAAGCTGGAAAAAGGGCCCAAGATCGGTTCCCGGCCGAGGACCAAGAGATACCTACGGGTAGAAAAGGCACTCTAAGGCTCAAAAACCTGTGGATAACTTGTTAGTAAGTGGATAATTCTGACCCATTGGTTGAAGGTTATACACAACCCTAATTGGCGGGTTTAGGGTTTTGGATTTTTTCTTGCTAACAAGCCAGATTCCGCTGTTTTGTTGGTAGGTAGCCCGATTGAGACAACTTATCCACAGAATTTCTAACAGATTTGCAGAAGTTATTAGGCGTGTCAAAGAACTTATCCACAGATTGCTGCACAACTCGTTTTGGTGCATTGATGTCGGATGACCATGCTAGACATACAATCGAATTCACCGCTGGAGGTTTTTATGACGATGATTACGAATCAATCGGCCGATCAAGGTCGTCCGACCGAGCAGCGCATGTTGCCAAATGACCTCCTTGCCGAGCAGTGCACCCTGGGTGGCATGCTTCTGTCGCAAGAAGCCATCGCCGAAGTGTTCGATGCCGTCAGAGGTCCAGACTTTTACGCCCCAAAGCACGAGATCATTTACAACGCAATTCTTGAGCTCTATAGCAAGGGTGAACCGACCGATGTAATCACGGTTACCGACCAGCTAACTAAGAACGGTGACCTGGTCAAGGCCGGCGGAGCCGACTACCTTCACACACTCACTTCGATTGTTCCGACCGCGGCAAACGCAGCCTTTTATGCGGACATCGTTCAAGAGAAGGCCACTCTGCGCCGACTCGTTGAGGTGGGCACAAAGATCGCTCAGATGGGATACAAGGCCGAGGGCGACATCATCGACCTGGTAAATCAGGCGGAGTCAGATCTTTACGGAGTTAGCAATCAGGGTTCGGGCGAAGACTACGTGCCGCTATTCGACTCGATCGAAGACGCGGTCAAGCAAATGGAAATCGCCCAAAAACGTGGCGGCGAAATGGTCGGCGTGCCTACCGGCTTTGCTGAGCTTGACGACATGACCCACGGACTACACCCTGGTCAGCTCATCATCTTGGCCGCCCGACCAGCCGTCGGAAAGTCGACCCTGGCCCTAGACATAGCTCGAAACGCAGCAATCAAGCACAACAAGCCCGTTATCTTCTTCTCGCTAGAAATGGGACGCGCCGAAATCGCCATGCGCCTGCTCTCGGCCGAATCGAGAATCTATCTGCAGAGCATGCGAAAGGGAAGCCTCAACGACAACGACTGGGCGCGAATCGCCTCGGTTCGTGGCGAAATCAACTCGG
>JAIOXI010000018.1:0-17248 GCA_021741685.1 Rhodoluna sp.
TCGCATCTGGTGCTTTGTCACACACATTCTGGCCACTGCGCGAACTTCGCAAGCACGAGGCAAGCGACCCGAAACACATCTTCACCCCAGAGGCATATGCTGCCGACCTCGAGGTGCTCGAATGGATGAAGGCCGGCGACCACAAAGCTATTCTCGACAACATGCCGAACTTCAAGAAGTACAAGCCAGAGGCAAACTTCTATCACTGGCTCGCGATGGCTGGCGCAACCGGCGAAGAGAACAACACCGCCAAGGGCGTTATGTATAGCGAATACGAGAATTCGATTGGCACCGGCCAGGTTCACGTCTACTTCCCTAAGCCAGAAGGCGGATTCCCGCTGCCAAAAGACGTGGTGAACAGCCGTGGCTGAATTTAGACGCATTCTGCTTGACGGCTACCCGACCCAGGTGACCCGAGATGGCGAACACCTGGTTGCCGGCGACGGTCGTCGAGTTGCCATCGCCGACGCGGTTCACTTGCCACCGGTCGAGCCGACCAAGATCATCGCGGTGCACCTGAACTACGACAGTCGCACAAAAGAGTTCATGACCAAGCTGCCAGCCGCACCGACCTACTTTCAGAAGCCGCTCACTGCACTGAACAGTCACAACGCAGCCGTGGTTCGCCCGATGGGTTGCAAGTGGCTAAATTACGAGGGCGAGATCGTCATCGTAATTGGCAAGACCTGCCGCAATATTTCACCTGCCGAGGCTGGCGAATACATCGCCGGCTACACAATTGGTAACGACTACGGCCTGCATGATTTTCGCGATACCGACGCCGGCTCGATGCTTCGCGTGAAGGGCTCTGACACTCTCGCACCGATTGGTCCGGGAGTAGTCACCGACTGGAATTTTAAGAACAAGACCATTCGCACGTTGGTCAACGGTGTCGTCAAGCAAGAAGACAACACCGACAACATGGAGTGGGACATGCACTACCTGGTTGCCGACATCGCTCGCACAATCACTCTGGTTCCAGGTGACATTTTGTTTAGCGGCACCCCAGCATTTTCTCGCCCGGTTCAGCCGGGCGACATCGTCGAGGTCGAGGTCGAAGGCCTCGGCAAACTTACCAACCACATCGTCGAGGGCCCGACACCTATTCGCACCGATGTCGGTGCTCAGCCAACCGAGAGCGAAGAAGTTATCTCGACAGCAATGGGTGGCGACTGGGAGTTTCGCGGAATTCGCACACCTTCAAAAGACCTTTACCCGTCAACCGTTGAGGAGAAGTAAATGACCATCAAGATCAATGTAGATATGGCGAAGTGCCAGCACTACGGCCAGTGCGTTTTTGAAGCACCAAACATCTTCAAGCTCAACAACGACGACAAGCTCGAATACACGGCAGAAGCGGACGAGAGCGAACGCGCAAACGTCGAGGCCGCAATCGATGTCTGCCCGATGCAGGCCATCTTCATCGTTGACTAACCAGTCGTTCTCTAAGCACGGATAGGCAGCTCGTGACCAAGCCGGTCGTCATCGTTGGCGCATCCATGGGTGGATTGCGCGCAGCAGAAGCCCTTCGACGATTCGGCTACCTTGGCCCAATCACCGCAATTGGTGATGAACCCCACGCCCCCTACAACCGACCACCACTCAGCAAAGAGGTGCTCGCCAACGAGGTGAGCCATGAGGCCGTAGCCTTTCCGCAGCGTCCCGCAACAGCAGATGTGAACTGGGTGCTTGGCACAAGAGCCGAGAGCGCAGACCTCGAACACCGCACGGTGACCGACTCCAAGGGTCAGGTGCACCCCTACTCAGCGCTGATCATCGCAACCGGACTTCGCCCCAAGCGCCTGCAGGTGATCAACTCTGAGCTGGCTGGGCGTCATGCCGTGCGAACTCTCGATGACGCCATCGCGCTTCGCGCAGCCTTAGTGCCGAGCGCTCGAGTTGTTATTCTCGGGGCTGGTTTCATTGGTTGTGAAGTTGCAGCCACTGCTCGAAAACTGGGCTGCGAAGTCACCGTGGTGGCCCCAGGCGTGCACCCGATTGTTCGGCCACTAGGCGTCGAACTCGCACGAGAAATTCAGCGTCGACACGAAGGCGAGGGCGTTCGGTTCAAAATGAAGACCGCCATCACCGACTTGATCGGCGAAAGTGTAGTTACGGGTGTATTGCTCGACTCAGGCGAAGAAGTTGCCTGTGACGTTTTTATCGAGGCAATCGGTTCAGACACAAATACCGAATGGCTTGAGGGCAGCGGCCTCGACCTGAGCGATGGCGTTCTAACCGATAACGCGATGCGAGCCGTGAAGACCGACGGCACCACATGCGAAGACGTGTTTGCCATCGGCGACGTTGCCCGATTTGCGAACCCGATGTTTGACGATGTTGCTCGCCGAGTTGAGCACTGGAACATTCCCACAGACACCGCCAAACGTGTTGGCCAAGTTCTCGCCGCCAAACTGAACGAAGCCGAGAACTGGCCGGCGGTTCTAGACGAAAAATTTGCGCCGACCCCTTCGTTCTGGAGCGATCAGTTTGAGATGCATATTCTGGCGTTTGGGCTATTGGGGCTAGCCGACGAAGTCAAACTCATTCACGGAGAAATCGAAGACGATTGTGTATTTGGTTACTACCGTGAAGGGCAAATGGTTGGCGTTTGCGGAATCGGCATGCGCTCAACCGTGCAGGGCTACAGAGCCGCCATCGGCTCAGTTCCTAGCTAAATAACCTGGCAGAATTTTTCGATTGCATCCTTGGCCCCGGCCACAATGAGCCAGTCGCCATGGCTAATAATCGTGTCTGGTGTTGCCGCCTTGTATTTAACGTCTCCGTGGCTGGTTGCAACCACAATGACGTTGTATTTCGGGCGAAAGCCAAGATCCGAGAGACTCTTGTTCACGAATGAATCGGCAGCAGCTGTCTTAGCCATGACAAAGCCTTCGTCAATCTCTACGTAATCGAGCTGGTCGCCACCGACCTGGTGAGCAATTCGCTTGCCCATATCTTTTTCTGGGAAGACAACGTGGTGAACACCGAGTTGGTGAAGAATTCGACCATGTGAATCGCTGGTTGCCTTAGCCCAGACCTCTTTAACGCCAATCTCGATCAGAAGCGAAGCGGTCAAAATGCTTGATTCGATGTCGTCGCCGATAGCAACCACTACTCGATCAAAGTCTGCAATCCCCAGTTCATCGAGAACGTCACGGTTGGTTGTGTCTGCTTTGACCACCAGGGTCAGAAGCGGCGCATACTGCTGCACGACGGAGTCGGTTGAGTCGATACCCAGAACTTCTTTTCCGGTGTCCATTAGTTCGAGCGCTAAAGCCGAACCAAATCTACCTAAACCGATAACCGCGACTTTCTTCGCCGTTGCTGATTTTGCATTCTTAGCCAATTGTGGGCCTCTCTTTTGGATACTCGAAGTGCGCGTGCCTAATTCTTGCAGCCAAGGCTGATGCTACCGCCACAGTTCCGATTCGACCGGTAAACATCAGGGCGATGATCAAAAGTTGGCCGAGATCAGGCAATTGGTCGGTGATGCCTGTGGTCAGTCCCACGGTGGCGAAAGCCGAGAGAACTTCAAACAACAGTTGGTCGGTGGTGAAGTCGGTCAAAATTGAAAGCACAAAAACAGAGGAAGCAACGGCCAGTGCCGAAAGCAAGACAATGGTTAGGGCCTGTCGCTGAATCGATCGAGGCAGACGACGTTGACCTACGTTCACGGCAGTATCGCCTCTAACCTCAGTCAGAACGATGAAGATTAAAATTGCTGCCGTGGTGACTTTGATACCACCGGCTGTTGACGCACTTCCACCACCGATAAACATCAGCAAATCAATGCCGAGCCAGGTTTCCGGATGCAGCTGGGAAATATCGAGTGCGTTAAAGCCAGCTGTTCTCGGATAAACCGAAGCCGTGAAAGCGTTCAGAATTTTTGTTCCAACGTCAAATTGGCCGAGAGTGGCCGGGTTATCCCACTCGAGGAAACCAATGTAAAGAGCACCGAAAACAATCAGAATGGCCGAGGCCCAGAGAACAATTCGAGTGGTGAGAGTCCAGTGAAGTTTTGATTCGATTACTCCACCCACTCGGTTCTTTTCTACTCTTCTGCCGAGTCTGCGACCGAGTTCGAAGAGAACCGGAAACCCGAGACCACCGAGAACAACTGCGAACGTAATTGGAAGTTGAATATATGCGTCACCGGCAAAATTCATGAGGTTGGAATTGTAGAGCGAGAAGCCGGCGTTATTGAATGCGGCAACCGAGTGAAACAAACCGTGCCACACTGCATCACCGAGAGAGTAGCCGTAAAAGGTCATAAACCTGATGGCGAGCATCGCCGTGACTAGAAGTTCGATTGCAGCACTCACCAAAAGCACTTGCTTGAGCAGCTTTCGAACATTTCCGCCAGAAACTGTTGACGATTCAGAGCCTGCGGTGACACGACTTCGCAAGCTGAATCGGCTAGAAACCAAAACTCCCAGCAGCGTTGCGAAAGTTATGATTCCGAAACCACCAAGTTTGATCAACCCGAGAATCACCAGGTGGCCAAAAGGGGTCCAGAAGGTTTCGACATTGACGGTCGATAGGCCGGTGACGGTTACTGCCGATGTTGCAGTGAAGAGCGCTTCGAGGCCACCGCTAAAGCCGCCTTCGGCTCGCGAGATGGGTAGCGAGAGCAGGCTGGTGCCTACGGCAATTGCGAGCATGAAGCCCAGCGCAACTAGTTGCGCAGGCTTGACAGCCATCTTTTTCATCACGAGCCACCTTGGGGAATTGAACCCCAGACCTGCTCTTTACGAGGGAGCTGCTCTACCAACTGAGCTAAGGCGGCCTGTTGAGGCGCTTGCCGCAACTTGCCAAGTGTAGCGAATTGCCTCAAATCAGGGCAGGAGGGGTGTCTTTGCGGCATTGACATGGTCCTAGCAGTTCGGATCTGAGCTCGGAACAATGCCATCGATCAAATAGGCGTCGATGTTCTTTACGACACACTCATTCGAGCGACCATAGGCCGTATGGCCCTCGCCGTTGAAAGTAACCAGTTGCGCGTTGTCGAGAATCTTGTTCGCCAGGTTTTGAGCTTGCCAGTATGGCGTGGCTGGGTCACCCGTAGTACCGACCACGATAATCGGTGCAGAACCCTTCGCCGCATAGCTCTTTGGCTTCGCCGCAATCTTGTATGACCATTGCCCACAACCGAGTGCGCCGTTTAGCCAGTAGCGGCCAAAGAATGGGCTGAGTTTCTGCAGCTTGGTGTTTTGTGCTTTCATCGCCGCGGCACTTGGGTTTGATCTGCCATCGAGGCAAGACACCGCGAGATTGGCCTCTAGTTGGTTCGAGCCATAGGTGCCGTTGGCTTCCCTGTCGTTATAGAAGTCGGCTAGTTGCAGGAACGTTGTGCCATCGCCAGCAAATGCGTTTGTAAAAGCAGCAGTGGTGTATTGCCAATAGTCGTCGCTATAGAGAGTCATGATCAAACCCGTAATGCCGCCAGCGATTGTGAGTTTGCGCGAGCCGAGCGTAGTTGGCAACGGTTTGGTTTCGAGCTGTTTGTACCAGTTTGTAATTCTTACCATTGACTCGTCAACGCCGCCGGTGAACGGGCACTTCTTGTCGATCTTGAGGCAGTTATCCAAGTAGTTTTTTAGAGCTTGGTCGAACGCCTTTAGCTGGTTTGAACTCTGATCTTCGTCGCTAACTGTCGGGTCGATTGCGCCATCAAGAACGAATCGTCCGACGCGCTGCGGAAACACAGAAGCATAAGTTGTTCCAAGAAAGGTTCCATAAGAGAAGCCCATGAAGTTGAGTTTGTCTTCACCCAACACCGCACGGATGACGTCCATATCACGAGCAGCCGAGACGGTGTCTACGAAGCCGAAGATTTTTCCGCTGTTCTTAACGCAGGCGTTTATGTAGGTCTTCATCGCCTTGCGCTGGGCAGCTATCTCGGTTGCCGAACCAGGTGCGCCTGGTGTTGTGCCATAGAGAAACTCATCGGTGGCTTTTGGGCTGAGGCACTTAATCGGTGCACTGCGCTGAACCCCGCGCGGGTCGAAGCCCACCACGTTGTAGCGCTTGCGCACAGCAACACTGGCAACCTGCTCTGAGGCACCGGCAACGAAGTCGATGCCCGAGCCACCCGGTCCACCCGGGTTCTCGAGCAGCCAGCCGAGGTCGGCGGTGCCAGTTGAAGCCAAGTAGTTGAGCGAAAGGTTGATTGAGCCCGAAGCCGGTTTGCTGTAATCGATTGGCACCTTGATTGTGGCGCACTTGAGCTGTTCGCCACAGTCCTTCCAGTTGACGCTCTGGGTATAGAAGGTTTTCAAAGCCGCCGGAATGTCTTGTGAGACGGCCGATTCGGTGGGCGCAAAGGTTGCACACCCCGCTAGCAGTAGGGCGAAACTAGCGACTGTGGCGATTGCCTTGTTTGCTCTCACAACTGCCTTTCGATGCAACAAGTTTAGGTTCATGGCTTGGTTCTCAGGTTCACAGCAAGGGCTTCGAGAACCATCTGATCTTTGACGTTCGCCGCAATTCGCGTTCGAGCCAACTCGATTTGACGAAGCTTCTCGAGACTCTGCTGAGCGGTCGAGCGATTGGCAACCGAAGAGATCTGTGTCTTTAGCCCTTCATTCACGAGTGGCACCTCTGCCACAAGCTGAAGCATCAAGACATCGCGATAGAGCGAAAGCAGGTCAACCAATATTCGATCTAGACCATCGCGAAGTGATCTTGTTGCTCTGCGCTTCTGAGATTCCTCAAGGGTCTTCACATCGGCTCGCGCATAGGGAGGCAATTTTGAAGTGTCTTCAACACCAAGCACTCTCAAGAGTTCTTCGCGTTCTTCAGAATCTCGCTCTGTGGTGAGCGCTTCTGCATCTCTTCTCGCAAGATCAATCCAGCGATCAGCCGTAAACATGGCATTGGTCACAGAATCTATGTCGAGGGCCGCAACGAGAGTGTCTTTACGTCGACCACGCGCATCGACGCTGGTCGCCAACCTGCGCGCCATGCCGATGTGACTCTGCGCTTCTGCGGCAACGGTCATGGCAAGCGCTCGATCGATCGAGTCGCGCTCAACAAGCAACTGAGCGACCTCTTCAACAGCAGGAGTCTTCAGAGTTATTCGACGTACGCGAGAACGAATTGTCGGCAACATGTCTGCTTCGCTCGGTGCGCAGAGGATCCAGACGGTGCCAGGCGGTGGTTCTTCGAGTGCTTTCAGCAAAACGTTTGACGAGCGTTCGGCCATTCGATCAGCGTCTTCAATAATCATGATTCGGTAGCGACCCATCGAACCACCCATTTGGGCGCTGAGCACAAGGTTGCGAACCTCTTCAATAGAGATGCCGACCTTCTCGGTGGTCAAAACGTCGATGTCTGGATGGTTGCCAGACATGGCCAGGGTGCAAGAGCGGCAGGTGCCACAACCGCCGTCGGCACATAGCAGGGCTGCCGCAAAGGCAACTGCCATATTCGAGCGACCCGAGCCGGGTGGACCGGTCATCAACCAGGCGTGCTGCACGCCCTGGTCACGGGTTTTTACGGCTTGTTCGAGTTGAGCGATGGCGTCTGCCTGCCCAAAGAGTTCACGCCAAATCGGGGTTGGCATTACCCGAGCAATCCCTGAACGCGCTCACGAATCTTTGCCTGCATGGTTTCGACGCTCTGCTCGGCATCTAAAACCAACCAACGTGACGGTTCTGCGGCAGCCATATCCAAATAAGACTTTCGCGCCGTTTCGAAGAACTCGGTCTTCGCTCGCTCGAGACGATCTGGTTCAGCGCCGGTGTTGCTTCTTCTCGCCGCTGCTTTCTCGGCATCAAGATCTAGCAACACGGTTAGGTCTGGCAAGAGTCCGTCAACTGCAAAAAGCGAAAGGTCTCGCACCTGGTCGAATCCGAGGTCGCGACCGCTGCCCTGATATGCCACCGATGAATCGAGGTAGCGATCTGTGATAACAACTTCACCACGCTCTAATGCCGGGCGAACCAGAGTTGCAACGTGATGTGCTCGGTCTGCCGCAAACAAGAGTGCTTCTGCTCTGGGAGCAACTTCGCCTTTGCGATGCAAAAGTAACTCACGAATTTCGCGACCCAAATCTGTGCCGCCAGGTTCGAGAGTTCGACAAACCGTACGACCAAGTTCCTCAAAGTATCGAACCAGCAAATCGAGCTGAGTCGACTTACCAACACCATCGATTCCCTCAAAAGAAATGAATAGGCCCTTCGTCACGCTATGCCTTCTTTTTTCGGGTAGCGCCTTTTTTCACGACTCGAGTCGAGCTTGCAATTTTGCGCGAGCGCGATGCCTTCGGTGGAGCCTCACCGGGTTCGACACCGAGCTTCTCGCGACGAATCATCAGAAGCTCGAATGCGCGATCTGGGGTTAGTTCGTCGAGCGGCTCTTCTTTTGGCACGGTCGCGTTAACCACTCCGTCGGTTATGTAGAGACCAAACTGACCGGTCTTCGCCACAACGTTGAGCTTTGACAGTGGGTCTTCGCCAAACTCCTTCAGCGGGGTTGCCGCCGTGCGGCGGCCGCCATACTTCGGCTGCTTATAGAGCTCTAGAGCCTGTTCGAGCGTGATGCCAAAGATTTCTTCTTCGGTTGCCAACGAGCGCGAATCGGTGCCCTTCTTCATATATGGGCCGAACTTGCCGTTCTGCGCTGTGATCTCGTTCTCGGTCTCAGGGTCGATTCCGACCACGCGTGGAAGCGAAAGTAGCTTGACTGCCTCTTCAAAGGTGAAGGTCTCGGGTGACATCGACTTAAACAATGAAGCGGTGCGCTGTTTTTCAGCTTTCGGGTCATCTAGCAAAACGTATGGTCCATAGCGACCATCCTTGAAGAGAATATCGAAGCCGCTGTCAGGATCTTGCCCCATGATTCGGTCGCTGATGATTGGTGCATCGATGAGCTCTTGCGCTTTTTCAACCGTCAACTCATCTGGCGCTAGGCCTTCGGGAATGTTGACGATGCGACGACCGTTTTCGTCTGCACCTTCGCTGCCAGATTCAACCATGGTTTCGATGTATGGGCCATACTTGCCGGTGCGCAAAGTGATGTTTTCTGCGATGAAGATTGAGTTAACCGCACGCGGGTCACTATCGCCAACGTTTTCTACAGTCGCATGCAAACCCTCGATGCCCTCGCCACCAAAGTAGAAACGGTGCAGCCAGGTGCTTCGGTCGAGATCACCAGAAGCGATGAGGTCTAGATCTTCTTCCATCTGTGCGGTGAATGCATAATCGACAAGTTGCTCGAAGTTGTCTTCAAGAAAACGGGTAATCGTGAAAGCAATCCACTCCGGAACCAGAGCCTGACCACGCTTGGTGACATAGCCCTTTCCGATGATGGTCGACATAATCGATGCATAGGTAGATGGGCGGCCGATGCCGTCTTCTTCTAGCGCTTTAACCAAACTAGCTTCGGTGTAACGCGGTGGCGGTGAAGTCTGGTGATCTTTGGCAAAAACATCGATTGCCTTTAGCTTCTGACCAACCTCGAGCTTCGGTAGTTTCGACTCGCGCTCTTCACTATCGTCTTCTTCGCGGCTCTCGTCTTGGCTCTCTTCATAGGCGGCCATGAAACCCTTGAAAGTGACCACGGTGCCAGATGACGTGAACTCAGCCGGGCCGTGACCCTCGAGGCCGGTAGCCGCTATGCGGGCGGTGGTGGTCGAAACCTTGGCATCTTGCATCTGCGAGGCAATAGTTCGCTTCCAGATCAGGTCATAGAGCTCAAAGGCCCTGCCAAACACCACTCCGGACAGTTCGGATGGGCGCTTGAACACCTCTCCGGCTGGGCGAATTGCCTCGTGCGCCTCTTGGGCGTTCTTCGATTTGCCGGTGTAGATGCGAGGTGCATCGGCAACCAAATCTTTGCCGAACATCTCTGCTGCCTGAGCTCGCGCCGCAGATATTGCCTGCGCAGAAAGCGTTGGCGAATCAGTTCGCATGTAGGTGATGTGACCCTCTTGATAGAGCGACTGCGCGGTATCCATGGTCTGCTTCGCAGACATGCGCAATTTGCGTGATGCCTCTTGCTGAAGAGTCGAAGTTGTAAAAGGTGCTGCTGGTCGACGAGTAGAAGGCTTTGCTTCGACCGAAGTAACTTCGATGTCGACCGACGAAGATTTCATTTGATCTGCGAGTGAGGTTGCTTCTGCCTGGGTGAGAACACGAACGTCATTCTTGAGCACACCCAGATCGTTAAAGCTTTCGCCGGTTGCGATTCGCTTGCCATCGAGACTCAGCAACTTGGCTTCGAAGTTTGGTTCGCCCGTGACCTGAGAATCGAGAACGGCCTTGACGTCGAAGTAGCTCGCCGAGATGAAAGCCATGCGTTCACGTTCGCGTTCAACAACCAATCGCATCGCCGGCGACTGCACGCGACCAGCGCTGAGTCCGCGGTTAATCTTGCGCCATAGCACCGGTGACACTTCGTAGCCATAAAGTCTGTCGACCACACGACGGGTCTCTTGCGCCTGCACCAGGTTTTCGTCGATGTCGCGGGTGTGGCTCAGCGCGGCCTGAATTGCCTCTTTGGTAATTTCGTGAAAAACCATTCGCTTAACCGGAACCTTGGGCTTCAGCACCTGCATCAGGTGCCAAGCGATGGCCTCACCCTCACGGTCTTCATCGGTTGCGAGATAGAGCTCGTCTGCGTTTTTTAGGGCGGCCTTCAGGTCGCTAACAGTTTTGCTCTTGCCGGCCGAGATGGCATACATCGGCTCGAAGTCGTTTTCGATGTTTATCGAGAACTTGCCAATCGAGGTCTTCTTGAGCTCAGACGGCACGTCTTTAGTGTCGATCAAATCACGGATGTGCCCCACCGAGGCCAAGACCTCGAAATCGTTGCCCAGGTACTTGCCAATGGTTTTGGCTTTGGCCGGCGACTCGACGATGACCAGTTTTCGGCTATTTGCCACGCATTACTCCTTGTTTCAGTTGCCCCCTACAGCACCTGCCCGAGACGAAGCTTCTATCTCGATGCCGACCACTGCAGAACGCAACCTTATAAATGAATCGAAACCGACAATACGACATGTGTCAAGCAACACCATATACATAGTTGCCATTTGCTCAGCAGTTTGGCAGGGATAGCCGGTAATCAGCCCACGAGCCGAATCTGCCGCTGCAATGGCAATTTGATCGGCCTGAACCCTCAGTTTTTCGACCGAAATCAGGCCAAAAACCGCCAAATTACTGGCTAAGAGGGCCGAAAGGGTGCCGAGGGCTAATCCAAGCCCGAGAATCGTTCCAGAACCGCGATTTTGGCCCATTTTCGACCGAATTTTCCACTTCATAACCCCAACTTTCTAGCGCACTGCACTTCGGCGAGTCGCAGGCCGAAATCGGGCAATGCGGCGAGGCCAACTAGCCGAGTCAACTCAACGCAGGCAAAGTTGCCTTGGTTCGATATCTGCCAAGAATGTTGCCCCAACTGCTCTGCGAATACTCGATTCAGTGATTCGACCGGTTCTCCCCTGGCAACAGCTCTCGACATCATGCCGGCGATTGACACCATTTTCAGCCGTTCAACCTGTGCCGAAATCGATAACACCGAGATTGCCAAGATCATGAACACCGAAGGAAGCACAACCGCAAACTCGGCCGTCACGGCACCCGTATCTTTACTCGCTCGGAGCATCGCTAGAAAAGGTGAGTGCGCTTCGCACGAGGTCGAGAAGTATTTGCCTGACCTCATCGCTTCGCATGATGATCACTAGCAGACCAGCAAACCCTACGGCCGCCATCGTGGCAATCGCATATTCGGCGGTCGCCGCTCCGGTGTCATCTGCAAGCCAATTCTTAGTTTTGGATTCAGTGCTACACGCTCTCATGGTCTTCCTTTCATGGTCAAGTAAGTAATGCGATTGACATTGGCAAAACTGCGATTAGCACAAATGCTGGCAAAACAAAGATTGCTAAGGGGGCGAGCAAACGAATCGACACCCGCTCGAGTAATTCGCTCTGCTTATGCGCCTTCAACCTTCGTGTCACTTCGGCACGATTGCGAAACAGTTTGGTAATTGGGGCACCGGTCGAATCTGAAAAATCAGACAATTCTTGAAATTCTTCGAGAATTTGTTTGCTGGTTTCATGACCAAAACTCTCGGAGAAATTCTTGACGCTGATCTGACTCGCCAACTGCAATGACAACCCCGCGCCTAGACACAGCGCAATCGCATCAAAAATGATTTCTTCAGCTGAGTGAACCTGAATGGCGGTCGACAGAATTCTGCCCGACCAAACCTGAGCGGCGACCAAGAGCATGAGTCCCAGCAGCAGAGCGGTTAGAGCTAATAGAGACTCAAAGAACACCGAGATTGACTCGAGCCCAGCCAGTTGGCCCATCAGCGCGGCACCTAACGGAAGCCACAGCACCAGGCGGGCAGTGGCCTTCGGCACGGTGCCACTGACTCGCAGCTTGGCTTCGCTCTCGAACTGCTGCTCGGCAATCTGTTCGAGACAGCGCAGTGCGGCAACCGGTGCTGCGCCCGCCTCGGTGCAAACCGCAACAAGGTAGCGATGCTGAACTTGAAACCGTTCGCTGAGTTTTGCCGACTCAGCTGCGCGGGCTGCCTGATCGAGTGAGAGACCGGCATGCAATAGTGAATTGAACTTGGCCAATATTTCGCGGTCACTCATTTCGCCTGATTTCTAGAGTGCGTTTAGAAGCGGCCACCGAGATGTGCACAAGCCAGCGAATCGTGTTTCGGGCCAGATGAACCACCTGGCGAGCATCGGCAGTTGAAGAGATTGCAATCGACTCGATGCGATTGAACACCTGGTCGATTGAAGTCGCATGCATTGTGGTGGCGGCGGAGTGCCCCGAACTACTCGCCTGCAAAAGCGTAATCAACTCGGCAGAGCGAACCTCACCGATGACAATTCGATCGGGTCGCATTCGCAGCGACTCAATCAAGAGTTGATTTAGTGTTATCTCTCCGCGGCCTTCCACATTGGCCTCACGCGCGATCAGGGCAACACAGCTCTGTGAACCAAGTTGCAGCTCGGCGGTGTCTTCTATCGTGATGATTCGTTGCGTTTCGACTTCGCCGAGCAGTGCCCTCAGCAAAGTTGTCTTGCCGGCACCGGCCGAACCGCTCAACAAGAAACTCTCTTTGCTCTCAAGCATCTGTTTCAAGAGAGAGGCCTGATCTGTCGAAATGCGATTGAACGATAACCACTGACTCAGAGCCACTTCGCGTGACGCGTGAACACGAATAGAGAGGTGAGTTCGGCTATTCACCGAGGATGCGAGTATTGCGTGCACACGAACCTTCTCGAGGTTCGCGCTTGCAAACGGTTGAGCCAAGTCGATGCGTTTGCCGGCTAGCGAAATGAGCATCTTGGCCGCTTGAGATAGCTGCTCTTCGCTGTCAAACCCCGAGGGCACCGGGTTCCACCGGTCTTGCCGCAGCACGGCCGCATGCCGATGCCCGTTGAAGACCAGGTCGGTCACGCCTGTCTCGGCGAGCAGCCGGGTTATGGGTGCGAGCTCGGGCTGACTAAACATGAGTTCAGATTTGCCCAAGTTCAAAGGGTGTGGAGTATTCCACGCAAATCTGGGGATTAAAAGAGAAGTGGCGACAGGTTTGGGGGAAACCTGCCGCCGGCCATACCAGATTGGGGGAATCGGTATGGCGAGTTGGATTTAACCAACACTTAATTCTATTCTTCGGTGACCCCTATTCGGTGTTGAACCGCAAAATTTGAGCGATTTGTCAGCAATTTCTTAGTTTGCTGAAAACAGTCGCAAAAATGACTTTTCAATCTGTGGCATTATGACGAACAGGAACGCAAAAACTTGGAGGACGACGATGTCTGCCGAACATGAGATCGAAAACCTTTCGCACGAGAATCGACACTTCGCGCCAAACGAGACCTTCGCCAGAAACGCGATTGCGCAGGTAGATCTCTATGCAGAAGCAAAAGCCGACCGGGTCGGCTTCTGGGCCAAGCAGGCCAACAACCTGCATTGGCACAAACCCTTCAGTCAGACACTTGACTGGACCAACCCACCGTTTGCGAAGTGGTTTGCTGACGGCAAGCTAAACATCTCTTACAACTGCCTAGACAGGCATGTTCTAGCCGGCAACGGTGATCGCACCGCAATCTTCTTCGAGGGTGAACCCGGTGACAGCAAAAAGTTGACCTACGCCGAACTAACTCGTGAGGTCAAGAAAGCGGCGAACGCACTCACCGCGCTTGGCATTCAAGCCGGCGACCGAGTTGCGATTTATATGCCAATGATTCCCGAAGCGATAATCGCGATGCAAGCCGTTGCCAGAATCGGTGCCGTGCACAGCGTAATCTTCGGCGGCTTTAGCGCGGAATCACTCTCGTCACGCATCGAAGATGCCGACGCAAAACTCGTTATCACCGCAGACGGCGGCTATCGCAAGGGCAAGGCAAGTGCGCTGAAGCCGGCGGTCGATGAAGCACTAAGCGCGGGCAAGTGCGCATCTGTAAAAAATGTCTTGGTAGTGCGTCGCACCAACCAAGACGTCGACTGGGTCGAAGGCCGCGACGTCGAGTGGAGCGAGGCAGTTGGCAACGCGAGCGACGAGCACGAGGCGCAGGCGTTCGACGCGGAGCACCCGCTGTTCATTCTTTACACCTCAGGCACCACCGGCAAACCGAAGGGCATATTGCACACCTCGGGTGGCTACCTAACCCAAGCGGCATACACGCATAAAAACGTTTTCGATCTGCATGCCAAGACCGACGTCTACTGGTGCACCGCCGACGTCGGCTGGATCACGGGGCACTCATACGTGGCATACGGCCCGCTCGCCAACGGCGCAAGCCAGGTAATCTACGAAGGCACACCAGACACTCCAGACTGGGGACGCTGGTGGAGCATCATCGAAAAGTATGGCGTCAGTATTTTCTATACCGCGCCAACCGCAATTCGCACTTTCATGAAGCTCGGCAGCCAAATTCCAGAGCAACACAATCTCAAGAGCATTCGCGTGCTCGGTTCGGTTGGCGAACCAATCAACCCCGAAGCGTGGATGTGGTACCGCGAACACATCGGTGGCGGGCAAGCGCCAATCGTTGACACCTGGTGGCAGACCGAGACCGGTGCGATCATGGTGTCTCCGCTTCCCGGCATCACGACACTAAAGCCTGGTTCGGCACAGGTGCCGCTACCTGGCGTCTCGGCCGAAGTGCTTGATGACGAAGGTAACATTCTTGGCCGCGGTCACGCCGGGCTGCTGGTGCTCACCGAGCCTTGGCCGTCAATGCTCCGCGGCATCTGGGGAGACCCCGAGCGTTTCAAAGAGACCTACTGGTCGAAGTTTGAGGGCAAGTACTTTGCCGGTGATGGCGCGAAGTGGGATGAAGAGGGTGACCTCTGGTTACTCGGTCGCGTAGACGACGTGATGAACATTTCTGGGCATCGACTTTCAACAGCCGAAATCGAGAGCGCGCTCGTGTCGCATCCGTTTGTCGCCGAAGCCGCGGTTGTCGGAGCTAAAGATGAAACCACGGGCCAGGCAATTGTGGCTTTTGTTATCTTGCGTCAGAACCAAATCGAAGCCGCTGGTTCTGATTCAGACGTCTCGAAGATTCTGCGAGATCACGTGGCAAAAGAAATCGGTCCAATCGCTAAGCCACGCACAATAATCGTGGTTGCAGAATTACCAAAGACTCGAAGCGGAAAAATCATGCGCAGACTGTTGCGTGACGTCGCAGAAGATCGACCGATTGGTGATGTGACCACCCTCGCAGACACCAGCGTGATGGATCTAATCAGCGGCAAACTAAGCGCCGGCGCAACCGACTAAATAAACTCGGCGATCAGCTCAACTTCGACGGCCGAGTCGAGCGGTAGCGAAGGAACCCCAACAGCGCTTCGTGCGTGAACTCCCTTGTCACCAAAGACCTCGACCAAGAATTCGCTCGCGCCGTTCATGACACCCGGCTGGCCGGTGAACTCTGGAACAGACGATACGAATCCGACAACCTTCACAATGCGAGTAACGCGGTCGAGATCGCCGATTGCCAACTTGATTGCCGCGAGCGCGTTTAGCGCGCACTGACGGGCCAAAGTCTTTGCCAAAGCAGGGTCGACTAAGCCATCGGTTTCGCCAACCTTGCCGGTTGCGATGAGAGCGCCATCCTTGAAAGGCAACTGACCAGAGGTAAAGACCAGGTTGCCCGAAACTACCGAAGGCACGTATGCAGCAACCGGTTTGGCAACCTCTGGCAGGGGCGAGCCGAGCTCGATTAGTTGCTGTTCGATCTGAGACATTAGCCCTCCAGTGGGCGCTTGAAGAAGGCCACTAGGCCACCCATGGCGTTGGTCTCGATAGTTACGAGCTCCCAGCCCTCTTTGCCCCAATCGTTCAAGATTGCGGTCTGGTTGTGCGGAGGTAGAGGTGTTGTTAGGTATTCCCACTTAGTCATGCTCAGAATTATCCCAGACTTTGTCGGGTAATCTTGACCTTATGTCTGGCGGCAAGAAGAACGAGACCTTCTTTAGCGCAATCCTAAAGTTCAGTGGATTGAGTGCTATTGCGGGTGTTCTAGCAATGGTGGTACTCGCCCCTATTCTCTTGGTTGGCGGTTTTGCTGCCTCAGCCGGCATCTCGGTGTTCGAGAACCTGCCCGACTACATAAAGCCCGTGAACGCATCCCAGGCTTCGACCATTTATGGCATCAAGGATGGCCAGCCCGTTGAGGTGGCCAAGTTCTATAACGAGAACCGCATCTCGATCGACTACAACGACATGTCGCCGAACATTCGCAATGCCGTGGTCGCCACCGAAGACCCTCGATTCTTTGAGCACGGTGGCGTCGACGTAATTTCGCTAATTCGAGCAACCCTGACCAACGCGGCAATGGGTGGCGGTGGCCCAGGCGGCTCCACCATCACAATGCAGTATGTGAAGAACTCTCTGGTCGAGGCCGCAAACCTCAGTGGCGACAAGCAGGCCATCGAAGAGGCCACCGTTGCGACCATCGACCGCAAGCTGCGCGAGATTCGTCTGGCCATCGCCCTCGAAGGCGTTGCCACCAAGCAAGAAATTCTTGCCGGCTACCTGAATCTTGCGTTCTTCGGCAATCAGATCAACGGCGTCCAGTCGGCATCTGAGTATTACTTTGGCGTGAAGGCAAAAGACCTAAACATTCCGCAGGCTGCTCTGCTAGCCGCCATGTTGAAGTCACCTAACGACTATCGCCCTGGTGCACCCGAGAACCTTGATCGTGCCAAGAGCCGCCGCAACTATGTGATCGACAACATGGTTGCCGAGGGTTACATCACATCGCAA
>JAIOXI010000019.1:0-15624 GCA_021741685.1 Rhodoluna sp.
CAGATAAACACCCCACTGCTCAACCGAATCCGCAGGCTTAAAACTGACCCGCTCGGTGAAATCGGTCATGTGCTTGCTCAGTGAAGAGAACTCTTGATCGCGCAAACGTTTTGCCATTTCGATGGCCGACTGAACCTCTGAAGGTGAATCGAATTTGGCTTGAAACCAAGCCGAGTCTTCAGGGCCAAATTTGAATTCGCCAAGTTGCTCTGCCTTCTGCAAGAGGGCGATAGCGGATTCTCGATGCTTGTGCTGAAGCAGAAACTTAGGTTCAATTCGAGCGTTAGTTTCTGCTGCCCGCGGCATGGAGCTGAGCAGCGCTAAGCGCTGAAGGGCTTCGTCAATCGAGACATCAAACTCTAAATCTCTGCGCTCGAGGGCCGCCTGATAGGCCTCGAAGTGAGAAGCCGCCTCTAGGCGGTCGGCCTCTGCCGAGGCTAGGTCAACCGGCTGAGCCTTTTCGTGTCTAGAGATTGCGGCAATCACATCGAGCCAGGTGGCCGAACTTCGAACGGCCAACCCGGGCAAACCGAGTTCACCAAATCGATCTGATAGCTCGTTTAGGGTTTGCCGGCGACCGGCCGAAACCACAACTCGCTTGCCTGATCGAACTAGCGCCGCGATGGTGTTAAGTACCGTCTGGGTGTAGCCACATCCCGGAAGGGTTTCAACCGCAAAACTCTCACCGCGCATCGCACGGGCAACCACACGTTTCTGGGTTTGATCTGCGTCTGCAACTACTTCGACCCCGTGCACATCGCAGAGTGGCAATCGAGCAAATCGAGACTCGTCTGAAAGCGCAGCTAAAAGCGCTGAAGACTCTCGTCTGAGGTCGGCGACAAGTTCAACCGGTGCGGTTGTGAAGTTGGTAATCACGAGGGTGCGTTGAACCTCTGCAGAGGCTTTGCCGAGCACGAGTCCCTGCAAATAGTAAATGACAGACTCGGGCAGAATCTCGGTGGATCGAGCTGCCAGCTTAAGCAGGTGACTCTCGTCGATGTCTGCCGAGTAGCAATTCTTGAAAGCCTGCACCAGCGATGGGTTTACCCGTGCGCCCGACGTGAGTTCAATTTCATAATCTTCACCACGAGCGGTCAAACGAATCGGCCAGATCAGAACCGGCAACTGCAGATCGAAACCATCTCCCTGCAGGTTGGTTACCCCCGCTATCAACCCGAGGGTTTCGATTCCAAACTGCTGCGAGATTTTCTCGGCCTGATTCTTGATTCTGCGAGCGGCACCAAGCGCGGAAGAGAAAGACTGCGGGTCTCGCACCAAACTCGAAAGGGTGGTTGCGCGCCCGGCAACAAACTGCGAGAAGCCTCCCGGATGCGACTGGGCCAAGTCGATCTGGCCATAGGAGCTGCGTTCAAAGTTCAGCAGTGGATTGGTAACGCCGATTGATTCGAGTTCTCGCTGCCAGGCATCCCAGACCGCCTGCGGCACGCTTGGTTTGGTCGAATCGAGGTCGGGCATGCCTAAAGCCTAAAACCGAGCGAGACAGAAGCCCTGCAGGCTCGGTATATTTGGCCGGTTAGCCCTCGTAGCTCAGTGGATAGAGCAGTGGTTTCCTAAACCATGTGCGGAAGTTCGATTCTTCTCGGGGGCACGCTTACGCTTGGATGATGCCCAAGCAAACTTTGACCGAATCCGCTCGACCTTCGGTCGCTTGCGGCGCACTCTAGAAATCAACGCACCCGTTAGGACAACATGACCACTATTTCCCGCGCTGCCTCGGTCTGGTTTACCGGAGTCTTCATTTTGTTTTCGGCCCGCGGAATCTTGCTGGCAACCTGGAGTAACCAAGGCCCGGCAATTAAGTCGAGTCTCGGCTTCGACCTTGCAGCCATGGGGCTTTATCAAATGGTGATTAGCCTCGCGTCTTTCGCTGGCATATTTATAGCCGGCCGTCTACTGCACAAGTTTGGCTCGCGCTATGTTTCTGTCCTTGTCTACTTGCTGATGGCAATTGGTTTGGTCGGTCTCGGCTGGTCGCTTAGTTCGCAAGACATAACTGCAGCAATCTTGTTTACCTCGCTGATTGGGGCACCGTTCGGCATTGCAGACTATGGCAACAACTTTGAGGCGGGCGAAATTGATCGCAGCTCAACCAGAAACCGAGTTCCAATGCTGCACTTCGGATACTCTGCCGCAGTGCTGGTTGGCGGATTGCTCTCTAGCCTGTTTATAAGTTTGAAAATCAGCGTCACAGAAAACTTCACTTTGGTTGGAATAATCGTCGCGGTCATTGCGATCTTTGCCTCATACATGATTCCAAAGAACAACGGCAAGGCAAACCACGATCATGCCGATGAAAGCACAAAAGTCACGGTGCTCGAAATTATTCGAAACAAGCGCCACATAAAAGTCTCGGCAATAGCCTTTGCGTTTGTGGTCTCTGAAGCTTCGGGCATGCTCTGGATTCCAATCACGCTAACCAGCGATGGTATGAGCGGCACCGAGGCGGCCTTGGCATTCACCCTTTTCGCGTTCGCCATAACAGTCCTAAGGTTGCTCGGTGGTCGAATTGCAGACAAACTGGGGCGCCAGAATTCAGTTCGCTACCTGGCTCTGGTTGCAATCCTTGGCATCGCGATCTTCATGGCAACTCCGTTGCTAAACATGCCTTTCGTTGGCATCGCCATTTGGGGAATCGGTAACTCATTTGGCATATCAATGGCTGTGGCCGCAATGTCTGATGACCCAAGAGGCGCTCACGCCAAACAAACACTGCTCTGGGCGGTCGTGTACTTTGCGAACATCACAGTTGGTCCAGTCCTCGGTTTTCTGAGTACGTTGACGTCAAACTATGCTTCGTTTATGTTTCCGATTGCCGCTCTACTTATGGTTCTAGCTTTCAGCGCGAGCGTAAAACCAAAAACTCAAAACACTTAAGCGCCAGCGTTGAACGCGGTCATGAGTGTCTTTTAGGCGGCAATCTGCAGGTAGCTGTGCCACTCGGGTTCGGCGTGATCTGCTCCACGCACAATCCAAGCGGTGCCGTGTGGCATTCTCGGTGCAGTTCTCAGTGCCCAACCAATTTCGGCAAGGGTCTTGTCACCCTTTTTGTTGTTGCAGCGAAGACAGCAGGCAACCAGATTTTCCCAAGTGTCTTTTCCGCCACGAGATTTCGGTTGCACGTGATCTATCGTCGTTGCAGACTTTGAACAGTAGGCGCAGCGGTTTGAATCTCTTCGCAGCACTCCCCTGCGCGACACCGGAATATTTCGACTTCCGGGAACGCGCACATATCGGGCGAGCAAGATTACGGATGGCAGCTCGAATTCACCCGTTGCGCTTCTCACCTTGAGTTCGTCGTTCTGTTCAAGCACGGTGGCCTTTTGGTTCAGCACGAGCATGATTGCACGTCTAAATGAGACGACACCCAGCGGTTCGTAACCAGCATTCAAAACTAAAGTTCGCATTTCTTCCTTTCGAATTCACCCACACGGCTTGTGAGTTTTCGCGGCATTTGCTTTGGGCAATAAAAAACGCGCCGTCAAGAATGACGACGCGCTACTTACCTGTGGGTTGGCGGTGTTGAAGTATGCAACAACACCGAACGGCTTGCTTGGCGGGCAAACTGGTCAGCTGCATGTCCTTCTCCTGTCAACACAACAAATGCTTATTCAGAGATTAGACCTAGGGGGTCATGGAGCCGGTTAGCGAACCTTGGCGTGTTGGCTAGTTGCCTGCAATGCGCACAAAGTGCACGTTTGGGGTATAGATCGGAGCGAGCTTGACCGAGTCGCCGCGACGCGGTGCGTGATAGAAGTTTCCGTTGCCCGCATAGATGCCGTTGTGACTCAGATCGTTGAAGATCACCAGGTCGCCAGGCAATGCGTCTTCTCGCTTGACCAACATGCCCATGCGGTTTTGGCCGATCACGGTGTGCGGCAGGGGGATTCCGAATTGAGAGAACACGAACGTCACGTAGCCAGAGCAGTCGAAACCGGCTGGGGTTTCGCCACCGAATACATAAGGTGTGCCGACGTACTTTGCAGCAACGGCAAGGATGGTTGCCGCATCCAATCCGGTGTATTTCGGATTGGCTAGAAAGTCGGCCGCGGTTGGGCCGGAATAGGTTCTGTAGTTTGTGAGTCGAGCTTCGCGCTCGATCTCTGAAGCCTTGGCATCTTCATAGGTACCTCGCACAAACTTCACGGTGTTCACGGCGGCCACGGTTAGGTTCTGGTTGCCATCGGCATTAGCCAGTTCTTGTGAGCTTGTGGTGGTGAATCGAGCCATCGCAGCAACATCTGGATTGAAGGCGTAAGCGGGCAGCGCGAAGGTTGCGAAGATTCCTGAGCTGATGGTCATGGTGATTGCGTTTCGAACTTGGCGACGCGAGAACCAGGTGATTTTGCGAGGTGCGCGAATGACATTGTCACTAGCAACTTGGTTGTTTTCGGTGGCGGCAAAATAGGCGGCGTCTTGTGACGCGGCTTTCTTGGCTTCACGTCGTTCGGCGCGCGAAAGTCGAGCCTTTTCGGCTTCGCGTATCGATCGACGACTGCGCAATTCAAAAGATTCGAGAACTTTAACCTCGACGTCTGCGCGGTGTCTGCCGTTGCCTTGTTGGGCCACTAGATTTCTCCGCTCGGATTATTGCTCGGGGCATCCACTTGCCTAAATTTTACCCGATTATCGGCAACCACCGACCCCATCGTGCACATTCACAGGTTTTCAGCCAAGCAAAACCCCTAGAAATCAGGGGTTCAGGCGGTCTTTTTAGACGGCAACAAAGAGGTGAGACGCCATTTCTCGGCTGAAAATCATGGCCTTGCCGGTCTCTGTAACACAGACCCGAACGCCGTCTGCCTCAAATTCGATAGTTATGGTTGCTCCGGGAATCAGGCCGGCGTCTCGCATGTCTGCAAGTTGTTCACTGAAGACCTGCATCGGTTCGCCGATTCGCACCAATCGATACTTTTTGCCATCAGACTCCCCGACCAAATATGAAACCGAAACCACGCCGTCGCGAAAGGCTTCGTTCGACTTGTGACCGAGCTCGGCCAAACCCGGAATTGGGTTTCCGTATGGAGAAACGTCTGGGCTAGAAATCAGGCCGATGATCTTGCGCTCTACCTGCTCGCTCATAACGTGTTCCCAGCGACAGGCTTCTTCGTGCACAAACTCCCACTCGAGACCGATCACATCGGCGAGCAAGCGCTCGGCCAGTCGGTGCTTGCGCATTACACGGATGGCTTCGAGCCTGCCGTCATCGGTCAGATCGAGGTGACGATCGGCCGAGACAACAACTAAGCCGAGGCGCTCCATGCGGGCGACCGTCTGAGACACGGTCGGGCCGGCGTGATCTAGTCGATCGGCAATGCGAGCGCGAAGCGGAACCTGGCCTTCTTCTTCGAGCTCGAGAATCGTGCGCAGATACATCTCGGTGGTGTCAATTAAGTCGTGTTCCATTTCGCCTCCTCGTTGCGTCTAGATTACTCTCTCGACTTCGCTGGCTAGAATTGCCTCATGGTCGACATCAAGATTCCCGCAGAATTCATTCCAGAAGACGGACGATTCGGCTGCGGCCCATCGAAGATTCGACCAGCCCAGCTTGCTGCTTTCGCGACCGAGGGCGCTGCGCTAATGGGAACCTCGCATCGACAGGCTCCAGTCAAGAATCTGGTCAAGCGCGTTCAAGACGGATTGCTCGAACTCTTTCACAACCCAACCGGCTACGAGATTGTTCTTGGCAACGGTGGGTCAACCGCATTCTGGGATGCCGCCGCGTTCTCGCTAGTCGAGCGCAAGGCGCAGAACCTCGTGCACGGTGAGTTCGGTGCAAAGTTCGCCACCGCACTGACTAATCCGTGGCTTGAAAAACCAACCGTGATCAACGGTGAGCCTGGCTCTCGCCTCGAGCTTCGCGCCGAGGCCGGTGTC
The DNA here is from genome assembly GCA_021741685.1 of Rhodoluna sp. Lineage (GTDB taxonomy): Bacteria > Actinomycetota > Actinomycetes > Actinomycetales > Microbacteriaceae > Rhodoluna. Next base: position 5,896 of record JAIOXI010000019.1, read on the forward strand.
GACTCTTATGCATACGCGCAGAACGAGACCTCGACTGGAGTCGCCACACCTGTCATTCGCGTCGCGGGCGCGGACGCCGGCGCACTGATGTTCACAGATGCAACATCTGCCGCCGGTGGAATCGACTTCGATGCCAACCAGACCGATGTCTACTACTTCGCTCCGCAAAAGAACTTTGCTTCAGACGGCGGCCTCTGGGTTTCGCTAATGTCACCGGCGGCAATTGAGCGCGCCGAGCGAATCGCTGCGAGCGATCGTTACATTCCCGAATTCTTGAGCGTCAAGACGGCAATCGATAACTCGCGTCTGAACCAGACCCTGAACACTCCGGCAATCGCCACCCTGTTTTTGCTTGCAGAACAAATCGACTGGATGAATGCCAACGGTGGTTTGGCCTGGGCCGACTCTAGAACGCGAGCAGCTTCTGCTCACCTCTATGACTGGGCCGAGTCGTCGAAGTTTGCCACTCCTTTTGTGTCTAACCCAGATCACCGCTCACAGGTGGTTGTGACGATTGACTTTGACGAATCGGTCGATGCTGCCACTGTTGCCAAGGTGCTGCGGGCAAACTCGATTGTCGACACCGACCCCTATCGCAAGTTGGGTCGCAACCAACTTCGAGTTGCCACATTCACCGCAACCGAGTTGGCAGATGTGCAGAAACTCACTGGTGCAATTGACTACGTTGTTTCACAACTCGGATAGTTTCGAACCATGCGCTTCTATGTAAAGGACTCAGAGCGAAAGCCAGATCCGCAACCAACCAAGGTGAATGCGAAAGCCGCAATTTTGGTTGGCGTTGCGCTGTGGATTATTGCGTTGCTATTTCTTGTGCTTCAGTCGACCCAGTCGACGTCTCAAGAACCTTGGTATGCGGCCACTTGCATCGTCGGCATTCTGCTCGGCGTCTGGGCTTTCATCCGTGAGTTGCGTCGCTGAATCGGCGAGCTCAACTTCTTTTTCTTCTGAATCTTCTTTTGAATCAGCTGCGACAGTGTCGTCTGAATCTTCGGCGTCTTCGTCTGAGTCGCCCTCTTCTTGGGCCTCGAGAGCGGCCTGAGCCTCTAGCTCTGCCTGTAGCGCCTTGTAGTCGGCGAGACGCTCTGACCAAGGAACCCAATCCGGTGCAACCAATGACTCTTCACCGGGCATCAGGTTAACTTCGCTAACCGTGGTGTCTTCTTCGTCAGCAAAAAGCGAGACCGACCAAGCCCAGCCGAGGTAGCCCTTCATCTTGGCGGCAAACAAAAACGTGTAGACGTTCTCGTCTTCTTCGATTTGGGTCAGAAAATCTCCGACGCCATTCTTCGGAGCAGACTCAACAGCGGCCAATCTTGCTCGATCGCGCAGCTGACTTTCGTTGAGCTTAGCCATCCAGTTCGTCTGCCAATTTTCGAAGCAAGCTTGCGATCTTCGAACCCTGCGCCGACTCTGGGTGCTTTCCGCGCTTCAAACCGCCACCGATGCTGTCGAGCAAACGAATGAGGTCTTCTACGATGATTGCCATCTCGTCTGCCGGTTTGCGTGAACGCTCGGCAAGACTAATTGGTGCGTCGAGAATTCTTAGTGCCATGGCCTGAGCGCCGCGCTTGCCGTCTACGATGCTGAAGTCGACACGGGTGCCTGGGCGAACAACGGTAGTGCCGGCCGGTAGGGCTGACGCGTGCAAGAAGACCTCGGAACCCTCATCAGACGCGATGAATCCGAAGCCCTTTTCTTCGTCGTAAAACTTAACTTTGCCGGTTGGCATTAGAACCTCTTTCAATAAGACTTTGCCATTTTAGCCGCCGATGCCCGCTGAGACTAGGGCGCATATGCGCGGGTAGGCTTGACGGATGGCTAAATCAGACAAGAACCAGAACCGACTCGAGTCGATTCTGGCGTTCATGGCCGCTGGGGTGGTTGGCGTCTCGCTGATTTCAATGATTATCGCCCTGCTCACTCGCCTCTTCGGCGCGCAACCATGGGCCTTTTTGGCCCAGTTGCCACTAATTGGTCTTCCATTTGGTTTCGTTCTGATCATCGCTCTGCTAGTCACCAGCATGATTCGGCGTTCTCGTGAAAACCCACGCGGTTAGCCAGTTGCGCATCCGTGAGTGATCAGCTTCGAATTGCAGCCGCGCTGCGAAAACTCGACGACGCAACGTTGGAGCGAGTAATTCATCTGCGAATGCTCAACTCGACACACCTAAGAGACTTTTTTGACATGGCCGATGCGCTGGCAAACCCAAAGTCGGTGGCCGCGGCACTGAGTTCGCTAACCATCAGCCAGTTCGAACAGTTAGATGACATCAGCGAAGGCAGAAAGCAAAATTCAGGAAATTTTGTATTCGATCTGATGCTCGCCGAAAAGAGCGAGTCGAACCAAGTAATTTTTCAGAGCACCGTCGATGCGATGGCTGCAATTCGAAGTCAGCGCAAAGTCGCGAGCCTAAGTTCAGTCGGCGCAGACAATTATTCTTTGTTGCCCGCAGATTCCATAGATCGCGACGCAAGCCTCGCAATCTTTGACATCATTCAGGCATTGACCGAACTCATCTTTGAACTAGAACAGCGTTACATTCGCGAAGTTGGCAAACGTGGTGTTGGGCTCCCAGATATCAAACGACTGGCCAATCACCTGAGAAAACCAAACGACTATTCGAAACAGGTTTTCGAGCTTGCCCAATTCACGAACTTGGCCGAGGTTGAGGGTGGGCGCTGGCAACTCGGTCAACGAGCCGAGAACTGGATTTCTTGGACCGATCGGGAACGCTGGATTCACCTAACCAACACCTGGCTGGCATTGCTCGGCGACGAAGCAGCGGGCGAGCTGCTGGCGATTCGCGCGGGCGAGAGTTTCGATGAGAGACTCGCACACGTCTACCCCTTCGCTGACTCAACTGCCTCAAACCGAATCAAGAAGGTTGCAGAAATTGCGAACCTGATTGGCCTAATTTCGAACTCGCAGGCGACCAGTTGGCTGAATTTGCTGTCTGCTAATTCGATAGATGCAGCAAGCGAACGGGCGATTGCCGGCTTGCCACCCGCAGACGAAAAACTGATCATCCAGGCCGACTTGACGCTGATTGCGCCGAGTCCGCTGCCAACCGAGCTCGAGATCAGTCTGCGCAGATTTGTCGATACCGAACAGATTGGCATGGCCAGCACCTACCGGCTGTCTGCGCTTTCGGTCAGCAATGGGCTAGAGACCGGTCTAAAGATTGGCGAGATTCGCGACCTGCTTGTGAAGCTCTCGGCAAAAGAGCTACCTCAACCAGTCGACTATTTGCTTCGCGAGGCCGAATCTAGATTCTCGAGGCTTCGGGTGATTTCGACAAAGTCGGGAGCGCACAGCCAAGTGGTTTCGTCAGACAGCATTCTGCTAGCCGAGATTCACAACGACCAAAGATTGAAGCCCTTCGCACTGCACTTTGATGAGGCCGGAAACCTGCACTCTCGTTTCGAATCGGAATTGGTGTACTTCGCCCTTCGCGAGGCAAACTTTGTTGCAGTTCGAGTTGATGAAAATGGACAGGTGCTTTCACCGCAAAAACTCTCGTCGAAAAACAAAGTCTCCGAGCAAAAACAGAACATCGCCGAGGACATCGCACGAATGCGAGAGGCCGACACGCAAGGCTCGAGCGACCCAGACGATGATGATTTGTTGCGACAGATTCAATTGGCGATTAAGTACAAGGCCAAAATGTTGATAGTTCTCACCACCGCAAACGGCGACCAGGTCGAATACTTTGTTGAGCCGGTTGGTGTTGCCAACGGTCGCTTGCGCGCAAAAGATCGCAAGGCTGACATCGAACGAACTTTGCCCCTGAGCTCTGTTGTGAGCATCTCGATTCAATAGGCTATAAGGATGACCAGCGGACCCCTCATTGTTCAGAGCGACAAAACTGCTCTGCTCGAGGTAGACCACCCGCTAGCGGGCGAGGCTCGACACGAGTTGGCTGTGTTCGCTGAACTAGAGCGTGCACCCGAGCATATTCACACCTACCGAATCACCAAACTTGGCCTTTGGAATGCCCGTGCCGCCGGACACGACAGCGACTTCGTGCTGGGAGTTCTCGATCGATTCGCCAAGTTTGCCGTGCCGACCTCGGTGCGCACCGACATCACCGAAACTATGAACCGCTACGGCAGGCTCACGATCCAGCGCGACGAGCAGGGCGAACTCGAGCTGGTTAGCCAAGAGCCGGCGATTCTGGCCGAAGCCACCAAACACCGCAAAATTGCCGAATTGCTCGATGGTCGAATCAGCCAGACCGCCTTCAAGATTCAGCCCTGGGCCCGCGGCCAGGTGAAGCAAGAGCTGCTCAAGCTGGGCTGGCCCGCCGAAGACTTCGCCGGCTACACACCTGGCACACCGCACGAGATTGCCCTAACCGATAACGGCTGGCACATCCGTGAATATCAGACCCAAGCCGTCGACAAGTTTTGGCAGGGTGGATCGGGCGTTGTGGTTCTGCCTTGCGGCGCTGGCAAGACAATCGTGGGTGCTGCCGCAATGGCGGTTGCCAAAACCAACACCCTGATTTTGGTGACCAACACCGTTAGCGCGCGACAGTGGAAAGCCGAGTTGCTCAAGCGCACCACACTCACCGAAGAAGAGATTGGTGAATACAGCGGTTCGGTAAAAGAAATCAAACCGGTGACTATTGCGACCTATCAGATTCTGACAACCAAACGCAAAAACGAATATGCTCACCTGTCTCTGTTGAACGCAAAAGACTGGGGACTCATCGTTTATGACGAGGTTCACCTGCTGCCCGCACCGATTTTCAAAATGACTGCAGATCTGCAAGCCCGACGCAGACTCGGACTAACTGCAACCCTGGTTCGCGAAGACGGCAAAGAGGGTGACGTATTCTCGCTCATCGGCCCGAAGCGATTCGATGCCCCGTGGAAAGAAATTGAAGAGCAGGGATACATTGCTCCGGCCGCCTGTTTCGAGATTCGAATCGATCTTCCAGAAGAAGAGCGCTTGAATTATGCGATGGCGAATCAAGAAGATCGCTATCGCATTGCCGCAACTTCGCCGATGAAGATCGATGTCATAAAGAAACTTCTTGCCAAACACGCTGGCGAACCGACACTAATCATCGGGCAGTATCTAGATCAGATTCACACCATCGCCGATGTCTTAGACATGCCGAAGATCACGGGCGAAACCCCGGTGGATGAACGCGAACGCCTCTTCGACCTCTTTCGCACCGGCGCCATAAGCACCCTGGTTGTGTCAAAGGTGGCTAACTTCTCAATCGACCTTCCCGAGGCATCTGTGGCGATTCAGATTTCGGGTTCGTATGGCAGTCGACAAGAAGAGGCTCAGCGACTTGGCCGCCTGCTAAGGCCTAAGGCAGATGGCCGCACCGCGAGCTTCTACACACTCATATCTCGAGACACCGTCGACCAGGACTTCGCCCAAAATCGCCAAAGGTTCTTGGCCGAGCAGGGCTACAGCTACGAAATTCTCGACGCTTTCGACCTGTGAGTTCTCTCAACTGGCACGCAGTTTGTTCCCAGACTTCTCCCAGTCAATTCGCTGACACTTAGAGCATGGAAAACATCAAGGTACTAGTCGTCGATGACGAACCAAGCATCCGCGATCTTCTCAGCCGACAGCTTCGTTTCGCTGGCTTCAGCGTTGCAGCGGTTGGCAACGGCAACGACGCGGTTCAAGCCGCCGAGAAGTCGACCCCCGACATCATCCTTCTCGACGTGATGCTGCCCGACATGAACGGGTTCAGCGTTACCAAGGCCATTCGTGCGAAGGGAATCGATGTTCCAGTGCTGTTTCTCTCTGCTAGAGACGAAGAGGCCGATCGAGTAACAGGGCTAACCGTCGGCGGCGACGATTATGTGACCAAGCCTTTCGGGCTCGACGAAGTCGTAGCCCGGATCCATGCAATTTTGCGCCGCACCAAGATCAAAGAAGTTGAGACTTCTGTGATTGAAGTTGGCGAAATCAAGATCAACGAAGACGCGCACGAGGTTCTAGTGAACGGCCAGGCAATCGACTTCAGCCCAACCGAATACAAGCTTTTGCGTTTCTTGATTACAAACCCAAACCGAGTTCTCTCGAAAGAGCAAATCATTGATCACGTTTGGAACTACGACTTCAACGGCGAAATGGGAATCGTTGAGTCGTACGTTTCATACCTGAGAAAAAAGCTCGACCCGGTAACCAGCGAGCCTCTGATTAAAACTAAGCGCGGCGTTGGCTACATGTATGTGGCACCAGTAACAAAGAAGTAAGTTTTTCTTGTGAATGAAAAACTGGCAGCGCTAAACGATCGCATTTCGCTGAGAACCAAACTCACCGTTATGTCGGTTGGCCTAATTGGTTTGCTGCTGGTCGTTTCAAGCTTCGGAACCATATCGCTGCTGCGCACCTACCTGCAACAAAACACAGACAGCCTGCTAACCAGCACGGCCGCTTCGCTTGCCGACGAAGACCCTTTGCTGCTCGAGGCCAGGCTCGCAACCAGACAGGTGACGATTCCGCGCTTACCGAGCGACTACTACATAGCCTTTCTCGACAGCCGCGGCTCTCTTTTGATTGGTTTGGTTTCTTCGGCAAATGCTAAAAACGCGGTGCCAAACCTGAACGCCTTCACCCTAGAAGCCGTCATGGCTACTGAGGGTCGCCCCTTCGATATCGATGTGAGCTCAAAGAGCGGATTCCGCGATTTGGGCAACTGGCGAATGGTGGCAACCCCGCTGACCACGGTCAAGGGCTCGCTTGTAATTGCGCTTCCAGACATGACCAACGCCAGACTGCTTGCCCAGTATCGGGCTATCGGAACCGGCTTCGGCTTCATCTTGCTTACCCTCAGCGGCTTGGCCATCTGGCTCACCATCACCTCTGCCCTTCGCCCACTGCGTGAAGTTGAGCGCACCGCCGCAATGGTAGCCGCCGGAGACACCAGCCAACGTCTCGTAGCAGCCGATGAAACCACCGAGATTGGGCGCTTGAATGGTTCGCTCAACTCAATGCTCGACAGCATCGACAGCGCAATGTCTTCGCGCAATAGAGCGCTCGATCAGATGAAACGTTTTGTTGCAGACGCCAGCCACGAACTTCGCACTCCCCTGGTTACCCTTCGCGGATACGCCGAGCTCTACCGAATCGGTGCGCTAAAGAAGAAGGCCGATATAGATGAGGCCATGGCGAGCATCGAGAGCGAATCGATTCGAATGTCTGAGCTGGTCGAAAACCTCTTGGCCCTAGCCCGAATGGATGAAACCAATCCGCTTGCCAAGGAATCAAACAACATTGCCGAAATCGCAGAGCTTTCGATTCGAGATGCCGGTGCGAGTGGGTCAAAGCACAAGATTGTATTGGTTGCTCTTGACTCAAAACCTTTGCCGGAAGATTTTGCTCAAAACGCCGAGGTCGATGCATCCGGCTTGCGACAGGTTTTCACTAACCTGATCGTGAACGCCACAAAGTTTTCAAATGAGAATGACCAAATCGAAATCGCCCTCGGCGCAAAAGATGGTCGAGCAGTAATCGAGGTTCGCGATCACGGTGACGGAATTCCGAAGGCCCTACGCGAAAAGGTTTTTGAGCGCTTCTACCGAGCAGACAACTCACGCAATCGCGAAACCGGCGGAAGCGGACTTGGCCTTTCGATTGTGAAGACGATTGTCACTCGTCACGGCGGAGACATTAAAGCCCTAGAAACACCCGGTGGTGGCGCTACCTTCAAGATCACCCTGCCGCTCAAGTAATTCACCGAGGCGCTTTTAGTCGAGTTACCCACAGATTCAGACTCTGCCAGCACTGGCTGATTCCAAATCTCAAAATAGTGTCATGACTCAATTTCAAGTAGACAGCGAGCAGGTTCTCGCAGCAAACACAGCTATTCAGAGCACCATCGGCAGAGTGCAGAACGACATAACGTCGATGCACGCTCAACTTCAATCACTTCAAGACTCGTGGCGGGGTTTGGCCGCTAACCAGTTCCAAGACCTTGCATTGCGTTGGCACACCACGGCAACAGCCGTGCAGGCGCAGCTCGGCGAACTTGGCCAGGCGTTGGCCTATGCGGCTCAACAGTACGAAGAGATCGAAAACGCCAACCTGAGACTGTTCGCCAGTTAAAGCAAAGCGGGTGACCCGAAGGCCACCCGCTTTGTTGAACTGACTTTTTAGAAGTCCATGCCACCCTGAGGTGCTGCTGCCGCAGCGGCTGGCTGTGGCTTGTCTGCAACTACTGCTTCGGTGGTTAGGAACAAGCCGGCAATCGATGCGGCGTTCTGCAATGCAGAGCGAGTCACCTTGACCGGGTCAATGATTCCAGCAGCAACCATGTCGACATACTCTTCGGTAGCGGCGTTTAGACCGTGACCCACCGGAAGGTTTGCAACGCGCTCTGCAACAACACCTGGCTCAAGACCAGCGTTGATAGCGATCTGTCGCAGCGGTGCCGAAATTGCAACGCGAACAATGTTCGCTCCGGTTGCTTCGTCACCGGTTAGCTGAAGCTTCTCGAAAGCGACCTTGCCGGCCTGAATTAGAGCTACTCCACCACCGGCAACGATGCCTTCTTCTTCGGCTGCCTTGGCGTTACGCACTGCGTCTTCGACGCGGTGCTTGCGCTCTTTAAGTTCAACCTCGGTTGCGGCACCAGTCTTGATGACGGCAACACCACCGGCAAGCTTGGCTAGACGCTCCTGAAGCTTCTCGCGGTCATAGTCGCTGTCTGTCTTCTCAAGTTCGCGACGAATCTGCTCGACGCGGCCCTTGATTGCCTCGGCGGTGCCGTCACCCTCAACGATGGTGGTTTCATCCTTGGTGATTACGACCTTGCGGGCACGACCCAATAGGTCGAGAGTTGTGTTCTCGAGCTTCAGACCGACCTCTTCGGCGATAACCTGACCACCGGTGAGAATCGCGATGTCTTGCAACATTGCCTTGCGGCGGTCACCGAAGCCAGGAGCCTTGACGGCTACCGACTTGAAGATTCCACGGATTTTGTTGATGATCAAAGTCGCAAGAGCTTCACCCTCGACGTCTTCGGCAATGATCAACAGCGGCTTGCCCGACTGCATGACCTTGTCAACGACAGGTAGAAGGTCTTTCATGTTTGAGATCTTTGAGTTTGCGATTAGCACGTATGCATCTTCAAGAACTGCCTCTTGGCGCTCAGGGTCGGTGACCATGTGTGCCGAGATGAATCCCTTGTCGAAACGCATACCCTCGGTTAGCTCAAGCTCGGTGTTGAAAGTGTTTGACTCCTCAACGGTGACAACACCTTCTTTTCCAACCTTGGTGATTGCTTCTGCGATTAGCTCACCGATGTAAGGGTCACCAGCAGAGATAGATGCGGTAGCAGCACGCTGCTCTTTGGTGCTAACCGGCTGCGCGATGTTGTGCAACTCTGCGATAACCGCAGCAACTGCTTTGTCGATTCCGCGACGCAATGTGATTGGGTCGGCTCCGGCTGCAACGTTGCGCAGACCTTCGCGAACGAGGGCCTGGGCCAAAACGGTTGCGGTGGTAGTTCCGTCACCGGCGACGTCGTCGGTCTTCTTGGCAACTTCTTTGACCAACTCGGCGCCGATGCGCTCGAATGGATCTTCGAGTTCGATCTCTTTAGCGATCGAAACACCATCGTTAGTGATGGTCGGTGCGCCCCACTTCTTTTCTAGAACAACGTTGCGACCACGTGGGCCAAGGGTTACCTTGACGGTGTCTGCGAGGATGTTCAGTCCGCGCTCGAGACCGCG
>JAIOXI010000020.1:0-15588 GCA_021741685.1 Rhodoluna sp.
TCCATCTTGCGAATCTGTGTAGATCGCTGCCGTTCCACCAATCAAAACTTGGTGGCCATCGAGCTTGACTTCGCGAATGTCTGCGGTCAACTCTTGACCCGCGATTGCTCGCGGCTCGACATTGTGAATCGCCTGAATTCGCTGATAGTCGTTCTGTGCGTAACTCGAGAACATCGGTGCGTAGCCCTGATCAATCACACCGTCTTGTGCGATGCCCGCAGAGCTCTGCACGCGAGTTATGTTCGGCAGCTTCGAAAGTTCGACCACATAGTCGAGCACATCTGCGCTGCTAGCGCCCTTGACCAGAATTTCAACCGGGCTCGCCTCGCGACCGCTGAAACGATCACGAATTACGTTATTGGCAACCACCGCTCTGCTCTCTTGCGGCAGCACTCGGTCATCGACCTGGCCGAACTGAATGTTGCTAGACAGCGACATCAGCCCGCCGAGGCCAATAAGAGCCACGAGCGCTATGGCCAGCGGGCGCTTCATCACGAAGCGGGCGGTAGACCCCCAGAGGCCAGAATCCTTGCTCTGGGACTGACCGCGACCCAGCTTGAGCTTGTTCACGCGGTCACCAAGAATAGCCAGCATGGCAGGCAGGGCGATTAGCGCGCCTGCCACTGATAGAAAGACCACGACGACTCCGCCAAGTGCAAACGACTTCAAGAAGTACTGCGGAAAGAATGCCAACGATGACAAAACGATTGCGACAGTTATGCCGCTGAACAAAACTGTGCGACCGGCGGTAGCAACCGTCGTAACAACAGCGTCATTAACCGACTTGTTTTTTGCACGTTCTTCTCTGAAGCGATTCACCATGAGTAGCGAATAGTCGATGCCCAAGCCTAGGCCAAGACCCGTGATTAGGTTCAGCGCAAACACCGATGTGTCGGTGAATTGTGCCGACACCCAAATGAAGAAGAAGCTGCCGACAATTGCAAGCCCACCGATTAGCAGCGGCAAGCCAGCTGCAACAAGCGAACCGAAAACGAAAACTAGAAGTAGCAGAATTAGCGGAACCGCTATTGCCTCTGCTCGCGCGAGATCTTCGCTAATAGTCGAGTTAATTTCTGCGCTGATGGCTGCAAAGCCAGCGACATAAAGTTTTGCGCCGTTATAGTCGCCTGTGAACTTATCTGAGATGTTTTTGCCGACGTCAGATTGAACCACGTCATCTTTCACTTTGACAAAGAAATAGGCGGCTTTGCCGTCGGTGCTTCGAAGTGATGGTGGCGAACCGAGTGTGTAATAACTTGTCACGCGTTCAACGCCATCAATCGCTTTGAGATCGTTCAGCAGGTCGCGCGCAATTGTCGTGCTATCGGTTGTATCGACAAGAGTTGGCATGTCTGCAATCAGAACCACTTCTGGGGTTTGCGTGTCGAACTTGGTGTCGAGTAACTCGGTGACTCGAGTCGAGTCGCCGTTTGGGTTGTCATAACCGCCGGCCTTCAGCAGGCCAAAGCTTTGAAAGCCGAGAATAGAGCTGAGCAGAACCACCGCTACAAACAGGTATAGCGATGAGTGCTTGCGGCGCACGACGAGTTCGGCCCAACGTTTCATTGCGATTTCCATTCTTGGGCGTGCGAAGATTCCTTTATGAAGAATCAGCGTGCAACTGCCGTGTTTTATCTAATTCTCGCAGGTATTGGGCTGGGCACGGCCTGGTACTTCAACACCGCAGCAATCATGGGCCAAGAGAATCTGCTCACCGCTTGGTTTACAACCAACGCCGACCTGGTGCTGGCCTTTGATCTGTTTATAGTCGCCTTTGCCGTTGCGCCCTTTATCTTGATTGAGGGAAAACGGCTCAAAATGAAGAACCGCTGGCTTTACATTGCTCTCTCGGGCATAACTGCAGTTGCCTTCACCTTTCCGCTGTTTCTGGCCATGCGAGCCTTGAAGCTGCAGAGCATCGCCCTAGCCGGCGGCAGGCTCGAGACCCACACCATTCACAAGCACCGTGTCGACGTCTGGGTGCCGGGTGATTTGAACCCAGAAACCCCGGTTCTGGTGATGCACGACGGCAAGAACCTGTTCATGTCTGAGCACTCAACCTTCGGAGCAACCTGGGGTCTGCTCGAAGCCCTTCAACCTGACGACCGCGGCTATCGGCGCATCCTTGGTGATAGAACGCCACTAATCATTGGGGTTTGGCAAATTGATGACACCACCCGAATAAATGAGCTTGGCCCGCAGTCGCTAGTTGAGAAGCACCCGGAGATTCTCGACATGTTGCCTCCAGCCATGCAGCCGGCAAGTCGAGTGATGCTGGGTGATGCATACCAAGCTTTGATCGTGGAAGAGATTCTGCCGTTTCTAGCCGAGCGTCATTCGCTCAAACTCGACCCCAGTCGCACCGCGATTGCCGGTTCAAGCATGGGTGGGCTGGCATCGATCTATGGGCTTGCAAAATATCCAGAGGTTTATGGAACAGCACTCGCGTACTCAACCCACTGGCCTTTTGGAATGGACCTGGCAGTTGACGGACTCGCAGAGCTACTGCCAGTCGCCGGCAAGAGCCGAATCTGGACGGATTGCGGAACCATAGACCTGGATGCGCTTTACCCTCCGCTACACGAAAGATTTGTTCAACGAATGCGCGCCAAGGGTTACACAACAGACGAGCAATTCATCGGTGCGATTTATCCGAACACCGGTCACGGTGAAAACTGGTGGGCTGGCCGAGTTGAGCACCCGATCAACTGGTGGCTAAACCCAAACGAACCAAAGTTGACGCTCGAAGAATACAAGGCACGTGGCTAGAAAATCGGCACGTCATCGTCTGGCAAGAAGTCGCCATACTCAACATCGTCGATGCCAGGGGTTTCGCTGTTGTGGTGCCCGTTCATGAACGAGAGCACTCGAGCGTCGACCTTGATGTCAGCCAATCGAATCGCACGTGTCAAATACAAACCGTCAAGCGAACGAACGCGGCTTAGCCCAACATAAGTTTGTCCGGTCGCGAAAGCACCACTGCCGAGATCAATCATTACCTCGTCGAAGGTTTGACCCTGCGACTTGTGAATTGTGACGGCCCACGCCAAACGCAAAGGAAACTGTCGGTACTCTGCAATCGGAACAGAGATGACTTTTTCTTTCACCTTATTTGTGTCTTGATCGAAGTATTCTTCGAGCTCGTAGCGCACCTGTTCCCAAATGGCCCGACCAACATCGTGACGAACACCATCGGCTTCGACGATTATGTGGCTGTCGCTCTTGAACTCGACTACCTGGCCAATGGTTCCGTTGACCCAGCGTCGAATTGCCGAACCGTCAGAGTCTTTGAAAGGACTTGAGTCATCGTTCTTGATGAACATGACCTGAGCGCCTTCTTTGAGCTCTAGATTCTCTTCTGCCGGTTTGGTGTTCTCGAATGCCTTGAGGTCTCCGCTGGCGTGGGCCTTGAAGAGCTTCGGCTTCGCTGGAAGTTCGGCCAGACGATTGCGGTTCACGCTATCGACCATGGCGTTGACGGTGGCGAGGCGAAGAACATCGTCGTGAGCAACCGCTCGCACGGCCCGCTGATTTAGTTCGTCAAGCATCTCTTGAGTGACCGAGCCATCGCGAATGGCATTCAGGATGTCTTTGAACCGGCCGTCTTTCTGCCTAAAAATCTCGATCAGTTCGTAACGCTCGAGCCCGGCATCGCGCCAAACGTGGGCGTCGAAAAACCAGAGGCTCTGATAGTTCTCGCCCATGTATGCAATCTCGTGCGGCTTGCGCGGTGGAACCGGAGCTAACTGGTAGGGGTCACCAAACATAACGACTTGGGCTCCGCCGAAGGGCACTTTGCGCTTGCCCCGAGCCACACCCATGGCGCGGCTGATGGCATCCATGGTGTCTGCGTTGACCATCGAAACCTCGTCGATTACCAAGAGGTCGATTGCTGCCAGAATCTCGCGGGTATAGCGGCGCATCTGTTTGCCAAAGTCGACATCGTGAAGCAGGTCAAAGTGAAAGCCAAACAGCGAGTTGATGGTTCGCCCATTCACATTCAGGGCGGCAATGCCGGTTGGTGCAACCACAGCAACTGATTTGTCGGTGTGCTCAACCAGATAGTTGAGCAACGTAGATTTACCGGTTCCGGCGCGGCCGGTAACAAAGACGTGAGCCTCGGTTGATTCGATGTATTCGAACAGGCGTTGCTGTTCTTCAGAAAGCTGAACCTGTATCACTAATTAGACCCCTGGTCTCGGTCGGCGAGTTTTGAAAGCATGGCGTTGTAGTTCTCTAGATCTTTGTTGCCCCCACGGTCTGCTGCGCGATCTAAACGACGAGCGTCGCGAGCATCTGATCTGAACCACTGAACCGAGACGATAATCGTAAGCGCTGCGGTCGGCAATTCACCGATTCCCCACGCTATTGCTCCACCAATTTTTTGATCTTCAAGCGGAGTTGGTCCCCAGGTGCGACCCATCGCGCCGAACCACTCGGGCAACAGCAGTCCATCGCCGGCCATTAGCGCTAAGCCAAAGAATGCGTGAAATGCGAGCGTGCCAATAAGCAGCATGATTCGCAGCGGAAACTGAATCTTGTGTGGGCCTGGGTCAACACCGATTATCGACTGCACAAAGAGATAGCCGGTGATCAAGAAGTGCAGCACCATCCATTCGTGACCGATGTGCTCGTTTGTTGACCAGCCAAAGATTGGAGTGAAATAGAAAACCACTAGCGAACCGGCAAACATCACGGCGGCAATAACCGGATGTGAAATGACCCGAGCGTACTTTGTGTGAACCGCCCAGAGCGCCCACTCGCGAATTCCTCTTGAGTCATCGCTGCGTTTCTCAACGGCTCGCGAAAGCAGAGTAATCGGAGCACCGGGCACCAAGAAAATTGGAACCGCCATCGTCAGCAGCATGTGCGCAACCATGTGCACGCTGAATAGGTATTCCTGATAGGCATTGAGAGATCCGCTCGTAATGAAGGCAAGCAGAAGCATTCCAGTTACCCACGACACGGTTCGACCGAGCGGCCACTTGTCGCCGCGCAGACGCAAGCGACGCACTCCCAGCAGATAGCCCACAATGGCGGCTGTTGCCACGACCAGCCACAACAGGTCTGGCTTGAACTGGGTGAAGAAGGTGGTCAGCGTGAGTTCGGGCGGCAGCTTCTGGCCGGTGAGAAGCTCGGCCGGGGTTGTGCCAACCAGCTCGGTGGGGTTCACCGGCGGTGCCGTGCGGCTCAACCCAGCGGCCAGGCCGATGGCGATAGCCATGATCGCCAGCTCTAGCCCAACAATTCGCCAGAAGGCCTTAGGTTTGCTCGATATCGATGCCACCAACTTGCGTCGGTAGGCGGCGCCAATAATGCCAAGCACCGCGAGTGCGGCCATTTTTAGAAGAACAAGGATGCCGTATTCGCTCATCCAGTTCTCGAGCGTGCCGATGCGAAGTTGCGCGTTGATCAGTCCAGATAAGAAAACGAGACCGAAGCTAAATAGTGCAAGCGACGAGAACCTGCCGACCTCAACCTGGCTCACGCCCGCGCGATAGCGAACAACAGTCAAGGCAATTAGGCCACCGACCCAGATCGAAATTGCCAGCAGGTGAAGGCCTAGCGAGTTCACGGCCATTCCGTGATTTGCTGTGCCCGATGCGTGACCGGTGAGTGCCATCGGCACCAGCGCTACAAACGCAACCGCAGCGGTAAGCGCTGCCGAAGTGAGCCGCTGTGAAGAGATTGCGAGAATCGAAACCACAACGCCACCTGCGAGGTTGAGCAGCTGGTACTGCCCCAGTTCAATCTGAGTAACGAATAGCCAAAAGCCAGAGCCCTGGGTTTGATCAAATGAGAACGCGGTGCCGGTGACATTCAAGTAGGTGAAATTTAGTGCGAGCAATCCGCTGATAACCCAGATAACGCTGGCCGCTGCTGCAGTGTTCATAGCGATTCTAAGTTGTTTGCTTGACTCTGCAAAAACAAAAGCCGCAATCACCAGCGCGCCGATGGTAGTTGCCATGGCAACATCCATGACTGCACGCGAAATAGGAAGGCCCCAGCGAACCAAATCTCCGGGGTCTAAGAGAGTGAAGGGCTTTGCGCCGCCGCCAATGATTAGAGAAATTGATGTCGCACTGACTAGGGCAACAAGAAAAACAGCAGACAGCAAAACTATTTGTTTGCTTAGTGTTGCTTGTTTCTCATTCACTCACTAAGCCTAAGTTAAGCAAAAAGGCGCCGACCGAAGTCGACGCCTTTTCTTGAAACAGATAATTACTTTACAGATGCCTTTAGCTTCGATCCTGCTGAAACCTTTACAGTGTTTGAAGCTGCAATCTGAATGGTTGCGCCAGTCTGTGGGTTGCGGCCCTGACGTGCATTGCGGAAACCCTTCTCTACTGACAACCAACCTGGAATGGTGACCTTGTCACCCTTGGCTACGGTCTTTGCGATGGTGTCGAAGAATGCGTCAACTACACGGTTGACTGCAGCCTGTGACTCGCCGGTCTGCTCAGCGATTGCTGCTACGAGATCGCCCTTGTTTAGTGCTGACATTGTGTCCTCCTGGACTTCTATGCGTTATTGACGTTCAGTCAAAAACAAACTACATGGATGTAGTTCTGCGCCAATGCTAGCCTGTCGGCGTGTTGCCACGCGGATTTCAGGGCGTTTTGTGGAAAAAATGGCCGAAAATGACCAAATTCACCGATTTTTGCCACCGCTAGAGCCCTTTATTTGCATGGGCCTTAAAAGAAAGAACCCGACCAGTGGCCGGGTTCGATCAGAAGTTTTGGATTACCAAGAGCTCTTGGTGATACCTGGCAACTCGCCCTTGTGCGCCATGTCGCGGAAGCGAACACGAGAAACACCGAACTTTGCGAGGAAGCCACGTGGGCGACCATCGATTGCGTCACGTCCGCGAACGCGAACTGGTGATGCGTTGCGAGGAAGCTTCTGCAAGCCGAGGCGTGCCTCTTCGCGCTGCTCGTCGGTTGAGGTTGGGTCAACCAAAGCCTTCTTGAGTGCTAGACGCTTCTCGGCGTAACGCTCAACAATTACCTTGCGCATCTCGTTTTTTACGATCTTGCTTTTCTTTGCCATTTCTAGCGCTCCTCGCGGAATTCGACGTGCTGACGCACAACTGGGTCGTACTTCTTCAACACGATGCGGTCTGGGTCGTTGCGACGGTTCTTCTTGGTTACGTAGGTGTAACCGGTTCCTGCTGTCGAACGAAGTTTGATGATTGGACGAACGTCCTTGTCTTTCTTAGCCATTTTCTAGATCTCCTTAGATCTTCTCGCCACGAGCTTTAATCTCGGCAACTACGGCCTCAATGCCGCGAACGTCAATTACCTTGATGCCGCGAGCTGAAAGGGTGAGGGTTACGTTGCGCTTCAACGAAGGAACGAAGTAAGTCTTCTTCTGAATGTTCGGGTTGAAGCGACGCTTGGTCTTGTTCTGAGCGTGCGAGACGTGGTGGCCGAACTGAGGTCCGGTCTCAGTCACCTGGCAATACGCAGCCATTTGGTTCTCCTTTAGAGGGCAAGCCATCAGAACAGAGAGTTCAAAGGCTTGGTGAATTCGGTCGCAAGAGCAACTTTGCAAGTTTAGGCGAAAAATCGGGGCTTAAGCAAGCCCGAGAAGAAAAATATCAACCAATTTTGGCCTTAATTTTTCACGGATTTATTGACAGCTCGAGCAGGTGCCGAAGATGTCGATTGTGTGGCTCGGCTGGGTGAATCCGTGCTCTTTGGCTACCTCGTCTGCCCATTTTTCAACCCGCTCGGCTTCGATCTCGATGGTCTTTCCGCAGGCCCGGCAAATCAGGTGGTGGTGGTGGTCTGTGGTGCAGGCCCGGTAGAGCAGTTCGCCATCCTTGGATTGAAGGGCATCGGCATCGCCGCTGGCCGCAAGGTCGGCCAAGGCGCGATAGACCGTGGCCAGCCCGATGGTGCTGCCGAAGTTTCTTAGCACCAGGTGCAGTTGCTGAGCGCTGACGAATCCGATTGCCTCGCCAAGGGCGTGCCTGACGGCGTCTTTTTGGCGGGTGTTCCTGCGCTTGAACTCATCCATGTTTGGGGCCTTGTTGACTGCTAGCTCTTGTGGTCGTCGTGGTGTTCGATCGCGTGTTCTTTGTCGAACTTGTCGTGGAGTCTAGGCAAGATGACTTTCTTCCAGAGGGTTCCGTAGAGCAACCAAATCAAGACAACGTCTTGGATAACGGTCCAGCCGAGTTCGGCCATGATGTGTGCTGGGTCTGTGAAGATGCTCCAAGCTTCTTCAAAAACACCTAACTCTGCGTGATCCGAGTGACCTGTTTCAGCCATAATTTAGCCTCCTGATTAGAGCTCAAGACTAACGCTTATTGATAACGATTGTCAATAAGAACTAATCGAGCAGCAGGGCCGGCTCTTCCATGACCGAGGCCACATCCTGCACGAAGCGAGAGGCCACGTCGCCATCAACCACTCTGTGGTCGAAGGTTGCCCCGATTGTGGTCACTTGGCGAATCACGATCTCGTTGTTGACCACCCATGGCTTCGGGCGAATCGAGCCAAGGGCCACAATGCCCACCTCGCCAGGGTTCAAGATCGGGGTTCCGGTGTCAACGCCGAAGACACCTATGTTGGTGATGGTGATGGTTCCGTTTGCCATGTCGGCAGGGGTGGTGCGACCCTCGCGAGCGGTGGCAGCCAGCTGCTCAATGGCCTTGGCAAGTTCAAACATCGACATCTGGTCGGCATCCTTTATGTTTGGCACAATCAGACCGCGCGGTGTTGCAGCTGCAACACCGAAGTTCACGAAGTTGTGAACAATAATCTCTTCGTCTGTCCAGGTCGAGTTGACGGTTGGGTTGCGACGAACCGCCCAAATCATGGCCTTCGCCATAATCAACAGCGGTGTCACCTTCACGCCGGCAAAGTCTGGCGAAGCCTTCAAGCGCTTCACATACTCCATGGTTCTGGTTGCATCGACGTCAACAAAGATGCTCACGTGCGGTGCGGTGAATGCCGACTTGACCATTGCGGCAGCAATAGCTTTGCGAACACCTTTCACCGGGATGCGTTCCTCGCGCTCGGTTGGTGCTTCGGGAGTCGTCAGGTTTCTGAAGACACTGGCCTGCTGCGCTCCGGCGAGAACGTCTTCGCGAGTTACCTCGCCGGCCATGCCGGTGGCAACCACCTTGCTCAGATCTACTCCGAGGTCTTTTGCGAGTTTTCGAATTGGCGGTTTTGCGATTACCTGCTCGCTCGATGCCACGACACTGATTAGCCCAGTTGCGGGCGCACCCGGGATTAACGGAATCGCGCTGGTCTGTGGAGCGACAACGGCAACCGGATCAGCGATGCGCGCGCGTCGACGTGATTGCCCGCCGTGATTTGCTACGCCATAACCAACCAAAGGTTTTTTGGTCTCTTCTTGAGATAGCGAGGCAGCTGCCTCAGCAACCGCTTCGTGCGCGCTCTGCGCAAGCTCTGGTGAGATAACCGGAATGGCCGATGTGGCAGTTGCTCCAACTGCGCCGTCAGAAACAGTCGCCGAAATAATTGGTCGACCAACTTCAACGGTTTCGCCCTCTTGCGCAAAAAGTTCTGCGACAACTCCCTCGAATGGGCAAGGCAGTTCAACTAATGACTTTGCGGTTTCAATCTCAACGATGATTTGGTTCACGGTTACATAATCGCCGGGCTTAACTTTCCACGAAACAATTTCGGCTTCGGTTAGACCTTCGCCGACATCTGGCAAATTGAAATATGCGAGCTGACTCATCTGTTCTCCTAGTAAGCCAAGACTCGGTCGATTGCATCGAGAATGCGATCTGCGTCTGGCAAAAACTTCTCTTCGAGTTTTGCCGCCGGGTAAGGAACATCGAAGCCGCCGACTCGAATTGGTGGAGCCTCGAGGTGATAGAAAGTGAGTTCAGAAACTCGCGCGGCAATTTCAGAAGAAATAGAAACGAAGGTGCTCGCCTCGTGTGCGACCACGAGACGACCGGTTTTCTTAACCGACTCGACGATGGTCGCAAAATCAATTGGTGACATCGAACGAATGTCGATGACCTCAATGCTCTTGCCCTCTTCGGCTCCGAGCGCGGCGGCCTCGAGTGCAACGTTCATCATCGGACCGTAGGCCACCAGAGTGACATCGTTGCCGGCAACGGCAACGCGCGCCTGGTGCATTGACCCGGGCGACTCGTCGAGATTGACCATGCCCTTTTGCCAGTAGCGACGCTTCGGCTCGAAAAACAGAACCGGGTCGGTCGACTCGATGGCCTGTTGAATCATCCAGTAAGCATCGTTAGGCGTGCTCGGGCTGATCACGCGCAGGCCTGGTGTGTGTGCGAAGTATGCCTCTGGGCTCTCGCTGTGGTGCTCGACCGCGCCGATGCCACCGCCGTATGGCACACGGATAACCACTGGCATCTTGGTGAAACCCTCGCTGCGGTTCTGCAACCTTGCGAGCTGAGTTGTGATCTGATCGAAGGCCGGAAAGATGAAACCGTCAAACTGAATTTCGGTGACCGGACGGTAGCCGCGCATCGCTAAGCCGATAGCAGTTCCGATGATTCCGGCTTCGGCAATCGGTGTGTCAAAAACGCGGTTCTGGCCAAACTCTTCGAACAACCCTTCGGTAACTCGAAACACACCGCCGAGTTTTGCAACGTCTTCGCCAAACATTAAAACTTTGTCGTCCTTGCGCATTGCCTCGCGCAGGCCGGCAGTGATCGCTTTTGCAATTGGAAGTTCAACCATGTTGCTCATTACTGCTCACCGCCAAATGAGGCTTCGTAGCCTTCGAGCCAGGCGCGCTGCTCGTCGATAACGGGATGCTGTTCAGAGTAAACGTGCTTGAACATGTTTTCGATCGGCGGATTCTTGAGTGCAAAAGTTGCCTCGCGAATTTCAGCGCTGAGAAGTTCGCCGGCCTGTTCAACCTCGTCAAAGAAGTCTTGAGCGATTCCGTTTCGACGCAAGAACTTTTCGAAACGAGTAATCGGGTCACGAGCCTTCCAGTACTCGACTTCTTCGTCTTCACGATATCTGGTTGGGTCATCAGAGGTTGTGTGCGCACCGATTCGGTAGGTGAGGGCCTCGATGAGAGACGGGCCTTTTCCGGCGCGAGCGTCATCCATGTGTTTTGCGGTAACCGCATACGAAGCAAGAACGTCGTTGCCATCGATGCGAACACCCGGAACACCAAATCCGTCACCGCGCTGATAGAGCGGAACCTTTGTCTGCGCACTCGAGCGCGATGAGATTGCCCACTGGTTGTTTTGCACGAAGAAAACAATTGGCGATTCGTTTACCGCGGCAAACAAGAAGGCTTCGCTAACATCACCCTCGGCGGTAGCGCCGTCACCCATATAAGAGATCACGGCCAGATCTTCGTCTTTGTTGCCGGTGCCGACTTTTCCGTCGAACTTAACGCCCATCGCATAACCGGTCGCGTGCAGCACCTGGGTGCCGAGCACAATCGCGTAAAGGTGAAAGCGGGTCTCGTCTGGGTTCCAGCCTCCGTGGTTCACGCCGCGAAGCATCTTCAAAATCGACATCAGGTCGATGCCGTGGGTTAGCGCAACTCCGTGCTCTCGGTAGCTCGGAAAGATGTGGTCGTTAGGGCCGACGCCGTAGCCAGAGCCAATCTGGGCTCCCTCTTGGCCGATGGCCGGCACCCAAAGACCTAGTTGGCCTTGGCGCTGCAGGGCGGTGGCCTCGTTGTCGAAACGACGGATGCGAGCCATGTCGCGATAAAACTTTAGGTAGTCGGCCTCGGTGAGATTTTTGAGATATTCGCCATACTCTGCCCACTGCGCGGGCACACGAACTTCGCCCTCCATCGAGAGAAACTGCACCGTTGGCAGGTCAGTTGGGTCTTGACTCACAGGGTCAAATCTACTTGTTTATGGCAGAATCTGAGCATGGTTCGTTTCTTGCTAAACACAGTCTTCAACGCAATCGGCCTTTGGGTCGTCACATTGGTTATTCCAGCGGTGAAGCTAGCTCCCTATGGTGGCGACTCTTTCTGGACTCGCATTGGCTCATTCATTTTGATTGCCGCGATATTCGGTTTGGTTTACGCGATTATCGGCCCGATCATCAAGATTCTGTCGGCACCTCTATACATTCTCACCTTCGGTCTAATCAACTTCGTTATCAACGGCGCTCTCTTGCTTTTCGTAGCCTGGCTTTCACAACTCATTGGTTCGCCAATCTTCAGCATCGACGGCTTTGATCGCGAGGGTCTCGCAATCACCTCACTCGGATGGGCAATTCTCGCCGCACTTATCATGAGCGTGATTAGCGGCTTCGGGCGCATCGTGTTCAAGAAGGCCCTCAAGGGCTAACGCTGACCTAATTCGAAATAGCTCACCTTGGCCACCGAGGTGGCAAAGCGTTCGATAGCTTCGATTTGCCGTCGATTTTCAGCATCTGCGTCTAATTCTGCGACAATTTGCTCGTATGACTCCATTCGATGGGCTGAAACCAAGTCGGTATCCACGTTTCCCTCCAAAGTGAGCCAATTTTGCTCGGCTGGGTTCTCTCGCAGCTCAAGTTTTGGCACCAGATCTGCTCGATTTTCAATCGAGAGCACATTTGGCAGGTCACCCGCCCTGTTTGAGCCCGCCGGTGTGCCAAAAGTGATTACCTGCTCGACTCGAAAGGGCACCTGACCCGCGATTGAGCGCTTCGCCAGGTCGAGCGCGATTAGTCCGCCCTGCGAGTGACCGACCAGCATCACCCGATCGTTTGGCCCAACCCCCGCTCGACCGATTGCCAGCTCGGTTGCTCGAGCGGCATTGCTTCGGCCGCCAGCCAAAAGCTGCAGATTCGATCTCATATCAAATGGATTCGAAGAGCTGCTGAGACTTAGGTTCTGAGTGCCTGGAACGTAGACGATGAACTTTCTGTGCTCGCCTGCTTGGTACTGCTCGACGCGAACCATTGGCAGACCCGAGTTGCTTAGCAGTCTCAGGCGTGCCGATATCTGCTCGAGGCCATTTGGTGCCGGAGCTGTAAAGGCCGCTCCACTCGACTTCGCCCAGGCAACAGTCGGGTTGGCGGCAAAGGTTGCCAGTCTGCTCGCCAAGGCGGGAACAGCGGTTCGAAAATCAGTCAGGCTTGCCAGCAGCGAGTTTTCGGTTGACGAATAGCCGGTCAGGGCCGATTCGCAAGCAATCACGAGCCTGCGCAGCCGCAGAAGGATCGGACCAAGCCGCGTCACCAGTTGCCCGAAGCGAACCGGGGTTAGCAAAACCACCGCTATTGCCTCGATCGAGAGCAACTCGATTGATGCAACCAGTGCCGACTGCACCCGCTCGATCTCGGTCGAACTAGCGCGGCTAGCCAACATTCAACCCGTCAAACGCCGAGAACAGGTTTGCGCTGACCAGGTCAAGAATCAAGCCACCAACCTCGGCCGATATCTCTTGAAGCTCGAGCGCAAGAGCGTTGGCGGCTGGCCCGTTCCAAGCTTCGGCAGCTGGCAGGCACGAAGAAAGGTTGCTAACCGCCATGCCGAGTTGCTGCACCAATTCATCCATGCAGAAATTTTCAGTCGCCAAGCGCAACCAAATGCACTCTCTCTGCGTTCTGTTGAATGCATAAGGCAGAATTAGACCTGTGAGTAATCTTTCAAACCAGCCCCTCAGCCCGCTCGACGGAAGATACCAGTCGAACGTAGCGGGCCTGAGTTTGCACCTCTCAGAGGCTGGTCTGAATCGAGCCCGCATCCGTGTAGAGATCGAGTGGCTGATTCACCTGGCCAACAGAAACTTGCTGAAGACCAACGCTCCCCTTGATCTCACCGAAATCGATCAGCTTCGTGCTGTTGTCACAAACTTCTCTGACGACGACGTTGCCAAGCTTGCCGTTACCGAGGCGACAACCAAGCACGATGTTAAAGCCGTCGAGTATTTCGTGCGCGACAAGCTTTCAGAGATTGGTCGCGCAGACCTGAGCGAGTTAACACACTTTGCCTGCACCAGCGAAGACATTAACAACTTGAGTTACGCGCTCACGATTCGTGATTCTATAAATGAAGTTTGGTTACCTCGTGCTCGACTGCTGGTCGAAAAACTATCTGAACTCTCGGCTGCCTACGCAGAAATCGCGATGCTCAGCAGAACCCACGGTCAACCGGCTACGCCAACAACAATGGGCAAAGAGCTTGCTGTCTTTGTCTTTAGATTGAAGCGACAGATTAGCCGCATCGAAAACGCCGACTACCTCGGCAAGTTCTCTGGTGCAACCGGAACTTTTTCTGCACATGTGGTCGCCGCCCCTTCGGTTGACTGGATTAAAGAGTCGCGTGATTTCGTTGAGTCTCTGCAGCTAACTTTCAACCCGCTCACCACTCAGATTGAGTCGCACGATTGGCAGGCTGAGCTTTACTCGGCAGTTGCACTGTTCAACAGAATTCTGCACAACCTCTGCACTGACATCTGGACATACATTTGCTTGAGCTTCTTCAAGCAGATTCCTCAGGCTGGAGCAACCGGATCTTCGACCATGCCGCACAAGATCAACCCGATTCGTTTTGAGAACGCAGAGTCGAACCTTGAGTTGTCTAACGCTCTTCTCGACAGCCTTGCCTCGACTCTTGTCACCTCGAGAATGCAGCGCGACCTGAGTGACTCAAGTGCCCAGCGAAACATCGGAGTTGCTCTTGGCCACTCGCTGCTCGCTATCGACAACGCAACACGAGGGCTTGGTGAGATCGAGTTGAACCAAGCCGTGCTCGATGCAGACCTTTCAGAGAACTGGGAAGTGCTGGCAGAGGCTATTCAGACCGTGATTAGGGCCGAGGTAGCTGCCGGAAAGTCTTCAATCAGCGACCCTTACCAATTGCTCAAAGAGTTGACTCGCGGAAAACGAATCGGTCACGATGAACTGATGACATTCGTGAACTCGCTAGAGATTTCTCAAGATGCCAAAGATAGGTTGCTCGCGCTCAAGCCACACAACTACACGGGCTTGGCTGCCGAATTGGCAAAGGGCTTTATTTAAGTCTGGTTTCGTCTGGTGCGGGCTGATCGTCTTTGACAGTCAGCGCGAGGGTTGCGATTCCAACCAGCACCACGATAAATGTTACGCCGGCCCAAATTAGCGATTCAACCGGGCGACGGATTCCCGCAAAGACTAGAACGCCAACAAATGCTGCCGCAGAAAATGACAGCGTTAGAAAAGCCGCGAGCGATTGTGGTTTTTTGGCCATGAGTGCAGTCTACTTTGACGATGGAGTAGCTGCGGCGACGCCGAGTTGCACACCGCTGACAATCAGGTAAGCGCCGAAGAAGCCAACTGCAGAAACAATGTCGAGCGGAGCAACCAAGAAGAGCAATCCGAGAACCGCGCTCAAAATTGCGCTCATCAAAAATTCACGACCGTGAGCAGATTTAAGTGATGCTCGCCTTGCGAGATACAACTCGAAGGCGCCCGACACCAAACCCCACACCGTAACGAGCCCGATGAACGCGGTTTGTTCTGATCCGCTGCCTCTGGCCATGATTGCGAAGATTCCGATTAGCAACGAAACAAGAGTGAGCGGCATTGCTTCAATTGCGGCAAGGCCCTTGCCCCAAATTGCGCTGGCCACGGCGTTGGTTATTGCGAATGCGATTGAAAAAATCGCGAGAGC
>JAIOXI010000021.1:0-14722 GCA_021741685.1 Rhodoluna sp.
ATCGAAACAGCGAGGAACAAGACAAGAACCATGGCCTGAACGCCAACCTTCTTGGCTTCTTCGCCGGCCTTACGAGCGGCAACAGAAAGAATTGCACCCATCGACATTCCGTTGGTGTCAACATCGCCGAGCAATGCTTTCTTGAAAGCACCGCGAGCGCGGAATAGCAACTGCAAGGTTGCGTTCTCGCTGAGGCCAACCTGGGCTGCGATCTCTGCGGTCGACTTCTCTTCATAGATCGAGGCAAGAAGAACTTCGCGGTGGCGAGGGTTAAGTTTTGAGAGAGCTAGGCGAACAACGGCTGCGTCTTCTGCGCGTTCGATGTCTGCACCCATTTCTGAGTTAAGAGCGATTGGTTCTGCAATGTCGTCGATGCTCTTGATGTATGCCTTACCAGATGCGCGGTAAATGTCGAGGCAGAGGTTCTTGACTTTCCACTTCATGAACTTCAAGACACCGATTTCGCTGTCTAGTTCAGGAAGTGAAACCATTAGGTATAGGAATGCATCTTGAACAACTTCGTCAACCTGCGACTGGTTGCTCAACCACTTGCGTGCGTGGCGCTCTAGGTGCGGGCGAAAGCGAACGTAGATGCTCGCGAATTCTTCGGCCTTCCACTCTTTGAGTTTGACCGGTTTGGCGTCTTTTACTTCGACGGCACCGAACTCTTCGTCACTTACTTCATCGAGAAGCAGGTCGAGTTCGTCTTCGTCTGGAATAGCTTCGAAGCTGCTGGTGTCTAGAGACACTTCTTCTGGCTTGATCTGGTCTTTGACCAGGCGAAGGTGGCGTTTCATTGCCATTGGCATGCCACCTTTCGATCAAGCCCAGCCGTTCGGCTAGGCGCAACTAATACTGCCAATTGTGGCAGATATCTAGGTATACGGGCTAGGACCGCTTTTATTACGGTCTTGGCCTATTTAGTTAACGGTAATGAAGTACAGGGCCTGGCGGCTGCGGTAGGTGGTGTCCATGGTTGGCACCTCGACATCAAGTGACAGAGCACACTCACCCTTGCGCAGGGCCTTGACTTCCAAACCGGTAATCGAGCAGATCGTTGGGGTGTCGGTGGTCACGATCACTTTCCAGGTTGCGTTGCCAGGCAGCATCGAGACGGTGCGGCCGACCTTCAAAGTCTCTGGAATGTAAGGCAACGGGGCCAAAACGCGGTTCAAACTCGCCTTGTATAGAAGTGCGTCTTTGACCACCTTGGTCTTGGTGCCGTATTTCAACGAAATGGAGACCAAACCCTCGGCGTGGGCAGGGCTAATAAACGTGAGGGCGGTCGCAGTCTTCGAGACGACAGTCGCCGTGGTCTTGTCGATAACCACTGCGGTGACAACGTTCAGGTTGGTGCCGAAAAGGGTGATGTTCTGGCCACCAGCAGGCAGCGGCTTCTTATTATTCACCTGAAGAACCGATGGTACGGCTGGGGCGGCATTGGCCGGGGCGGCTGCGATTGAGAAACCTAGAACTAACGCGATCATGGCCGCGGCTGAGATGAGCTTGCGCATTGATACTCCCCTTAATAGGTGTTTCTCACAGATTACCAGCGGGTCAGAGCCTTGGCCCCAAGGCACAGCGAATTCACAATATATCGGCTAGTTTGGCGTGGCGCTAGGCGAAGGCTTCGCGGTCAACACCAACTTGCCCTCGGGCACAGCCGGCATCAGCTCTACCCAGGTGTTGCCGGGGGCAAGAAGCACCGGATTACCCGCCGAATCGGTGAGAGTAATGGGTGCGGTTTGGCTCGTTTTGGCCCAGGTGGCGTTCACGCACTTGCCAGCCGAGCAAACCTGCGCCTGGCCGGTGCCAACCATGACGGTTTTTGGCACATTGCCATACTCGCGATCTAGGTAAGACCGGTCTATCTGCATGGTCATGATGACCACATTGGCTGCGCTGAGCTGGCTGCCGTCTGCGGCATCCGTGTGAATTTTGCCGTCTTGGATACGCAAAAAGCGGGTTTCATCGGCATTCGGCACCCACTGGGCCAAAGCCAGCGGAAAGTAGACCTTTATATCACTCACCGAAGTGCCGGTGAGGGCGGCCGTCGAGTTGGAGAGCGAGTTGGCGAAACCGAACTGAACACCCGGTGCAGCTATTTCGGGATGCGCAGAGGCTAGCTTGGCCACATCGACAACCACGTTATGCGGGGCTTCGCGATCGTCGGTGCGGCTAAAGGTGCCGTTGTCTTTCTCGCTGGTCTCGCTAGCGTTGAAAACGTTGGTTGCGAGCATCATCTTCATGAAAACCCACTGGCCACCCGAATAACAAACAATGCCGCCGAATGGGCTGATGATGTCTGGGTCCATCGGTCGAATCGAGCGAACCGGCGCAACCGCGGCCGGCTGATCGCTGTGCCAAACGGCGACCAGGCGGGTTAGGCCACCCTCGACCATTTCGTCGAAGACAATGTCTGTGCGGTTTAGGCCGAGTTGGGGTCGGGCCGCTTCACTGTTGTCGATCTTGCAGGCCACCGATGGGCGACTCAGGTTTGTTGCCTCGAGGGTTCCCTCGGCAAATTGCATTCCGGTGAGCGGTGCCGTCACGAAGACCGGGGTCTGGCTCGGGTCTGCGGTTGGTGATGTTTGCGGGGCGCATGCCGCGAGCGCGAGCGCTGCGAGTGCGAGTGTTGCGAAAACCGAAGTTGCACGGGTGAGTTTGCGCGAGGCCATCATGTCGTCAGTCTATGACTGTTATTTGTCTCGTCAAAAGAGAAACTCCCCGGCACTTGTTATTGCCGGGGAGTTTTTGTTTCGTTTGTTTGAACGCGCGAAACTAGTTTGGAGAAACGGTTGGAGCAGGGGTTGGCTTCACAGGCTTCTGTGGTGCAACTGGCTTAGTTGGTAGCACTGGCTTCACTGGCTTTACCGGTGCTGGGCCAAGAAGTGCAACAGCTGCGTCACGAGTTGCGGTTGCAGTTGTTACTACAGCCTTCATCGCTGCGTATGCCGCTGACTTCTGCTCGTTTGTAGTTGCTGCAGCTAGCGCGGCCTTCAACGTTACGCGCGCTGCATCTACTGTTGCCTTGAATGCATCGTTGATCGGCTTCTTAGCGGTCATGTAGGCGGTCATCACGGTTCTGTGTGCCTTCATCGCAGCTTCGAAAGTTGTGCGCTCGGCTTTGAATTTAGCCATTTCGGTTTTGAAAACCTCAACGGCAGCTTTGTATTCTTGCCAAGGCTTAGCCTTTGGTGTTGGTGAAGCAGCCGGTGCTGAAACCGGAGACGAAACTTCGGTGCTCTCGACTGCCATTGCTGCAACTGATCCTCCAAGCACTAGTGATGCGCTTAGAACGATCGCTGCAAATGATTTCTTTGCTGACATTTGGTGACTCTCCTCAGAGTTGAAAAACATGACACCCATAGAGTCGCATAGCGGTTCTTAGAAAATCCTTAGAAAACCATGGGCAGAGGGTTAGAAGATTGCCCGCACTGCTGGGGCTACCTAGACTCAAGGCAGGAGGTCAGCATGGCAAAGGCAAACATCATCGTGGTTGACGATGAACCGGGCGTTCGCGACATGCTCGCCGATGCCTTGCGAATGCAGGGTTATGCGGCCGCCTCGGCAGCCGATGGCCACGCAGCACTGCGTGAGATTTACGAGGGCAACTTCGACCTGATCATCAGCGACGTGAACATGCCAAAGGTGAACGGCTTCGAGCTTCTTGAGAGACTGCGCGCAACCGGCGATGAGACGCCGGTGATTTTGCTAACCGCTCGCGGCGATCGCGCCGATGTTGCAGTTGGTTTTCGCGCCGGTGCCGACGACTACGTAACAAAGCCATTTGGTCTGGAAGAACTCATGTTGCGAGTTGAAGCAAGGCTCAAGCACCTGCTCAAGTCGTCTAGCCAAGTTCTCGAGATTGGCCCAGTTCGACTTGACGAAGATGCGCACACGGTTACCGTCAATGGTGCTGCAATCGAGCTGTCACCAACCGAGTTTCGTCTGTTGCAAGAATTGATGCAGCGCAAGGGTCGCGTGGCAACCAAGGGAGCACTACTCGACTCGGTTTGGGGAATCAACTGGGACACAAACGTGACCGTGCTCGACACTTACATTTCTTATCTGCGCAAGAAAGTGCACACCGACACCTGGCAGGGAATCAAGACTGTTCGCGGAATTGGTTTTCAGATTGATGCCGGCGAATGAAACTGATCACGAAAGTTTCACTTAGTGCGGTTGCGGTTTTTTCAATTGCTCTAATCGGTGGCGGCTATGCGATGGTCGAGTTGAATCACGCAAGCGAACTTCGACGCACCGAGAAAGTTCTCGATGAGGCAGCTCTAAGAATTGCCACGAGTGCCGACACCCTGAGCACTGCTCTCGTGGTAGCCGATGAAATCGATACTCCCCTGACCATGGCTTTTGTCGATATGGATAGAAACATCACCACCCTTACAGAGAGCTCGGTGAGCATCGATGTTGCACCGGCCGCAAAGGTGCTTAAGTCGGCCTCGACCGAAGCGGTAATTGTTTCTGGGGAGACCGAATATCAACTGCGTGCTGTCGCTATGGGTGACAACGAGTATCTATTGGTCGCAACATCGACCGAATCGGCACAACTTGCTCGATTGAGCAACCTGTCGATGCTGATTCTTGTCTCGGCAATCACAATCGCTCTTGCCGGTGCTGCAATTACCGTTCTGATTCGCCGTGACCTGAAGTCGGTCATCAAGACTCTGGCCGGTACCGCCGATCAAGAGCGCGAGACCCGAGAGAGCATGCAGAGCTTCATGGGCGATGCTTCGCACGAGTTGCGAACCCCGCTCACCGTGATCAAGGGCTACGCCGAATTACTGGCAAAATCAGGGGCCAAAACCACTGCCGAGCAACGCGAACGGGCCTA
Organism: Rhodoluna sp.; assembly: GCA_021741685.1. Classification (GTDB taxonomy): domain Bacteria; phylum Actinomycetota; class Actinomycetes; order Actinomycetales; family Microbacteriaceae; genus Rhodoluna. Next base: position 4,853 of record JAIOXI010000021.1, read on the forward strand.
TGGCCGCATTGTCGAACAGGTAAACCGGATGGATGACACCATCACCGGACTGCTGCAACTGGCCGAAGTTGGCTCGGTTTCGAGCAACACCTTCTCCAGGGTTGAATTGGCGCCGCTCGTTGCTGCCGCAGCCGAAGACCTCCAGGCAACCTCGCCAAAACGCAAGATCGACACCCAATTGGCCCAGCTGGGCGTTTTGGGCTCGGCCGAACTGCTGCGGCGGTTGCTCGATAACGCCACCGGCAACATCATGCGCCACACCTCGAGCCAAGACGCGGTTCGCTTAACCCTTGCGGCAGAGCGAAAAGTAGCAGTTTTGACCATCGAAGATGCCGGCAAGGGTTTACCAGCCGACGCGTATGCCAAGGGTGTTCAAGGCTTCAGGCGATTCGATGAGTCGCGCAGCCGCGAGACCGGCGGCACCGGGCTTGGAATGACCCTGATGAAGTCGATCGTTGAGGCTCACGGTGGAGATTTGGCAATCGGCCCGAGCGAACTCGGTGGGTTAAAACTCGAAATCAGGCTGCCCTTAAACTAAAGAAATGGCTAAGACCGTTTCGTTTGACTCACTACCCCGTGAGATTCGCACGGCTCTTTATCGCCTCGATGAGCCAGAGAGTTTTTCGGTTGAGCGCAGTCGCTTCGAAGCCATCACGGTAATCAACAAGCGTCTTTCGCGCGTCTATAAGTTTGTTCGGAAAAACAAGAAACTTGTTTTGTTGCTCACAAAAGAAATCGAGAATCTAACTTCGCTTCGCAATAAGAAAATTTCTGCTCCAACGGTTTTGAATCGTCAACCGCTGAAGCAATACGACATGGTTTCATATGCCTATGTCGACGGCGACATTGTCGCAAGCAGCATGATGGTTAAACACGCCAAGATGCTCGCCGATGCTCATCGCAAACTGCACCTGGCTTTTGAGCGTGAGGGCAAATCGAAGCTTGCAGAATGGAACTCGGCGAGAATGTTGAAGCCGATTTTCTCAAATACCAACGCTGCCGACTACTCACCCGAGTTGGTCAAGTATGCGCGCTCGATAGCGAAGGCACTAAAGGCACACGAGCTATCTCGCGAAGACATCACTTTTATTCATAGCGACAGCCATCTTTCGAACGTCGTCTTTCAGCAAGAGCGTGCGGTGCTCATCGACTGGGCCGAAGCGGGTTGGGCATCGAAGTATTTCGAACTAGGTGTTGCAATTCACGCCATGCTTTATGAAAAGAAGGCTATGCAGAAAGACCTAATCGTTGCCTATCTGAACGAGTACTTCGAGGTGGGCAAGATTACCGAGCGAGATGTTCAGTTAATCGAACTTCACGTGAAGCTTCGCTACCTCGAAGGCGCTACCTGGCACCTGCTCGAGTCGAGAGAAGACCAGCTGCTCAACAAGGCTCGCTATGCCAAGTTCGTCGATAACTCTTGGCGCAAGGCCGAACGCTTCGATCTAGCCAAGCTGATCAAATGACCATGGACTCCAAACGCCGCACATTAGGCAAAACCGTCAGCTGGTACATCTTTCACAACGCCATGATGTTCACCATCACCTACCTGCTAACCGGCAGTTGGGAGCTCGGTTTGACTATTGCCCTGCTGCAGACCCTTGGCGAGGCGGTCTTGTATTACCTGCACGAACGCATCTGGACTCGAATAAAGCCGAAGAAAACGGGAATTCCCGCCGAGACAAAGGGTTAAAAAGAACATGAGTATTCGCGAAGTTGAACTGACACTTATCGATGGCACCAAGACCACCTTTGGCAAGATTGCCGGCGGGCCGGTTCTGGTTGTCAACGTGGCCTCGCGCTGCGGGTTAACCCCACAATACGAAGCCCTAGAGGCGCTGCAAAAGAAGTATGCCGCCCAGGGTTTCACCGTGGTTGGCCTGCCGACCGACCAGTTCAAGCAAGAGCTGAGCAGCAACGAAGCCGTTGCCGAATATTGCTCGACCACCTGGGGCGTGACTTTTCCGATGACCGAGAAGATCATGGTTAACGGTCGCAACCGTCACCCGCTCTATAAAGAACTTGTTAAGACAAAAGACGGCATGGGCCTTGCCGGGCCGGTCATGTGGAACTTCGAGAAGTTCTTGATTGGCAAAGACGGAAAAATTCAGCGCTTTCGCCCGACCATGAAGCCTGACGACCCGAAGATCGTTTCGGCTATCGAAGCGGCTCTTTAGAGACCGTTCTCTTTTCTAAACACGGCAACAACTGCGTTTGCGTGGCCGTGACCTATTTCGTGATCGGTCTTTAGCACGGCAACCATCTCCATGTGAGTTTTAGTTTTGTGCTTCTTCAAAATAGTCATCCAATGTGAAATTGGTTTGCCGTAGGTCTTCTCGATTGACGGAAAATAACTCTTCGGTCCTTTGACTTTGTCGTCTGCCATTAGCCAACCTCTCTCTTAATAGCTGCGAGCAGCGCGTCAACATCTGCTTCGGTGGTATCCCACGAACACATCAGGCGAACCTGACCGATGGTGTGATCCCAAACATAAAACGGAAACTCATCTTGTAGTTTCTCAAAGACACCCTTTGGCAGAATCGGAAACACCGCATTTGCCTCTGTTGGGTTTGGCAGAGCAAGACCTAGAGCACGAATACCGGCATCGAGCCGACGTGCCATCGCGTTGGCATGGTTTCCGTTTGCAAGCGCAAGCTTTGAGCCATTGCGCAGCAAGGCAATTAACTGCGCGCTCACGAAACGCATCTTGCTCGGCAACTGCATCGATGTCTTGCGAAGGTAAGGCATCGAAGCGTCGAGCTCTGGGTTCAGCAAGATTACCGCTTCGGCCGCGAGCGCGCCAATCTTTGTGCCGCCGAACGAAACGAGGTCGACACCGACCTTGGTAGTGAACTCTTTGAACGAGACACCCAATGCCGCGGCAGCATTTGAGAGCCGGGCGCCATCCATGTGTAAAAAGAGATTGTGTTTGCGACAGGTCTTGGCGATGGCTCGAATCTCGTCGACCGAGTAGAGCGTGCCCATCTCGGTGGTCTGGGTTATTGAAACCACGGCTTGCTGAGCGCGGTGCACAAAGTCGAAGTCGAAGCACTGGGTCTCGATGAGTTCAGGGGTCAATTTGCCGTTTGGCGTTTGAATTGTCCACAGCTTGAGGCCGGCCATCTTTTCGGGGGCACCGCCCTCATCGGTGTTGATGTGGGCGGTGTAAGCGCAGATCACGGCTTCCCAGCGCATAGTCGCAGCAGAGAGCCCGACCACGTTTGCACCGGTGCCGTTGAATACCGGGTAGACCGTGGCTTTTCTGCCGAACTCTTGTTTCACGACTCGAGCAAGTTCGTCGGTAACGGCGTCTGCGCCATAGGCGCGCTCGTGCCCCTCGTTTACCGAGCCGATGGCCTCGAGAATCTCTGGGTGCACACCAGCGTAGTTATCGCTGGCAAAGCTGCGCCAGACTTTTCGCTCAATCACGAGACAAATCTAACCCTCGATTGGCCAAACTCCAACCCGTCGCAGACGTGCGATCGAGGCTTCTTCAATTGGTGATTCGTGGCCGATGGCAATGCGCATCGCGCGCAATATGTTCGTGGTTTGCGACTTCACGAACCAGAGCGGCAGCGCACGTTCACCAATCAGGGCTTGGTAACTCTGTGGCATCGATGCGAGGGCCGCATAGAAAAATAAGCGGTAGAACGGTTTGGCCAGAAGAGGCAGCGGTGGGTTTTTGATCCACTTGATTACGTCTCGGGTGTCATCGGTGACAACCAAGTCTTTATCGAAGCCGCGCAGAGTCTCGAGCAACTCTGCTTCGTTCTGCGGAGCTACCTCGAGACCGAGTGGCTTGACAGATGCTGCCCATAGTCGAACGTAATCGTCGGCCCCACCAGGAATTGGGCGTTTGGAGTAGTTCTGGTGGGTTCGCAAGAAGCTATCCATAAAAGCAACGTGCACCCAGAGCAGCAGGTCTTTGTCGGCAGCCTGATATGGGCGACTCTCGCCGGTTGAAGTTTGGTACTCGCCCTTCACGCGGGTATGAAGGCGATTAACACGATCTGCCTCTTTTTGGTTCGACTGAATCGGACCAAAGGTGGTGACGGTGAGCCAACGAATGGTTCCGGCAAGGCGGCCAAGCGGGTCATCTTTATAGCGAGAGTGCTGACGAACGCCGGTTAGCGAACCCGGGTGCAGCGCCTGCATTAGTAGGGCGCGAATGCCACCGACCAGCGTGGCGAAGTCAGCGTGCACTATCCAAGGGGCTTGGTTTGGCAGGTAGAGCCCGACCTCTTCGCCGTCGGCAACCTGTTTCAACCAGGGTGGTTTGCCCGTGTCTGAGCCAGAGAGCAAGCGCACGAACTTGCGCGCGAGAAAGCTCTGCAGTTTGTTGTTGGGCACAGGGTTTCTAACCCCGACTAGCTCGAGGCTATTCCGCTACTTGGCGAGCAGTGCCTTTACTCGAGGAACGACCTCGTTTGCATAGAGTTCGATGTTGCGCAACATTCGGCTTTGCGGCATCGGTCCGTTTGAATACTTGAGATCGAAGCGCTGAGCACCAACCGACTCGATGGCATAGGCGATCTTCTTGGAAACGGTTTCTGGTGAGCCAACATACATCGACCCGTGCAGCACCTCGCTCATGAATTGACCGTGACTCGCCTCACCCCAACCGCGTTCGCGACCAATGCGCCCAAACGATGCCTGGTAGTAAGGCCAGAACTCTTCGGCGGCTTCGTCGTCGGTTGGTGCGAGATAGCCGGGTGAGTGAATTGAAACCGGCAACGGGTCTTTGCCTAGCTCTTGAAGTCGAGTGCGATAGAGACGCGCAAATGGTTCAAACCGCGCAGGATCGCCACCGATAATCGCAAGCGCCATCGGAATGCCGTGATTTGCTGCACGCACAACCGACTCTGGGCTGCCACCAACACCAACGCGAATTGATAAACCGTGTTCAGTTTTTGGGTAGACCTCTTGATTGCTTAGCGCTGGGCGAGTTGCGCCAGACCAGGTAACCGGTTTCTCTTTTAGCAGTTGCACAAGAAGATCGAGTTTCTCTTCGAAGAGCACGTGATAGTCGTTGAGCGCGTAACCAAAAAGGGGAAAGCTCTCGGTAAAAGAACCGCGGCCAGCTGTGATTTCTGCGCGACCGTTTGAAAGTGCGTCGAGTGTTGCGAAACGCTGATAGACGCGAATCGGGTCTTCGCTAGAAAGCACGGTCACACCGCTGCCGAGCTTGATGTTCTTGGTGACGGTTGCGATGCCGGCAAGCACGGTGTCTGGTGCGCTAACCGAAAAGTCATCGCGGTGGTGTTCGCCAACGTTGAAGTGGTCTAGACCGAGTTGGTCGGCGAGAATGGCCTGGTCAACCAAGTCACGAATGGTCTGTGCATCACTGTTTGGGTTTCCTTGCTCGTCTACCGAACTATCGCCGAAGGTGTCTAGGCCGAATCTAATCTTTGTTGTCATCACAGAAGTAAACCCTGACTCTTGGGGTTTATTCCACTAAATAATGCCGGCCAGCTTGAAGGTCACCAGAAGCATGATCACACCACCGATTCGATAGACCCAAACCGACTGTTTCACTGGGCGGTCGTCGTAACGGTCGCCACCGTGGCGACCAAACAGGCCAAGTGTGCTGAGCACCAGTAGCGGCATCGGCAGAATCAAGAACGCCCACTGGGCCAGCTCTGGTGTTGCGCCGAGCCATGCGCCCACGATTGACGTGGTCAGGCTGGCAACCAGAAGGCTAAGGGCTAGCCCAGGGATGCCCTGCGGCAAGAAGCGCCACAGCGTTGGACTGTTTGGAAAACTGTCTGCGAACCAAGAAACAACTGCAGGCAAGAGGAACAACGCCGAACCAACCCAGATTTGCCAGCTGGCACCCATCAGCGCTGTTGAGACGAAAACCCAGATCGCATATTTGATTGCCAACGCGATGACCTTTTGAATCATCGGCGGGTCTGGAATCTCGTCGGGGTTGATTGCGTTGAGACGTGCTGGGTAGAAACGTGCAGCCGCCTCTTCGATAAACACACGCATGAACGCCGCTGCCGCAATCGCAAGCGCGAAGTCGTTGACGTGGTTGGCAACCGCAAGAGTTGAGCCGGCGAGTGCAGGCAAAGTTGAGATCATCGCAGATGCCGACCAACCAGCCATGAAAGGAATCACTGCGAGGTCGGTGAGTCTCTCCCACCAGGCATTAGTGCTGAAGGCCGCGGCTTTTCGAATTGCGCGGAACGCAGTTGAAAGTAACGCCGGACCAATCGCGACCACGACTACACCCATCAACAAACGTGACTCTGCGATGTCTGGCATGCTGCCCGACGCGAGCACTGCGCCGAAAACAAAAATCATTGCGGCTGCAAAACCGGCGAAGGCATCGAACATTCCAAGCACCGCGATGATCAGAAGCAACTGCCACAGTGGTGTCGTGATGGTTCCTGAAATTGCAGATACAGAGGCTATCGCAACAGCAATCGCAGCAACCGGTGTTAGAAGCGAGAGCGAACCGAAAATTGAACGCACATATGCGCCGTCGTTGATTAGCTTCGCAATCAGTGGTGAGAATTTGGCGGTGCGTTCGGCCCAGCGATGCGATCGCCTGTCGAAGAAGGTCATCCAGGCGAGGTTGAACATCGCCAGGCGGTCACCCCAGTTCTCTTCTTCGAGCGTGAGGTTATCTTGGGCCACTTCAAGTTCGGTGAGGTCGCCAGAAGATTCACCGTTGTTCGCATTGCTCGAGTTGCTAGATGAACCAGAAGAATTTGAGCCTGATGAGCTTGATGCAGATCCTCCGGCCGCACCGCCCGATGCGGCTGAGGCACCGGCAGCTCCGGCGGCGGCACCAGCTGCTGCTCCTGCTGCAGCAGCCGCAGCAGCGGCAGCTCCGGCGGCAGCCGCAACCGAGGCAACTATGGCCACGGCTTGAGTTGCGGTTTCGGTCACTGCCACGATTCCCTCGGGTGAGGCAAGCGGGTCGAACGGAACCGGTTCGGCATTGTCGTCGCCGGTTGCACCGATGGCCGGGTTGGCTACTGGCGCTCCCGGATCAATTGTTGGCAGCTCAATAGTGGTGAGTTCGCCAACCAGGGCGGCCGGCTCAGGAACCGCGGTAACAAGAGGTGCGGCCGCGATTGCAGTTGAAGAAGGTGTTGGAGCCGCGCTTGCGCTCGGCGTTGGCTTGGCAGTCGCAGACGGTGCCGGCGTTGGGGTTGCCGAGGCCGAAGCGCTTGCCGACGGGCTCGGAGTGCGTGTTGGCGTTGGTGTGGCAGATGGTGATCGCGATGGGGTCGGTGTTGGGGTTGCCGAAGCCGAACGAGTCGGGGTCGGTGTTGGCGACGCCGTGGGAGTCGGAGTTGGTGTCGGGGTTGGTGTCGGCGTTGGTGTAACAACCGGTGTAACAACAGGAGGTGCAGGCTGAACAATTGTTGGCACAACGCTGCCGGTCACCACATTGATTGTGACTTCGAGTGTCTTATCGCTGATCGCGTTTAGGTCTGATGTCGTTATCGCTGCGCGTGAGAAGTTCAGCACGATTGGCGCAACCTCGGGCTTGAACTTCAAAGCAGACGTTATTACCACCGCCGACTTTGGCACAACAAAATACTTCATCACATAGGTGCCGACTTCGGCAAAGGTCATAGGTGAGGTCACAACTAGATCAGCACTGAACGCCTGACGGCCCATGTAAACCCAGTTAGCGCCGACACTGAGGTAGCCAACTACGTCATGAGTTGCACTGAGTTCTGGAGCAACCTTTATCTGAAACTTAACCTGGCTACCGGCATCGACAGTTGTCACTTTTTGCAGAGCAACCGGGTCAGCCGCACTCAAATATGAAATGTCTGATTCAACGACTGCGGTTGGAGCACCGGCAGCCGGCGCAAGAATCTTTGCGTTCAACATTGCAGCTTGAGAAGCCGCCGGAACACCGGCCATTGGAGTAGGCGCATTGGCAACGATTGTGCTCGGCAAGGTGCCTTGCAAAATATTCGCGATGATGGAACCAGATCCGCTAGCTAAAGGAATGTTTACAGAAACATTCGCAACGCTTTGCGTGGCTGCGCCGGGGGTTGATGCGTTACCAAGAGTGTCAGCCAAAGAGAACGCGTTTGAAATTGTCGCGGATGAGTTGACCGCAGAACCAGGAGCAACTGTTGATACCGCTATGACGCGACAAACTTCATCGTGGTCTGGATCAGCAACGGCACCGACAAATCGGGCCCCCGTGAAGCTGAAGTCTGCCGCCGTGAGAGTGCTGCAATTCACCGGCTCGTTTGCGGTCAAGACAAAGGTCAAAGTTCTGGTTGTCGAAGATGCGGCTTCTGGAACAAATGACAAAACCTGAGGCGCTGTTAGGTCAGGCACGGCAACCGTGACCGTCAAGGTCGAACCCGCAGTCACGGTCGTGGTGGCGTTCTGGGCAACGTCGGTGACCGAGAAACCGCCTGCGATTGCAAGCGTGACAGGCCCAGTTGTGCCCTCGGCAGCTGTGGCCGAGGCTGACACTGCACAGACCGTTGGGCTTTGCTGAGTCACTGTTAGGTTGGTCAATCCGGTGAGAGTGAAGTCTGCCGCGGTGACCGAGGTGCAGTCGAGCGCTTCGTTACCGGTGAGCCTGAACTGCACAAGGGGGCCGGTTTGATTCGCGGCCGTGGCGGTGAGCGTTAGCGTGGGGCCTTGGTTGTCTACGGCGATTGAGCCGGTCTTTACCAGGTCTGCAATCGCAGCACCGGTGCCGCCATATTCGACAAGGAAATAGTTGGCGTATACAACGGTGCAGGCGATGTCATTCCATCGAAGTGTTGCGTAGACGTGCACACACAAGTCTGAGGCTAGGTTTGGTTCACCCGAGGCCCAGAAAGTATCGCTAACGGTAGTGCCGTTATTTGGTGCGTTAGTTGAAGCAACCTTCACCGAGCTTGCTCCAGATGTCGTTTTCTGCAGACCAATCCAAGTTTCAGTGGTGATTATAGATGCTAAGAAAATTGTTTCTGCCTGGTTGTTTGGAACACCCAAATAACCAGTCAGGCCATAAAGAGTGCGCGAAGATGCATTTGTGTTTGCAGTGTTCCAGTTCATAGCAGCACCAAAGGTTACGTGCTCGTAAAAGTGACCGTTGTCTAACGAGTATTGCTTGATTGGCTGCATGTGGAACTCGAACTCGCGAGATGCACCGCCGCCGTTGCCGAGTTGAAGGCGCAGCGCACGTAACGCGGTTTGCCAATGCGCGATAGTTGCGGTGGTGCCCGAGAGTGTGATGACTCCGTTTGTATTGCCCGCAATAGTGATGTCACCATATGAACCGGCAGGCAAAGTGAATACGTCACCGGCGACAAAGTCTTTGTTGGTGATTCTGAAACCTGCGATGGTTTGACCGCGACCATCGATTGTGATCTGCGGTGCCAAAACGTTTGGAGTTGCGACGGCAAACGAGTTCAGTGTGCCCACCGAGAAGCTTTGTAGAAACGCTAAAGTGGCGAGCGACTGATCAACTGTTGAAACAGTGAGCGTTGAAGATGTGAGTTGGTTGCCAGATGCGTCTCGAACGGCAGAGGTGTCGAGACTTAGCGTTACGTTTCCGGTCATGGCATTGGGGTTAGACACCGTGAATACATAGACGTTGGTGCTCGGAACCCGAACCGGGGCCGAAATCGTCCATCCAGTTGCACCACCGGCTGCCGAGTGGCTAAGCGTGATCGCCGATGCGGTTAGGCCCAGCACCGGCTCGGTGAACGTATAGCTATAGGTGACGGTTGTGTCGGTAATTGCCTTAGCTATCACCGTGATCGCCGGGGCTGTGATGTCACGAATAAAACTGGCGATGGTGGTTGCGGCGGCAGGGCCGAGGTTTCCGGTGGTGCCGGTCATGTCGTTGATGGTGTTGGCGTTGAGCTTGAGCTCGACTGCTCCGGCCAC
>JAIOXI010000022.1:0-14089 GCA_021741685.1 Rhodoluna sp.
CTGCCGGAAACCACGCTCAGGGTGTTGCCCTAGCCGCCAAGAAGCTTGGCATCAAGGCAACCATTTTTATGCCTATCGGTGCTTCTCTGCCGAAATACAACGCGACCAAAAACTACGGAGCAACCGTTGTTCTCGAGGGTGCGGTGTTTGGCGAGACCCTTCCGGCGGCCAAAGCCTATGCCGAGAAGAAGGGCGCAATTTTCATTCCGCCGTTTGATCACATAGATGTCATCATCGGTCAGGGAACCGTTGGCATGGAGATCTTCGACCAGGTCGAAGAGGTGCAAACCATAATCGTCTCAATCGGTGGCGGTGGCCTTGCAGCCGGCGTTGCTGTTGCAGCCAAGTTGCGCGCAAAGGCGCGTGGCAAGAAGGTTCAGGTAATCGGTGTTCAGGCCGAGAACGCTGCGAGTTATGTTCCATCGCTTCGAGCCGGCAAGCCAAAGCAGATCGACACCAAGCCAACAATCGCCGACGGCATTGCGGTCGCTAAGCCTGGGGCTATTCCTTTTGAACTAATCAAGAAGCACATCGACAAAGTCGTCACGGTTAGCGACAGCGAGATTGCACTTGCGATTGTTGCGTTGGCCGAGCGCGCCAAGATGGTTGTCGAACCAGCCGGCGCGGCTCCGGTTGCCGCACTGCTTGCCGGCAAGGTTAAGCCAAGGGGCACAACCGTTGCGGTGTTATCGGGCGGAAACCTAGACCCGCTGCTGATGCAGAAGATCATCGGTCACGGCCTCGAAGCCGCCAACCGTTACACGACCATAACCGTCATGCTTCCTGACCGCCCTGGCCAGCTGGTAAAGACCTCTGAGGCCATTGCCCGTGCCCACGGAAACGTGGTTGAGGTGCTACATACCCGTCACGGACGCGGCCTTGGCATCGGCGAGGTTGAGCTTCAGATCAGCGTTGAGACCTCAGATCGCGAGCACGTTCAGCGAATCATGGATGAGCTAAATTCTTCTGGGCTCAAGGCCCGCATCGATCACGAAGACTAGTTAGCCGATAAACGTTTCTACGTTGACGATTTTCACGGCAAAGATTTTGCCATTTGGCGCCGCATAAGAAGTTTCTTCACCCACGGCTAATCCGAGAATCGATTGACCTAGTGGGCTGTCTGGGCTGAACACATCGATCTCTGTGCCCTCGCTGATTTCTGGGCTGCCCAGCAAGAAGCGTTGTTCGTTGCCGTTTAGGGTGAGCGTCACAACCGTTCCGGGCGCAACCAATCCGTTTGACTCGCGCTCGTCGTCGACCACTGCCTCGGCAAGAATTTGCTCTAGTCGCAGGATGCGCATTTCGATCTTGCCCTGCTCTTCGCGGGCCGCGTGATAACCACCGTTTTCTTTTAGGTCGCCCTCGTCGCGCGCCTCAGAAATCTTCTTCGCGATTTCTTTGCGGCCAACATTTACAAGTTGCGACAGTTCGCTGGCCAAGCGGTCGTATGCCTCTTGGGTAAGCCAGGTGCCTTCGGGTGCGTTAGTCATAATCTCTAAAGTTTATTTGAACCAGCAGTCTTTAGCCACGCCTGTTACACCCTTTGAAGTGGTGTTCACCATGACTGTTTGTTCTGCAGAAGAGTTGCTCAAGAACAAAGCCTCTCGATAGCCAACGATCGTATATCGGGTGTCAAGCACCTCAATTTGGCAGACAATCGGGTCGGGACGCGGGCGGTCAACCACAATTGTCACCTCGGTTTGCTGATCGTTCAGCACATAGAAGCTCTTCACCTCGGCGGTGACCCGATCGGTGCCAGCGGCCGTCACGGCAATCGCCCAAACCAAGAAACCAACCAGAGCTGACACCGCAATTGCGATGGCAATCAGGCGCTCGCGAGCCTTGCTCTTGCTCGAGCGGCCATAGCGTTCGGCCAGCAGTTCTTCGGGTTTCATTGCCTTAAGGCTACCTTTTAGCGGTGATACTAGAAGCATGCTGAAACTGCTAACAACTGGCCTGGCCTACCTCGAGATGCCGTCACCGACCCCGACAACCGACCCGGCCAATACGTTTTATAGCCCGGGCACCGTTGGTTTTCTCGCGGTTGCGTTCATTACCTTGGCTGCTGTTGTGATCATCTATGACATGGTTCGCCGCGTGCGACGGGTTCGCTACCGCGCCGAGGTGCAAGAAAAGCTAGCCGCCGAGGCTGCCGGCGATGGGGTTAAGCGAGATTAGCAAAGCGGCGGTCCAGTGGCTCATGAAAGCCAAGACCGTCAGTGAGTGAAATATCTCGTGAAAACCAAACACACCGGGAAACGGGTTTGGCTTCTTCAGCGCGTAAACAACGCCACCGAGTGTGTAGGCGAGACCCCCGCTGAGAATCAAAATCATCATCGGGGCGTTCGCGTTCATGAAATCGACGACATAAACAAACGCCGCCCAACCCATGCCGATATAGATCGCAACAATTAGCCAGCGCGGTGCACCAACCCAAAAGACTCGAAACAAAATTCCTAAAATGGCAGTCGACCAAATCACAATGATCAGCGGCACTGCTTTTTCTTGCGATAGTGCGAGCAAAGTGATTGGTGTATAAGAACCGGCAATCAAAACGAAGATGTTTGCGTGATCGATTCGCTTCAGCAACATGTAGGTCTTCGGCTTCCAATTGAAGCGGTGATACAAGGCCGAGATGCCGAACAGCAAAAGCGAGCTAGCGAAGAAGATTGCTGCAGCGGCCTTGGCGACGCCTCCGTTGGCCAACACGATAAGCACGATGCCACCTGCGATAACCAGGGGCAGCACACCCGTGTGAATCCAGCCGCGCCAGGTTGGCTTGGTGTTTGGGGCTGGTTCTCTGAAACCCTCGCTAATTGGCATGCTCATATGCCAACCTTAGGCCGACTTTGGCCACCTACCGACTTTGGTAGATTTCAGTTGTGCGCAATCTTTTGTATCGCCTATACGAGGGTCAGCTCGAACGCGGCCTGGCCTCGGCAGATCTGCCAAAACACGTAGCCGTGATGCTCGACGGCAACCGTCGCTGGGCAGAGCGCAGGCAAGGCGCAAAGGCCTCGGCCGGTCACGCGGCAGGCGCACTAAAGATCTTCGAGTTTCTCGAGTGGTGCGACGAGATCGGCATCAAGAACACGACTTTGTATATGCTCTCGACCGACAACCTGCTCAAACGATCTTCAGACGAACTGCAAGACCTGCTCAAGATCATCGGTCAGGTGGCAAGCGAGTTGGCCAAGCGCAAGCGCTGGCAGGTTCGCTTGGTTGGTGACCGGGCGGTTTTGCCCGAAGCCCTTCGCAACTCAATCGAGGCCGCCGAGAATTCGACGGCAGCCTTGGACAAACCCATTGTGAACCTAGCCGTCGGCTACAGCGGTCGAACCGAAATCGCAGATGCCGTTAAGAGCATCATCAAGCAGCACTCGGGCAGCGGCAAAACCATTGACGAACTAACCGAGTCGCTCACCCCTGAGTTGATTGCCGAGCACCTCTATACGGGAGGTCAGGCAGACCCCGATCTGATTATTCGAACCTCGGGCGAACAGCGCCTAAGTGGCTTCTTGCTCTGGCAGAGCAGCAACAGCGAGCTCTATTTTGAAGAGGCGCTGTGGCCCGACTTTCGCAAGGTCGATTTCTTGCGAGCCATCCGTGCTTTTGCCAATCGCAACCGTCGATTTGGTGCCTAAACCCTTCGCGAGGGTAAACAAAGCATTACGAATAACGCGGTCGGGCGTGTCGCTGTAAGCGCTTAGGTAGCCACGGGTTTACATTCGCCTCAGGATAAAAACATAAGGAGCACCCGTGGCCCGAACCGGTTCAACTTCGACCACCAGCAAAGCCAAGCCTGCAGAGGCTTCGAAGACGAAACCGGATGTCGCCACCAAGACATACGTGCTCGACACCTCGGTCTTGTTATCTGACCCGCGTGCCCTGTTCAAGTTCAAAGAGCAAGAAGTTGTGATTCCGATCATCGTGATCAACGAGCTCGAGAAGAAACGTCACGACCCCGAAATTGGTTACTACGCCCGCCAGGCACTTCGACACCTAGATGACCTTCGCGCCGAACACGAGCGCCTCGACTTTCCGATGCAGGTCGGCGAGGGCGGAACCCTTCGCGTAGAACTAAATCACGTCGACCAATCGGTCTTGCCGAGTGGAATGCAACTCGGCGACAACGACTCAAGAATTTTGGCTTGCGCCTTCAACCTCGCAGGCGAGGGTCTCGACGTCACAGTGGTTTCGAAAGACCTTCCGATGCGAGTCAAGGCAGCTGCTCTCGGCATGCACGCTGAGGAGTACCGCAACGACATTGCCGCCGACTCTGGCTGGACCGGCATCAGCGAGATAACGCTGACCGGCGACGAAGTGAACGACCTATACGACACCGAAGTGATCAAGCACAACGGCGTTGCCGAGATGCCAATCAACACCGGGCTCATTATTCACTCGGAGCGCGGCAGTGCCTTGGGTCGCGTCGAGGCCGGTTCGAAGATCAAGCTCGTGCCGGGCGACCGCGATATCTTTGGTCTTCACGGTCGAAGCGCAGAACAGCGCCTTGCAATAGAAATGTTGCTCGACCAAGAAATTGGCATCATCTCGATGGGTGGTCGCGCCGGAACCGGAAAGTCTGCCCTCGCACTTTGTGCGGGCCTCGAAGCAGTTCTCGAACGTCGTCAGCACAAAAAAATTATGGTGTTCCGTCCGCTGTTCGCAGTCGGCGGCCAAGAACTCGGATATCTGCCAGGCACCGAGGCCGAGAAGATGAATCCGTGGGGTCAAGCAATCTTTGACACCCTCGGCCCCTTGGTTTCGAAAGAGGTTCTCGACCATGTTGTCGATCGCGGCATTCTCGAGGTGTTGCCATTGACACACATCCGTGGTCGTTCGCTGCACGATGCCTTCGTGATTGTCGACGAGGCACAGTCGCTCGAGCGCAACACGCTGTTGACCATGCTTTCGCGCATCGGTCAGAACTCGCGCGTGGTGCTGACTCACGATGTTGCGCAGCGAGACAACCTGCGAGTTGGTCGTCACGACGGCATCGCCTCGGTGGTTGAGCAGCTCAAGGGCAACAAGCTCTTCGCGCACCTGACCCTGACCCGCAGCGAACGCTCGGCTATCGCCGGTCTCGTAACAGAAATGCTCGATCGCTAGCCCGTAACAAAATGTCACCGGCAGTTTCTGGGCTGGCGGGTCGCCAGCGGGCGGGTTAAACTCAACTCATGACCACACCGATCTACAACGACATCACCCAAGCCTTTGGCAACACCCCGATGGTTCAGCTGAACCGCATCACCGAGGGTGCCAAGGGTCGAATTTTGGCCAAACTCGAGTTCTATAACCCTTCAAGCAGCGTGAAAGACCGTCTCGGCATCGCCATGGTCGACGCAGCCGAGGCCTCCGGAGAGCTAAAGCCTGGCGGAACCATCGTCGAAGCCACCTCTGGAAACACCGGCATCGCCCTTGCCATGGTTGGTGCAGCCCGAGGCTACCGAGTGATCATCACGATGCCTGAATCGGTCTCAAAAGAGCGCCGAGCGCTCATCCGTGCCTACGGAGCAGAACTTGTGCTCACACCCAAGGGAGACGGCATGAGGGGCGCTGTGGCGACCGCAGAAGAGCTTGGCCAGAAACCAGACCACGTGCTGGTTCGTCAGTTTGAGAACGAGGCAGGGCCTGAGATTCACCGCAGAACCACCGCCGAAGAGATCTGGCGCGATACCGGTGGCAACATTGACGTTTTCGTGGCCGGCATCGGCACCGGCGGAACCATCACCGGAACAGGACAGCGCCTGAGCGAGCTGAACCCCAACATCAAGATCATCGGTGTTGAGCCTGCCGCCAATGCGTTGTTGAACGGCGGCGAGCCAGGCCCACACCCAATTCAGGGAATCGGCGCCAACTTCATTCCGAACGTGCTCGACCGCACTGTCTACGACGAGGTAATCGACGTCTCAAACGAGGATGCGCTCAAGTACGCTCGTCGTCTTGCAACCGATGATGGCATCCTTGGTGGAATCTCATCGGGAGCCGCTGCTTGGTCGGCAATTCAAGTTGCTAATCGACCGGAATTTGCTGGCAAAACCATTGTTGTAATACTTGCGTCGTTCGGTGAACGTTACCTTTCGACGGTTATGTACGAAGACTTGATGGAGCAGTAATCTCAAAATCATTTATCGCTCGCATGCGCGAAGACCTCTCAGCTGCATTCGATCGAGACCCCTCGGCCACGAGCAAACTAGAAATGCTGCTCGCCTCGCCAGGCCTGCACGCCGTCTGGTGGCACCGCATCTCATCTTTCTTTTATGTGAAACTCTCATGGAAACTCATCGGCCGCTTGTCTTCGCAGTGGGGTCGTTTCTGGACTGGCATCGAAATTCACCCGTCGGCAAAAATTGGTCGAAGGGTCTTCATCGATCACGGCATGGGCGTCGTTATTGGTGCAACCGCAATCGTCGGCGATGACGTGCTGATGTATCACGGAGTCACACTAGGTGGCAAAACTCTCGAGCGCGGAGTCAAGCGTCACCCAACCATCGGCAACAATGTTGCCCTCGGTGCGCACTGCATCGTGCTCGGTGACATAACGGTTGGCGATGGCGCGCAGATTGGTGCACAAGCAATCGTGACAAAAGACGTCAAGCCAGGCGCTGTCGTCGTCGGCAAGTTCTAACTGTTCATAACTTCGGCACCAATGGTTGCCCGCCCCTAACTTGGGGCAGTGAGTGAAGTCTTTGCGTGGCTGGGGCCGGCTTATCTTGTTGCCGTGGCCTGGCCCCTTGCCCGAACAGACATTCGAGAGCATCGCCTGCCAAACAAATACACCCTGCCGCTCGTGCCGATTGCCCTCATCGGGCAGCTCGCTGCTTGCATTGCGGGGGCCGACTGGTCGAGGTTGGCGGTAGCTCTTGGCTGGGCAGTAGTTGCGTTTGCCGTCGGCTTGGGCATCAATCGCATCGGCACTCTTGGCATGGGAGATGTGAAGCTGATCACCGGCATGAGCCTGAGTCTTGGGTGGTTCACGCCGGTTGCTCCTCTGCTGGCATTATGCGCGGCCTTTGCTCTGGCAACCATCGTGGTGTTGTTTCTCTTTGTCACCCGAAAAGCAAGAATGGGCTCGAGCATTGCGCTCGGCCCATACTTGTTGGTTGGTTTTGTTATTGCCCTGGGTGCGTCATAGACAAAACGTCGAGCGCTTTGTCGAGTTGTTCCATGGTCAACTTGTCGCCATCGACATAGCCGAGCTCAATGGTTGCCTCGCGAACGGTGATGCCCTTGGCAACCGAGTGCTTTGCAATCTTCGCAGCAGCCTCGTAGCCGATGTATTTGTTCAACGGAGTAACAATCGACGGGCTGGACTCGGCGAGTGCACGTGAACGCTCAACGTTTGCCTCGAGGCCATCGACGGTTTTGTCAGCGAGCAAACGCATTGAGTTCGAGAGCAAACGAATCGACTCGAGCAGGGCGTTGCCCATAACCGGAATTGCAACGTTGAGCTCGAAGTTGCCAGATGCTCCAGCCCAAGCCACTGTTGAATCGTTGCCAATAACGCGAGCGCAGACCATCATGACTGCTTCAGGAATAACGGGGTTAACCTTGCCGGGCATGATCGATGAGCCTGGCTGCAGGTCAGGAATGCTCAACTCGGCTAGGCCGGCATTTGGGCCAGAGCCCATCCAACGAAGGTCGTTGTTGATCTTGGTTAGCGAAATGGCGAGCACGCGAAGCGCACCAGAGGCCTCGACCAAAGCATCGCGGGCACCCTGAGCCTCGAAGTGGTTGCGAGCCTCGGTAATAGGCAGACCGGTCTCTGCGGCAAGAAGGCGAATGACCTCCTGCGGAAATCCCTTTGGCGTATTGATGCCGGTGCCAACCGCGGTGCCGCCGAGCGGAACCTCAGCGGTGCGAGCAATCGTGCTTTCAACGCGCTCGATGCCATAGCGAATCTGGGCGGCATAGCCACCGAACTCTTGGCCCAAGGTAACCGGGGTTGCATCCATCAAATGCGTGCGGCCGGCCTTGACCACGGTCTTCCAGAGTTCGGCCTTAACCTCGAGCGCTTTGGCTAGATGATCCAGAGCGGGTAGCAAATCATTAATCAGCGCCGAGGTCACGGCAACGTGAACCGAGGTTGGAAAGACATCGTTCGAAGACTGCGAAGCGTTTACGTGGTCGTTTGGGTGAACCGGTGACCCGAGTCGAGTTGACGCGAGAGTTGCCAGCACCTCGTTCATGTTCATGTTTGAAGATGTGCCAGAACCCGTCTGAAAAATGTCTACCGGAAATTCGCCGTCGTGCTTGCCCGCAATTACCTCGTCGGCAGCGCTAGCAATTGCATCGGCAATCGCCTTGTCTAGAACGCCGAGTTTTGCGTTGGCCTGGGCTGCAGACTTCTTGATTTGAGCGAGGGCAGAGATTTGGGCTGGCTCGAGAGTTGTGCCAGAGATCGGAAAGTTCTCGACGGCTCGCTGAGTCTGAGCTCCATAGAGAGCATTCTTGGGAACTTTGACCTCGCCCATGGTGTCTTTTTCGATGCGGTAGTCCACGAGATGCCTTTCGTCTTCTTTATGAAACCTGGCCGACCATCACCAGCGGGTGAATGTCGCCAAGCACAAGTTTGTAGTTTGCGCCAACAATTGCAAGTTTGCCAGTGTCTATGGCCTCGCGAACGATTTTCGACCGAGAAACCAGGTCGTTGATGGTGTCTTCGATGTGCAGGGCGGTAACGCTGTCGATGTCGTGAATGCCCTTAGCATTGGCGGCTAGCACGGTTGGCTCAATGCTGGCCACGATGTGCTTTATGAACTCACCTTTGGCCTGAAGCTTGCCCTGAGTTGAGTCGATGGTGGCGCGGATGGCTCCGCACTCATCGTGCCCGAGCACCATGATCAGGTGAACGCCAAGCACCTCAACCGCATACTCGAGCGAGCCCAGAATGGTCTCGGCGATTACCTGGCCGGCATTGCGAACCACGAATAGGTCACCGAGCCCAACGTCGAAGATGATTTCGGCCGAGAGGCGCGAGTCTGAGCAACCGAACAGGGCAGCGAAAGGCTTCTGTGCCGCGGCCAGTGCTTCGCGGCGGTCTATATCTTGGCGAGGGTGGGCAAGTTTGCCAGAGACGAATCGCTGGTTGCCATCGAGCATGGCATCCCAAGCTTGTTGGGGAGTATCTGGTTGGTTCGCCACGGTTTGGCCTTTCTTAGTCGTTGAAGGGTAGGTTGATCAGTTTGAAGAATTGTGCGAACTCTTCTCGTTTCGCCGTGCCGCCAATCAGAATCGCGTCTGCGTTTTTGTTGGTCGTGTAGATCCAAAGTTTTTCGCCGGTCTTGCCGTCGGTTACACCCTGAAATTCGGTGAGCGTGTATTCGCCTGTCGGTGAAACCGAAGCGACCTGCTCAAACTCGACAACCTTTTGCGCCAACCAGGTTGGGTTAGTTTCAATTGCCTGATCGATGCCAACATATTGGTTGTTCGGCCCAACAAAACCGACGTGCCAATAGTTCACACCGTCGGCAGTTGTGTCGCGCCAGCGCGCCGAGTTCGACCACCAACCGGCAGGAATTGTCTCGGGCGCAATAACTTCAACGCCAACGCTTGCTTTAACGTCGGCTGCAATTGCGGTGTAGTCAACCGCGCGAATCATGTTGCTATCGTCGCGCGGAACAATCATCATGAATGTCAGTAGAACACCAAGGGTCACACCGAGAGCCAAAAGCAAATTGATTAGCGTCTGTCTTGCGCGTCTAACCGCGGCCGCGTCTTTCTGCTGTTCTGCCAATTGTGTGCCGAATTACTTTTGCTTGGCGGCGATGACTTCGTCGAGCTTCTTGCGTGCTCCACCAAGGTGTTCTTCGCAACGAGCGGCCAGAGCCTCGGCACGTTCCCAGAGCAGCATCGATGCCTCGAGGGCTACCGACCCGGCCTCGAGCTGGGCAACGACCTGCTGAAGCTCGTCGCGGGCAGCCTCGTAAGACAGTTCTGCGACTGGGGTTTGCTTCTTTTCGCTCATGGTTCAAGCCTACTTTCGGTTAGTCGGCGGTAGCCGAGGTTTCGCCCTTGGCTAAGCGCAGTTTGAGTTTGGTTCCGGTTTTGATTTTGGAAGCGTCTGTGAAAACGTGGCCGTCGGCGTCACGAACTACCGAGTAGCCGCGGTCTAGGGTCGACTGCGGTGAGAGCGAAATGGCGACCTTGCGCAAGGTCTCGATCTTGTTGCCCTCGCGCTCGAGCATCAGTTCGATAGAACCTCGAGCCTCATCGACCAGGTCGGCAATCTCTTGCTCGAGCACCTCGATAAACGTGTATGGGTTGGCAAGCGCCGGGCGGCTGCGCAACTGTGCCAGAAGGTCTAGCTGGGCGCTAACGTATTGCACGATGCGATTGAACGCGCGACCGAGCAGCTGGTCTAGTCGCTGACGTTCGTCGGCAACGTCTGGCGCAATCTTCTTGGCTGCATCGGTCGGGGTCGACGCGCGAAAGTCGGCAACGTCGTCGAGCAGTGGTCGGTCGGCATCGTGACCGATTGCAGAAATGATCGGGGTCTTGGCATTTGCCGCCGCACGCACGAGCTTCTCATCGCTGAACACGAGCAGGTCGCCGAATCCGCCACCGCCTCGTGCAATCACAATGACATCGACCTCTGGGTCGGCATCGAGTTTCTCGATTGCGGCAATAATCTGCGGCGCCGAGTCGTCGCCCTGCACCTTGGTGTTGATGACTCTGAACTTGATGTCGGGCCAGCGCAGTTTTGCATTCTGCAAAACGTCTTTTTCGGCGTCGCTATCTTTGCCGGTAATCAGACCAACGCAGTTAGGTAAAAACGGGATTGGTTGCTTGCGAGCCGGGTCGGTAAGACCCTCTGCAACTAGTTTCTCGCGCAGGCGTTGAATGCGTTCGAGCAGTTCACCCAAACCGACTTTTCGCAGATCCAGAATCTGCATCGAGATCTTGCCGGCCTTCTTCCAGAAGTCAGGTTTCACCAACACAGCAACGCGGTCGCCGGTATTCAAATCTTTTGTGTAGGCCGCAGAGCCGAAGCTGTGGATGGCAACCATGGCTTCTTCGCGAAGATCGCGCAGTTCGGCAAAGAACGAGGTGCCCTTCATCGACGGCTTGGTGATTTCACCCTCGATCCACACGGTGCCTAAGCGCCTGATGTAGGCGACCAGATTCTCAGAGAGTTGGGCCACCGGCCAAGGGTTTTCGAAGCTGTTGCTTGCAGGTGAGGCCGCTTCAGCCTTGAGTTCTTCGCTCATGTTGCCCCTAGATTGTCTGATGCCCCCGACACTTAGACTTGACGGGTGACTGACATCAAGAATACCGCTAGCCCGATGGGCACATCGGTGGGCAAAAAGGTGCTTCTGGCCTCACCCCGCGGCTATTGCGCCGGGGTAGACCGAGCGGTGATTGCAGTCGAGAAGGCCCTCGACCATTACGGCGCTCCGGTCTATGTTCGCAAGCAGATCGTTCACAACAAGCACGTGGTTTCATCGCTCGAGCAGCGCGGGGCAATTTTCGTCGACGAGGTCGATGAGGCTCCGATCGGTTCGGTCTTGGTGTTCTCGGCCCACGGAGTTTCGCCAGCCGTAGTGGCCGCCGCCGAGGCAAGACAGCTCAACACAATCGACGCCACCTGCCCACTGGTCACCAAGGTTCACCGCGAAGTTCAGCGCTTTGCAAAAGAGGGTTACGACATTTTGCTAGTTGGCCACGAGGGTCACGAAGAAGTCGAGGGCACGGCCGGTGAAGCTCCTGACGCGGTGCAGATTGTTGACGGCGACGACACAATTGCCGCCACCGAGATTCGCGACCCAGATAAAGTGATTTGGCTTTCACAGACCACGCTTTCGGTTGACGAAACCATGCAGACCGTTTTGAAGTTGCGCGAGAAGTATCCGACTTTGCAAAACCCTCCGAGCGATGACATTTGTTATGCAACCCAGAACCGTCAGGTCGCCATCAAGAAGGTCGGTGCTCAGAGTGATTTGGTTCTCGTGGTTGGTTCGGCAAACTCATCAAACACCGTTCGCTTAGTTGAGGTTGCGCTCGAGGCCGGCGCAAAGGCCGCCTACCGCGTTGACTTTGCCCACGAGATTGACGATGCCTGGTTCGAGGGCGTCGAGACCATCGGTGTGACCTCTGGTGCATCGGTTCCAGAGGAACTCGTCAGCGAAGTTCTCGACTACGTTGCCAAAATTGGTTTCGGCGATGTGCGAACCGTACAAACCGCAGAAGAAGATGTGCAGTTCTCGTTGCCTGCCGAATTGCGCAAAGAGCTAAAAGCCGCCGGAACCGACGTCAACAACAAGATCAAGCGCTGAGCACTAAAAACTAGACCCCGAAGTCTGTTTCTTTAACTAACTTGCCTTCGCGATCGAAGGTCTTCCAAACCCCGATTTGTCGGTCGTGATCGAATGATCCGCTGCGCATGAGCGAGCCATCTTTGCGAAAGAACTGCCAAAACCCATGCATTTTGCCGTCAGAGTAGTCGCCCTTAAAGCGAGGAAGCCCGTTGTCGTAAAACGGGCTTCGCTCAATCATGACTAAAACCTATAGCGACATTGATTTGCCGGCCGAGCCGAGCTCGGTGGCAGCCTCGACAACACGGGTGGCCATGCCAGCCTCGCCGAGCTTGCCCCAGGCGCGTGGGTCGTAGTGCTTCTTGTTGCCAACTTCGCCGTCTACCTTGAGTACGCCGTCGTAGTTTGCAAACATGTGAGCCGCGATCGGACGGGTGAATGCGTACTGCAAGTCGGTGTCGATGTTCATCTTGATGACACCGTGGCTAACCGCCTCGGCGATCTCTTCTGCGGTCGAACCAGAGCCGCCGTGAAAGACCAAGTCGAACGGTTTGTCTTTGCCATACTTTGCGCCAACCGCAGCTTGAATCTCGCCGAGAAGTTCTGGGCGCAGCTTCACGTTGCCAGGCTTGTATACGCCGTGCACGTTTCCGAAAGTTAGCGCAACCATGTAGCGGCCGTTCTCGCCGAGGCCGAGTGCCTCTGCGGTCATGAGTCCGTCGGCTGGAGTCGTGTATAGGTGTTCACCCATACCGCCCTCGACGCCATCTTCTTCGCCGCCGACAACACCAACTTCAATCTCGAGAACAGCACCGATTCCGCTGGTTAGTTTCAACAGTTCTTGCGCGATAGTCATGTTCTCGGCCATTGGCACGGCAGAACCATCCCACATGTGTGAGTTGAACAGCGGGTCTTCGCCGCGCTTGACGCGGTCTTGTGAAATTGCAATGAGTGGGCGAACCAACTTGTCTAGCTGGTCTTTAGCGCAGTGGTCGGTGTGCAGGGCAATGGTGATGCCGTAGTTCTTAGCAACCTCGCGAGCGAAGGCCGCCATAGCAGCCGCACCCGAAGCCATGTTCTTAATGGTTGGGCCCGACCAGTAGTCGCCGCCGCCGGTAGTCACCTGAATGATGCCGTCTGAACCGGCAGCTTGAAGGCCAGCAAGCGCAGCGTTCAAGGTCTGTGAACTAGAGACGTTGATTGCCGGATAGGCGAAGCCGTGGCTCTTTGCACGGTCAAGCATCTCGAGGTACTGATCAGGGCTTGCTACAGGCATGGCCGAACTCCTAAAAGCATCATTGGGATAAGCCCTAGGCTACCGCATGCGCCCGCTCTGACTGGTTTGGGCATTAGGTTTGCCTTGTGAAACTCAACGACGTCGGCCAGCCAACTCTCGATTTGTTTGCAGCAGCCGTCGCAGCGGCCGCCGGTGCCTGGCCACTAGTCGGCTCGGGCGACAAGTTTGCCGTTGACCAAGCCGCGGTAGATGCAATGCGCCACTCGCTGAAGAACGCAGACTTCGGCGGAGTGATCGTGATTGGCGAGGGCGAGAAAGACGAAGCCCCGATGTTATTCAACGGCGAACTAATCGGTGCCGGTTTGCGGCCAGACTTTGACATCGCGGTAGACCCAATCGATGGCACCGCGCTCGCGGCAGCCGGTATTGAGGGAGCGGTATCTGTAATCGCTGCGACTCAACGCGGCAAGATGCTCGACTGCAAAGACGTTTTCTATATGAAGAAACTGGTCACCGG
Source organism: Rhodoluna sp. (assembly GCA_021741685.1). Classification (GTDB taxonomy): domain Bacteria; phylum Actinomycetota; class Actinomycetes; order Actinomycetales; family Microbacteriaceae; genus Rhodoluna. The sequence goes on from JAIOXI010000022.1 coordinate 14,012, forward strand.
AGTCGAAGGCAAGGGAGTTTGCGATATCGACATGACTCCAACCGAAAACATTCTTGCGCTGGCGGCTGCAAAAGAAAT
>JAIOXI010000023.1:0-13903 GCA_021741685.1 Rhodoluna sp.
TAGAGCAAAGGAGCACCTGGCAGCGTGAATGAGATAACTGCGCCAGCTTTTGCTGCAGCAACTCCACCGAGTCGCGTGAATTCGGTCCCGCTCCAAGAGTTTTCATCGTGGTTGGTGATGAAGTTCATCGGGTAGGTGCCCTTGGGATAGTCACTCGCAATTCTTGAGATCTCTCCACTTATGTTGAAGTTATCTGTCGTGCCTCGACCCATTCCGTTGAAAACATCTTTGAGAGTCCAGTTGTAAGCGCTCGTGAAGTTGGTGCCGATGGTTACTTCACCCGGGTTCGATTCGGCGAGCATCCAGAGTGGTTTTATTGCGGTTAGCGTTGCGGTTGCTGTGTTCCAAAAATCGTTAGGCACGGCACCGGCAACATCGCACCTGAAACCATCGATGTCATATGTGTCGACCCAGTGCTTCATCGACGCAATCATCTCTGCGCGCATTGCCTGGTTGCTGTAATTCAGATCTGCAACGTCTGTCCAGTCGGTGCCCTGCGGGTGAATAATCTGCCCCGCAGAGTTCTTGGTGTACCACTCTGGATTCTTTGTTATCCAGGGGTTATCCCAGCCAGTGTGGTTTGGCACCCAGTCGAGCACAATCTTGAACCCTTGCGCATGCGCACTGTCGACGAGCTTCTTGAAGTCGGCAGCGTTGCCGAACTCAGGGTTCGTGGCCTTGTAATCAGCGATCGAATAATAAGAACCCAGGGTGCCTTTGCGTTTCTCTTTTGAGATTGGCTGAATTGGCATCAACCACAAAACCTTTACGCCCAGCTTCTTGAGTCTTGGCAGATGCGTTGCAAATGCGTTGAAGGTTCCCTCTTCTGTGTATTGGCGCACGTTCACTTCATAGACGGTCGCGTTCGACATCCAGGTTGGTGAGGTGAGTGTTGAGGCTGCTTGGCTCGGAGTTGTTGCGGTGATTCCGCCAACTAGAACGAGTGCAGCGACCAGGGCTGACGTGAGGGCTTTTCTTATGCGCATTAGTTAACTGTAAGCCTTAAAGAAGCATCGCCGCAGACCCGAGAGTCTGCGGCGATGCCTAGAAAATACTGCTGTTTAGCGTGAGCGGGCGAAGCTGCGCTTCGGCTTGTCGCCAAACTTGCGGTCTCCGCCACGGCCACCATCGCGACCACCTGGGCGTCCACCTGAACGGTTGCCCTGGTAACCACCACGGCCACCACCACGGCCACCATCGCGACCACCTGAGCGACCACGGTCACCACCGCGGCCTCCGCCGCGTGAGTCACCGAAGTCAAGATTCTCTTGGGCTGGTGGAGCTGCAATCGGGCCGGCTAGTTCTTCAAGCAACGCGTTGCTTGGGCGAACTTCGGTGAAGATTCCGTCACGCTCGGCGCGGTTCAACATGTCTTCCATGCGACGACGACGGTTGCGAGGAATCAGAGTGACAACAGTTCCCTCCTTGCCAGCACGACCGGTTCGGCCTGCGCGGTGCAAGTAAGTCTTGTATTCCTCTGGTGGGTCAACCTGAACCACTAGCGCAATATCATCAACGTGAATTCCACGAGCTGCAACGTCGGTTGCAACTAGAACACGTACGTGTCCCTTGACGAAACGCTCTAGGTTTCGGTTTCTCTGGTTCTGGTTTAGGTCACCGTGCAAACGCGCAGCAGGCACACCGGCGGCAGTCAAGCTTTCGCTCAAACGCTCGGCGGTCATCTTGGTGCGAGCAAAGATCAAGCTCTTGCCCTCGCCCTGAACCAAACGCAAGAGAACCTGTGAACGGTCTTCTTGATCAACGGTTAGAACGCGGTGAATGATGTTTGCTGTGTCGTTCTCTTCGTTCGGAACCTCATACACGAAAGGTGCAGGAAGGAACTCGCGAACAAGTGCGTCAACTTCTTTATCAAGGGTTGCCGAGAAGAGAAGCTTCTGTGAATCTCCACAGGCACGCATGATGCGCTTCACCGGTTCGATGAAGCCAAGGTCACACATGTGATCGGCTTCGTCAACCACGATGGTTTCAACTTCACTTAGGTCAATAACTCCCTGAGCCATTAGGTCTTCAAGACGACCAGGAGTTGCAACCACGATGTCGGTTCCGCGGCTCATCATGTTTTCTTGACGACGCTGTGGAACACCACCGTAGATGCAAGCTGTGTAGAAGCCAACCGACTTCGCCAACGCGTTAGCGGTGCGGTCAATCTGGTCTGCAAGTTCACGAGTCGGCGCAAGAACTAGTGCGCGTGGCTTGCCTGGCTTGCGTGGCACTGAACCAGCAGCAATCAACTTAGTGATTAGCGGAACGATAAACGCAACGGTCTTACCCGAACCGGTCTTTCCACGGCCGAGAACATCCATACCGCCGATAGCCGCTGGAATGGTCGCTGCCTGGATTGGGAACGGTGAGGTGACACCCATCTGCTCGAGAGCAACGAGGAGCTTCGGGTGAAGGTCCATGTCGCCAAAGCTGCCAGTGATGTCAACTTTCGATGCGTCAACGCTCTCTAGACGCTCAAGCTTCTGGTCTTCGAAGAAGGCCTTCTTGTTTGGGTTGCTCTGGCGTGCGCCATCGAAAGTGCGGTCACGGTCACGATCGCGGTCAACACGGTCAGCGCGGTCTGGACGACCGTTGCTGCTGTCGTCGCGGTAGTCGCGGTCAAACTTGCGTGGGCGGTCATCGAACTTGCGTGGGCCGCGTGAGTCTGCTCTGTCGAAAGTGCGAGGGGCTGGACGTGAACCACCATCGCGTGAGTCGCGCGCTGGGCGTGAGTCACGGTCGAAAGTGCGTGGTGCACGATCGTCACGCGCTGGGCGTGAGTCACGGTCAAAGGTTCTGGCCGGACGATCTTCGAACTTGCGGGCCGGACGTGAGTCACGGTCGAAAGTTCTCGGAGCACGGTCGTCACGAGCCGGACGTGAATCGCGATCGAAAGTGCGTGGTGCACGGTCGTCACGAGCCGGACGTGAGTCACGGTCAAAGGTGCGAGCTGGTCGGTCTTCGAAACGACGAGGTGCTGCGCCATCGCGGGTCGGACGTGAGTCGCGGTCGAAAGTTCTCGGGGCACGGTCGTCACGAGCCGGACGTGAGTCACGGTCATCGCGCTGAAAGTTGCTGCGACGTGCAGGAGGTGTTGGGCTCCAGTCGCGACGCTTGTCGCCACCTGCAGCTGGGCGTGCATCACGTGAATCGCGTGAGTCACGAGCTGGGCGTGCATCACGGTCGAAGGTGCGCGAAGCGCGGTCTTCCCAACGTGATGAAGGTGCGCCGGCTTTTGCTGCGCGAGGCTTGCGTGCACCGCGGTCATCGGCTGCCGAAGCACCCTTGCGGTGAGTTGATTTTGGAGCGCCTGGTTTTTTTGCGGCGCGCGCGTTTGAGTCGCCAAATTTTGGCATGTTTTTTCCTTTTAATTTGTGTTGATCTCGCAGGGAGTAGCTGCTTAATCTCGGGCTAGTCGAACTGCGCTAAACCCAAACACGAGAGCTACATCCAAACAACGGATTCTCAAATAAAGGAAAGACTGGTGCATTCAATGCACTGCAAACGACTACTGTCACGAATTCGTAACTTCTTTAGCCTAACCGCGCAGGGCGGGTTTGCCTAGAACTTTTTTGGGCTAAATAAGGCCGCGAACAGTGAGCTCAGCGTGCAACTCGGCATCTGAGGGCTCAACCAAGAACTTGCCGTCGGCAAACTGCACCACCGGAATGTTCTTGCGCCCAGCAATTTGCTCGGCTTCAACGGCAAACTCGGGGTTGTGCTCAACATCCTTGAGCTCGTATTCGACGCCAAGGGTGGTCATAAGGGCCTTTGAGCGGCGGCAGTCGCTGCACCAGTCGGCACTATAGAAAGTTACTTCGCTCATTTTGGGCTCCTATCGAAGGCGGTTGCTGTCAGGGATATAAAGCAAGTCACCATCAAAGGTTATCCCCGTTAGATCACGGATGACAATATCGGCGGGGCCGGCAAGCGCTGCCGAGGTGACCCCGATGATCAGCCCGACTGCGGCGGCCTCCGCCGCTTCTGCCCCGGCGATGGCATCTTCAAAAACCACACAGTCTTCGGGCGCAAAGCCCAAACGCTCGGCACCGAGCAGATACGGATCTGGATGCGGCTTGCCGCGCTTCACATCGGCGGCGGTAACGAGTTCGGCCGGCACTTTGATGCCGGCGGCCACAAGTCGAGCGCGACCAAGGTTTGGGTTTGCCGAAGTGCAAACCGTCCAGGTTCCGTCACGCAGAGAAGATGTCAGTTCGACTGCTCCAGGCAGTGCGATTGTCGTGTGTGCGGTGATTTGCTCAAGCTCGTTGATTCGGTTGTTGGCAACTTCGAAAAGATCTGGCGATGAAATCCACTCGCGCACTTTGTCTTCTGCGCGCTGCCCAGCGTGCTTGGGATCATCCCAGCTGATCTGCGGTGCATATTCGCTGCACCAAATTGCCCAGGCGTCAGCCGCCGCCGCGTGTGAATCTACAAGCACACCATCGTTGTCAAAGAGCAAACCGCTCGCATAAAACTTCAAATCTCGCGATGCCTATGCTTTGACCGGATTGTTTTCTTTGCGGTGACGTTCAGTGATGCTCAGGTAGATGCCCACAGCTGCTAGCAGTAACAACACAACAGCCGGGGCAAACTCTTGAAGCAGCCAGGAAAGAGTCGGCATAGAGACCGTCGGCGCTGGTTGTTCATCCATGCCATCAACCCATGCAGGCCAAACTTGTAGGTTGCTGATTGCAGTTGCGCCCATCGTGAAAGACATGATCGAAACCGTGGCGCCAAAGATAATCGACAGAACAAAGTTCAGACTCGCCGCTCCGGCCGCGAGCGCGGTCTTCGGCTTGGGGGCTTCAACTCGTGCTTGTTTGGCGCGCGAGGCAAATCGGGTTCCAAAAATAACGCCCACTCCTACCATCGCAATGATGAGAACCCACACCCAGGTGTCTAGGTTGGTTCGGGTTGCGTCATAGATAAAGAGACCGAGGATGATCGCGAAAGCGGTGGTCATGATTGGCACGGCATAGCCGAGAGCCAGAGCCTTCTGGCGCTCGCTCATCTTGGGCTTTGGCTCACCTTCAATCGCAACGGTCGCCCCACGAAACACAAAGGCACGCAAGATAACGAAGACCACTACCGCTGTTGCCAGCAGAATCGGCAGGTATGTCCAAATGAGGCGACCCAACACATCAGAGCTTTGACTCGAAGAGTTGAATGCCGACAAGAAGTTTGTGAGGGCAAAGATTGTCGTTGCTGCCAGACCGAGAACGACTGTCAAAACGGTAAAGCGAACCGCCGCACGAGCCAAACCATCGTGCTCATCGAGCGCTAGTGACTTCAAGGCCCATCCGTGACCAATCAGTGCAGAGAAAGCTCCCACGGCAAAGCCAAACAGGTAGATATAGACGATTAGCCGGCTAGTTGGTTCATAGCCTTTTTGCCCGAACATGGCGAACCAGTTCGCGAACATCATGATTGACCAAACGGCAACCAGGCCAACTAACGGAAGCGCAATCGAGCGGTTTACCAAAGGAATGTTCTTCATGGTTCAACGCTATACCCGTGGCAATAAACTGACGACATGATTCTGGTTATCGGCGAAGCTCTTATCGATCTCATTGAGAACCGCTATCAGGCGGGTAGCTTCAACGCCGTGGTCGGCGGGGCTAATGCCAACGTGGCTCTTGCTCTTGCCCGTCGCGGCACAAAGCACCAGTTTCTCGGCCGCATCTCAAACGATCGCTTCGGCAAGATCATCCGTGAGCGACTTGAAAGCAATGGCGTTCATCTAGAGCACAGCGTCACCGCCGAAGAACTCACCACCCTTGCCGTGGTCAGCATCGACTCGAGTGGTGTGCCTTCCTATGCCTTTTATGTGAACGGAACCGCCGACTGGGGCTGGACGCCAGCTGAACTTCCGAGCGATATCGACCTCGAGAACATGCACGCCACCGCGATTCAGTTTGGCTGTCTGACCATGGCCATGCAGCCATCGAGTTCGGTCATTGAAAAGTGGGCTGCTGAGCACTTCAAGCAAAACTCGGTGACAATTTCGCACGACATCAACATGCGTCCGGCACTCGGTTTCGAAGTCGCCAAAGAGCTCGTGCGGGTCGAACGCCTAAATCAGATTTCACACATCATCAAGGCTTCAGACGAAGACATCGAATGGCTCTATGGCCTCGACGCCGGTGCAGATTTCGACGAAATCGTAGCCTCATGGATAGGTGACACCGAACGAATCGTTTTGGTTACCCGTGGTGCCGATGGCACTTCTATCTATCGCAGACGCAGCACGCGGGCAGATGTGCCGTCGCGCAAGATCAACGTGGTCGACACCGTCGGTGCCGGAGACACTTTCTGCGCGAATCTGCTGGGTCAGCTCAGCGATGCCGATGTTCTAGGCAGTAACCCTTTCGATCGTCTCGAGAATTTGAGTGACTCCGACTTGCGCGAATATGTTCAAGTAGCTGCGGTGGCAGCCTCGATTACCTGCGAGCGAGCAGGTTGTGAACCGCCGACAATGGCCGACCTAAACGAAACACTGCGTAGTCTTTAGCCATGGATGCTTTGACTTTTGCCGGCAATACCCTGCTCATATTGATTGCATTCACAATTGCTGCCGCCTGGGTCACCGCGCGTACCGCGCGAAGCAAGGGTTACAAGTTTTGGCTGTTCTTTGTTCTTTCGGTGCTGAGCTGGTTTATCACTGCGGTAGTCACAATATTTTTAAAACCAAAAGGCGCAGTTAAGTCGAAGGCTCGACTTTCATCTGTGCTCATGCTTACCGCCGGAGCTTTCATTGAGTTTGGAGCGTTGAGTTCGTTACCGCTGCTTGACCCAGCAATGACCGACGAGCAGATAATCGACGCCCTGATGGCTCCTTCGGCATCGGGGTCGCTTGTGGTTGCGCTCGCTGGTGCGCTGCTCATCGTGGCCGCAGTGGCCAACGACAAGCGCGCAACCAGCTAACTAGATTTAGGAACACCAGCCTATTGGGCAGGCAAAACCTTGAGGGTCTTGAGGGTTGGATCGGCCACAAAAGCGATGCGAACACCCATGTCTCTGGCTTCAAACAGGGCAGCCAGGGCCGCCTTAGTTATGCGCTCACCTGGTGAAAGCACTGGAACACCCGGTGGGTATGGGCAAATCATTTCTGCCGAGACCCTACCTAGAGCATCTTTGGCATCGACTATTTCGTAGCCAGAGAAAAAGGCCTCACGCGGAGTCACGACCACCTCAGGCTCGATTGAGAATGCAGGCAAGATTTCAATTGACCTTGCTTCACCGCGGTGCGAGTTCACCGACTCAATTATCTTGCTGACCAAGTCTTCGATGCGATCAGGTGTGTCGGCAAAAGTAATCATTGGAATCAAGATGTCACGATTAGCCATCTCAATATCGATGTTTGCCGCCAGCAGATCTGCCTCAACCTTGTTGCCATCTGCACCGCAACTCGAGAGCAGAATCACAAGCTTGAGTGGGTCGATATATTCGCCATCGATTACGTCGATGCCGGCAGCAACCAGAGAAGCGCGACCTCTTTCGGTTGCCTCAATCACCGGGCCAATTAGTTCGTGACCGTGACGCTCTAAGAGGGCTCGAGCCGCATCGATTGATGCAAGAATGCGACCCGACATCGAGGTGGTCTGTGTCGAGTCGAACATCTTGTTGAAACGAGAGAGATCGACAAATTCAGAGTTGACCAAAACAAAACTTGCCTGCGAATAGCTCGGCAGGGTCTTGTGTGCAGAGGTCACCACGATGTCTGCACCTTCGCTTAGCGGGTGACCCGGAAGCTCGGGGTGAAAGCCGTAGTGCGCCGCCCAGGCTGCGTCGACAACCAGCGGGATACCGTATTCGTGCGTGACTTTTGCGAGACGCGGAATGTTTGACATGGTGCCAACGTATGAAGGTTCACCGATCAGAACGGCTTTTGCATCGGGGTGCTGCGCCAAAGTTTCGGCAAGTCGACTCGATGGCAAATACTCCGGTAGCCCGGTGGCCGGGTTAATCTCTGGCCGAATCCAAACCGGAACAACTCCTGCGTAAACCATTCCCACTAAAACAGACTTGTGGAGGGTGCGCGAAACGATGACTTTGTCGCCTGGCGAAGCAACAGCCATTACGGCTGCGTGATTAGAGCCTGAGGATCCGTTAACTCCGAAGCGGCAGAGATCTGCACCCCAGAGTTTTGCCGCCAGCGCCTCGGCCTCAAGAATCAGGCTCGGCGAAATTCGGTGCGGGTGGTTGCCCGGAAGCACAGGAATATCACCGTCGACGACGGTTCCGGTTAGGTCGTTTCGGCCTTTGTGGCCAGGAATTTGAAAGGGTGACCTGTCGGTCTCCATATCGCGAATCCACGCATCTAATAGGGGTGCGCTTGAGCGCAAACCCATTGGGTCTTTAGGGTCTAACAGAGTAGCCGCACCGAATGCGTGACCGGTCAATATCCCAACCTCTCAAGTAGTGAAGTAATAGCCTACGTAACTTCGAATGAATGAAAAAGGGCCGGAGGGTTAACTCCGGCCCTTCATCCAAGAGTTAAGTCTTTAGAACTCAACCTTCACGATGTTGGTATCAAGCAAAATGCTCGGACCAAAGGTCGTTGAAAGTGCGGCCTTCATTAGGTAACGGCCCTTTGAGCTAGATGGCTTCAAACGCATAACTTCGTCAAGCGCGGTCTCTAGGTTCTGGCCTAGCTGCTCCTTGGTGAATGATGCCTTGCCAATAATGAAGTGAAGGTTCGACTGCTTGTCGATGCGGAACTCAATCTTTCCGCCCTTGATGTCAGTAACTGCCTTGGCAACGTCTGGGGTTACGGTTCCGGTCTTAGGGTTTGGCATTAGGTTACGAGGACCAAGCACCTTTCCTAGACGGCCGACCTTACCCATGAGTTCTGGGGTCGATACTGCTGAGTCGAAAGCTGTCCAGCCTGCGGCTACCTTCTCGATTAGCTCGTCGCCACCGACTTCGTCAGCGCCAGCTGCAATTGCGGCTTCAGCCGCTGCACCGGTTGCAAAAACGATAACGCGGGCGGTCTTTCCAGTTCCGTTTGGAAGCGAAACGGTTCCACGGATCATCTGGTCGGCCTTGCGAGGGTCAACACCGAGCTTGAGCGCAACCTCGATGGTTGAGTCAAACTTCTTTGAGCCAGTCTCGCGAACGATAGTGACTGCCTCGGCTGGTGTGTAGAACTTGCCCTCTGTGATGAGAGCTGATGCGGCCTGGTAGGCCTTTGAGCGCTTTGCCATTCTGTTATTCCTTTTCTTTGGTCACAGTTGTGGTTATACAGATCGCGCGCGATCCTCCCACGACTTCTATTGTTTTGTTTTATTGCTTATGCGTCAACGGTGATGCCCATGCTGCGGGCAGTACCTGCGATGATCTTTGCCGCAGCGTCAACATCGTTGGCGTTGAGGTCAGACATCTTCTGCTCAGCAATCTTGTAGAGCGCATCCTTCGAGAGGTGTGCAACCTTCACGGTGTGTGGGGTTGACGAACCCTTCTGCACATTCGCTGCCTTCTTAATGAGTTCAGCTGCAGGTGGGGTCTTCAATACGAAGGTGAATGAACGGTCTTCGTAAACAGTGATCTCCACTGGAATTACGTTTCCGCGCTGATCTGCAGTTGCGTTGTTGTACGCGGTGCAGAACTCCATAATGTTCACGCCGTGCTGACCTAGCGCAGGTCCGATTGGTGGTGCTGGGTTAGCAGCGCCCGCCTGGATCTGAAGCTTGATCATTCCGGTGATCTTTTTCTTCGGTGCCATTTGATTATTCCTTTTGTTGTTGTGGAACTCTTTGTAAATCTTTGGTGGTTAGTTCAGTGAGCCAACCTGATCGAAGCTCAACTCAACAGGAGTCTCGCGCTCGAACAGTGAAACGAGAACAGTTAGCTTGCCGCTCTCTGGCTTGATCTCGCTGATGGTTCCAGGCAGACCTGCGAACGAACCATCCTTGATCATGATGCTCTCGCCAACCTTGTAGTCAACGTTGATAACAAGAGACTTGCCCTTGCCGCCCTTGACCACGCCAGTTGCGCGTGAACCGGTCTTGACGACCTCTTCTTTAGGAATGCGCTCTTCATAGAGTGCCTTCTTAAGCATTTCCCAGGCCTCGGTTGGGCGCAGCGGGGTTGGGTTCTGGGCGTTGCCAACGAATCCGGTAACCGCCGGGGTCTGGCGAACGAGGTCACCAGAGTCTTCGTTGAGCTCCATGCGAACCCAGACGTATCCAGGAATCATGACCTTCTTGACGAGCTTGCGCTCTCCGTTCTTAACCTCGATAGATTCTTCGATCGGAACGACAATTTCAAGGATGCTGTCGCCACCGGCTAGCTGTGCCGCACGGTTTTCGATGTTCTGCTTGACGCGCTTTTCGTAACCCGCGTAGCTGTGCACGACATACCACTTGCCGGCTAGAGCGCGAAACTCTGGCTTGAAGATTGCATAGACGTCGTCATCTTCTTCAACAGCTTCGGCCTGCTCTGCAGCAACCTCGGTGTCTTCAACGATTGACATCGCCGCTTCTTCTGCAGACATGTCGAGGGCGGCATCGGCTGCCTCTTCGAACTCTTCTGCTACAGCATCTAGTTGCTCGTGCTGCGCTTCGTGCTCGGTCTCGACTAAAGCTTCTAGCTCGTCGCGTTCGATTTCACTCACTGCGTTTCCTATCGTTGATAAAACTCTTTGTTGCAAAAATTTGTGGTGTTACTCGGTTGGGGTGAAAACCCAGTTCACTCCGGTGAAGAACAACCAGTCGAACAAGCTGATGATTGCCATAACAACAACCACGAATGCCAAGACGACACCGGTGTAGTTGCGAAGCTCAGCCCAAGTCGGCTTAGTTACCTTCTTAAGTTCGGCAACAACCTGCTTAAAGAACAAAGCGGTGCGACCAATGACTCCGCGCTTAGACGCTTTGTCAGCTTTCGCCTTCTCGACTAGATCTTCTGAGACCTGTTCGATTTCATCTGACATCTTGGTTCCTTCTTCTTTGTTGTTACTTGCAGGCCAGACAGGACTCGAACCTGCAACTTGCGGTTTTGGAGACCGCTGCTCTACCAATTGAACTACTGACCTATTCGAAGAAAACTCATGCGAAACTTAAGCGGCGAAAGACACACTTCTAGATTGAAATCTAAGGTGATTTTTCGCCAGATTAGGCTGCGGAGTTGTCAACTTCCTTCGGTAAGTCTAAACGCCCAACCGCCTAGATAGCAACCCGAATAAGGGCGTTAGGCTTGTCGGGTGACTGAATTCTCGAGAATCTCAAAGCGAATCGCCTCAATTGCCGAATCGGCAACTCTCAAGGTCGATGCCAAGGCGAAGGCCCTTCAGGCCGCCGGTCGACCGGTTATCTCTTATGCTGCCGGCGAGCCAGACTTCGCAACTCCTCAGCACATCGTCGAAGCGGCCTCACGTGCCGTCCTAGACCCAAAGAACCACCGCTACACCCCTGCCATCGGTTTGCCAGACCTTCGCGAGGCCATTGCCCAGAAGACCAAGGTCGACTCGGGCACCGAGATTTCGGCGGCGCAGGTTGTGGTCACAAACGGCGGAAAACAGGCGGTTTACCAAGCTTTTGCCACCCTGCTCGACCCAGGTGACGAGGTTTTGATGCCTACCCCTTACTGGACGACCTATCCCGAGGCTATTCGTCTTGCCGGTGGAGTGCCGGTTGAGGTCTTTGCCGGAGCAGATCAGGGCTACAAGGTTACGGTCGACCAGGTCGAGGCCGCCCGCACCGCAAAATCGAAGGTTTTGCTCTTCGTCAGCCCTTCTAACCCAACCGGAGCGGTCTATTCGCCAGAAGAGACCGAGGCCATCGGTCGCTGGGCCCATGACAATGGCATGTGGATCATCACCGACGAGATCTACCAGAACCTGGTTTACGACGGCCTTCGAGCCGTTTCGATCACCGAGGCAGTACCCGAACTAATCGACCGAACCATCATGGTCAACGGTGTCGCCAAGACCTACGCCATGACCGGATGGCGACTGGGCTGGATGGCCGGACCGCTTGACGCCATGAAGGCCGCCGGCAACCTGCAGTCACACCTCACTTCTAACGTCTCGAACATTTCGCAGCACGCTGCAATTGCAGCGCTAACCGGTCCGCAAAACGATGTGATTTTGATGCGAGAAGCATTCGATCGACGTCGAAAAGTTGCGGTTGCCGAACTGAACAAGATTGACGGCTGGAATGCTCCAATGCCAGAGGGTGCGTTCTATGTTTACAGCGACGTTAGTGGTCTTCTCGGTCGCGAGTGGGGTGGCAAACAGATTCACACTTCACTAGAACTTTGCGACTACATTCTCGACACTGCTGAAGTCGCACTGGTTCCCGGTGAAGCGTTTGGTCCTTCGGGTTATGTTCGCATGAGCTATGCGCTCGGCGACGCGCAGTTGCTCGAAGGAATTCAGCGACTACAAAAGCTTTTCGCTTAGAAACCAATAAAGCCTGGCTCTGGAATCAAATTGATTCCAAAAGTTGCCGCAACTCTTTCTTGAATAAATCTCGCAAGCTCGGCGATTTCTTTTGCCGTTGCTCCACCGCGATTTGTGATTGCAAGTGCATGCTTGGTTGAAATTCCAGCGTTTGAGTTTCCTAACTGCAATCCCTTTTTGATGCCACTCTGTTCAATCAACCAAGCCGCAGAGAGCTTCACGCGTTCAGCATCTTCATCCATGGGCCAGGCCGGCGCATCGGGAGGAAGGTTTCTCGCAAACGCTGCGCTAACAATCGGGTTGGTAAAGAAACTTCCGCAACTGTGGGTATCGCGATCGGTTTCGGCTAGGACCATTCCCTTGGATGCTCGCAGATCGAGCACCTCTTGACGGCGTCGGCGCATTAGCTCGGTTGAGCCGGCCGGCAAGTCACTCAATAACTGAAACTCAACCCAGGTGATTACCCCGACTTTTGAACGTTTCAAAACGCTGTCGCGATAACTGAGTTCGAGCTGGTCTCTTTCAAGAATCTGCAGTTCACCCGTGGCATAGTCAAGAAACTCAACACGAACCAGAACGTCAGCAATCTCTTGGCCGTAGGCCCCGATGTTCTGCACGGGCGCTGCACCCACGGTGCCAGGAATGCCACTCAGCGACTCGACTCCGCCCAGACCGTGCTCGACGCAGTAGGCAACGAAGTGATCCCAATTCTCGCCAGCCTGCACTTTGAGCAGACCCTGCCCGAGACGCTCAATGCCGGTGGTTTCGATTTTTACAACGTGCAGATCAGGCACGGTATCGGCAATAACTACGTTGCTGCCACCGCCGAGAACAAACCAGTTTTCACCGGTTGACCAAACCTCGCGCACGCTCTCAAGCAGCTCTTCGTAAGTTTTTGCAACGATCAGTTCCGCGGGTTTTCCGCCCACACCGATTGTTGTTACCTCTCGAAGTGCTACCGAGTTTGCACGAAGTGCGCTCATTAGATGCGAACCCGAGCCTGTGCCTTGCCGAGAACCGCTTGGTCTGCTGCCACTGCGGTGATGTCGATTCGAACAATTGAATTCTCTGCGTCGATTTCCCCGATTTTGCCGCTCACAGTTAGAACGGCCCCGTTACGCTCATCAACAAATACCGGCTTGGTGAAACGAACACCATAGTCAATCACTCGACCAGGGTCACCAATCCAATCGACGGCAACCTGCACGGCCGCACCCATGGTTAGCATTCCGTGCGCAAGAACACCGTCGAGACCGACCGCCTTAGCAATGTCGTCGCGATAGTGAATCGGGTTGAAATCACCCGAGGCACCCGCGTATCTCACAAGCGAATCACGGGTTAGTAAAAACTCTACGCTGCCGATTTCTTGACCAACTTCGAGCGAGGCCAGGTTGATGTGAGTCATTACTCTGCACCCCTAACCACGAGAGTTGAAATCGCTGTGCACACCAGTTGCCTTGAACTGTCATGCACCTCGGTTTCAAAAGTGACCAT
>JAIOXI010000024.1:0-13770 GCA_021741685.1 Rhodoluna sp.
TGAGCCTTCTCACGATGTCTATTACCTATGCAATCGGAACTCTGGTTGGTTCGGTTCACTTCTAACTTCGATAAACTCGCCTTGTGAGCAAGTACGAAAAGGTTGATGTCGCCCTAATCGGTGGCGGAATTATGAGCGCGACGCTCGGAGCCTTGCTGAAGTACCTAAACCCAAAGTTTAAAATTGCCGCCTATGAGCGTCTTGAGTCGGTTGCTCTCGAGTCTTCGAATCCTTGGAACAACGCCGGCACAGGCCACGCCGCTCTCTGTGAATTGAATTACATGCCAGATTCAAAAGATGGTTCGTTGCCTAACCCCGCGAAGGCAATCGAGATCAATGAGCAGTTTCAATTGAGCCGACAGCTTTGGGCTTCCTTCGTAAAATTGCGAATTCTAGGATCGCCGGAGACATTCATTCACTCAACCCCGCACATGACCTTCGTTCGTGGTGCGAAGAACGTTGATTACCTGCGCAGACGCGCTATAGTCCTGACAAAACAGCCGCTCTTCTCTGGTTTCGAGTTTTCGACAAGCTACTCAAAAATCGCTGACTGGGCACCGCTCCTAATTGAGGGTCGCGATCGAAATGAGCAGATAGCGGCAACTCGAATTGCATCAGGAACGGATGTCGACTTTGGTGCTGTCACCAATCAGCTCTTCGATTTTCTTGCGAAGAAGGGCACTGTTGTGCAAGTGAACTCCGAGGTCGTCTCTTTGAGACGGGTCAACGAAGGTTGGCACTTGACTATCAGAGACACAAAAACCGGCACAAAAAGATATGTGCAAGCCGGGTTCGTCTTCGTTGGTGCCGGCGGTTGGGCATTGAAGCTTCTTCAGAAGGCGGGTATCCCTGAAGCCAAGGGTTTCGGCCTATTTCCGGTAAGTGGCTCATTCCTTCGAACTGACAAGCCAGAACTGGTTGCCAGCCATAGGGCCAAGGTTTACAGTCAAGCATCGGTTGGCGCACCACCGATGTCGGTTCCTCACCTGGATAGCCGAATCGTCGACGGAAACGGAAGCCTGCTTTTTGGACCATACGCGGGTGCAATACCAAAATTTTTGAAGCAGGGATCCGTTCTCGATTTGCCCCTAACCATCAGAATTTCAAACATTCGACCTTATCTATCAGTTGCACTCAAGAACCTCTCGCTGATCAAGTATCTAGTCAAAGAGCTAGCCAAGTCGAAGACTAAACAATTCGAATCACTTCGAGAATTTATGCCTAACGCAGAACCAGCAGACTGGCAATTGATAACCGCTGGCCAGCGAGCGCAGGTTATAAAGCGCGACGCAAAAGGCAATGGAACGCTCCAATTTGGCACGGAGGTTGTCACATCTGCCGATGGCTCAATAGCCGGATTGCTTGGCGCTTCTCCAGGAGCTTCGACCTCGGTTCACATCATGCTTGAGATTCTCAAGAAATCGTTCGAAGATGACTTTGAGAAGTGGTCACCGCAATTGAAGAAACTAATTCCATCACTTGGAGTGGAGCTCAACCGAAATCCAAAAATGGCCAAGAAGATAATGGCCGATACAGCCAAGTCGCTGAAACTTAAGGGCTAACGAATCCTTGCTGTCGCACTGGACCAAGTGGCTCGTAAGCACCAATTTCATAACTTAGCTCTCCAGCTGCCCAAAAGACGTCAATGTATGCATTGACATCAAGTTCGTCTTGATTGCGACAGGTGAACCATCGACCCGAAGACTCACGCCATCCGTCAGCCGCGAACGAATCAAACAATTCAGCACTACTGTTCGTGCGTTGAACATACCTGCCGTGCAATTGGTCGACGTAGAAATTTCTGTAGTCGAAGTCGGCGGTTTCGAGCTTCATCGTGAAACCATCGAGCCAACTTGGATACACCTTGAAGTCGGAAACCTTGCAGTATCCGCAGAGGCCCGAAACATCATCTGACATCAACAACGTTTTTGGGCACGCGATGATCGCAGGTTGTCCGGTAAAACGCAGCCTTGAATCGTTCATCAACTTGCGTTCTAATGCGACACCATCAACGCCGTGAAAGCCAGCCGATTTCATAGTTGCGGGAATAGCTGGCTCGGCCTTTGGCAGATTTGAGACGATGTTGAGCGCCAGTAACGGAACCGAAATGGCTAGCAGCGTGATGACCAGGGCTCTTATGTTTTGCACGCTTGGCCTCCGATGAGGTGGACTGGTGGACGATACTGGGTTCGAACCAGTGACCCCTTCCATGTCAAGGAAGTGCGCTACCACTGCGCCAATCGTCCGTGCTGTGTTTCGAGGTGAAGACGGGATTTGAACCCGTGTAGACGGCTTTGCAGGCCGCTGCCTCGCCTCTCGGCCACTCCACCGTGCTTGAACACAAGAAAACCTGTGGTCTGCGAGCGGATGACGAGATTCGAACTCGCGACCCCAACCTTGGCAAGGTTGTGCTCTACCAACTGAGCCACATCCGCATATCTTGTTTCCAAGACCTCGCTACTCTAACCCAAAAAACGGGAATTTCGCAACATTGGCTTAGCCTTTAGGCGTGCATACCATTGGCCAACAGAACCCGATTGAGGTCATTCTTGCCGTTTGTTTTGTGCTCGTGGCTTTCGCCGCCCTGATTGGAACCTTCGTTCTCGCCGTAGCTTACGTCTATTCCAACGTCTTCGAAAAGTGGCCCGAATACTCGAACTTACGAAGACTTCAAGTAGTTAGAAACATCTCGGTCACGCTTCTGATTATCGCGATTCTGATTTGGTTGGCATCGAATCGCTTCTAACCGCGATCAGCACCAAACGCGTAGGCGTCTTCACCATGCACCACTGTGTCAATGCCGGCGATTTCATCCTCTGCTTTAACCCTGAAGCCAATTGTTTTCTCGATAAGGAAGCCGATTACAAGCGCAAGGACGAAGCTGTAAACCAATACCGCCACTGCACCGAGAGCCTGCATTGCTAGCTGGTGGAAGCCAAAACCGAAGGCTGCTCCGACTCCGTTGCCGAAGAAGCCAATCCAAAGGGTTCCAACGAATCCACCAACCAGGTGAATTCCAACGACGTCTAGAGAATCATCAAAGCCAAGGGCAAACTTCAAGTCAATTGCCAAGGCGCAGAGAGCTCCGGCAACCAGTCCAAGAGCTAACGCCCAGACCGGGTCGAGGCTCGCGCAAGCTGGAGTGATTGCAACTAGGCCAGCGACGGCTCCAGACCCAGCACCGATTGAGGTTGCCTTGCCGTGCTTGAGTTTCTCTACGAGAATCCAACCGAGCATTGCCGCGGCCGGAGCACCGATTGTGTTAATGAAAGCGAGCGATGCGACACCGTCAGCGGCGACCGCTGATCCGGCGTTGAAACCGAACCAGCCAAACCAAAGGAGAGCAACACCTAGCAAGGTGAGGGGAACGTTGTGTGGCTGATTGATTCCCTTGCTGAAACCGAAACGCTTTCCTAAAACAATCGCGAGTGCTAATCCAGCCGCACCAGCGTTGATGTGAACAGCCGTTCCTCCAGCGAAGTCAATTACACCCAAGTTGTAAACAATCCAACCGCCGTCAGTCATCTTTCCGTCGACCATTGTGAAGTTGAAAACCCAGTTGGCAACCGGAAAGTAGACGATGGTTGCCCAAACACCGGCAAACACCATCCACGCACCGAATTTTGCCCTGTCAGCGATTGCGCCTGAAATCAGCGCAACGGTAATGATCGCGAAGGTTGCTTGAAATGCTACGAAGGCAAGTGAAGGAAAGCTTGTGCCAGATGCAAACAAGCCACCGTCTGTCGGATTAGCAGAGTCCTTCACCTGTTGGGTCAGTCCTAGGAAGTTTGTGTCAATTCCGAACCAGCCATCGATTCCGAGAAAACTCTCGGTTCCCCCATTTGAGAAAGAAATCGCATAGCCGTAGAGAACCCACAACACGGCAATTAGCCCGAGAGACCCAAAACTGAGCATCATCATGCTCACGACACTCTTGGCCTTGACCATGCCGCCATAGAAGAAGGCAAGGCCCGGCGTCATTAGCAAGACGAGAGCTGCTGATACGAGAATGAATGCGGTGTTTCCCTGGTCCATTTGAAACCTCTTTCGTTGACTGCGATTAGTCAAAGAATTGAACGTCTAGGTTTCGAAAACATAGGAAAAATGTTTCGAAATTGTAAAACTTCAACCAATGGAACGACGACAGTCGGGGCTCTAAAGCCCCAGTGCTCCGAGTCTCGAAATTGCTCGCTGATACTTTTTCTTGTACCCACCGGCGACGTGATCGGCTCTAAAAACTTTGGTTAGGTCGATGCCAGAGCCCCGAACGGCAACTTGCATCTCATACGCACGGTCGATGAAGCTCACGAAGCGCAGAGCAGCCGCCTGGTCATCTAGGACGTGGGCTCCCAATAGACCAACTCGCTCAACTCCCTCGAGAAGCAACCCGTACTTTGACGGATGCACCTTAGCGAGATGATTGAGAAGTTCGTCGAATCCGTCGATTGAGGCCACTTCAGCCGTTGAAAGCCACTGTTCAATTTGTTTGTCAGTGCGGGTTTCGAGGTCGACCGTGAGTGGTCTATGTCTATGGTCTTCTCCGTCAATTCTTAGAATCAGAAATCTTTCAGAGATTCCGTGTATTTCTCTGGCGAAGTCTTCGGCTGCAAAGCGCCCTTCACCAAGAGCGGTAGGCGGGGTGTTAGATGTCGCCGCAAACTTGACGCCACTCTGACTTAGTTCGTTCAAAAGTCTCGACATGATCATCGTGTCTCCAGGATCATCGAGTTCAAACTCATCGATGCAGATCAACTTGTACTTCGACAGTGCTTCACGGGCGTTTGCAAAACCGAGTGCGCCAATAAGGCTAGTGAATGCGATGAAAGACCCGAATGCCTTCTTACCTTTGAACTCGTGAAAAACAGCAGCGAGCAAATGAGTCTTACCCACTCCAAAGCCACCATCTAGGTAGATTCCAAAGACCTCTGGTGCAGAAACCGCACGAGAAAACAGAGCTCGTTTAGAGGTTTTTCCCGAAGCGAAGTTTTGCGCAGCACTAGATGCGAGCGCTTGAGACGCAAACTCACCGTGCGGAATGTAGTTGGTAAATCTGGCTTCGGCAAACTCCCGGGGAGGCACAAGGTCTGAGAGCAACCGAGAAGTCGAGGGACTCGGATTGCGATCAAGAAGCGACAGAAAGTCGCCGTTTTTTGCCAATTCTTACCTCAGGTCTAGCGTGATGGGCTTTATTTGTTTAGCCTAGATGAGTAGCGCCTAAATCTTCGCAGAAGGACCCACAATGCCAGTTTCAATAGATCAAGACCCAAAAATCCAAGATTATGCCAATCCTCAAATGTTGGTCTCGACAACCTGGCTGGCTGAAAACCTTTCGAACCCAAACGTGGTTGTTGTCGAGTCAGATGAAGACCTTCTGCTTTACGCCACCGGCCACATACCAGGGGCGGTAAAGATTGACTGGCACACAGATCTCAACCACGCGGTTTTGCGCGATTACCTTAGCGGCGAGGATTTCTCGGCACTGTTATCTCGTGGGGGAATAAGCCGCGACACAACCGTAATTCTTTATGGCGACAACAAAAACTGGTGGGCTGCTTATGCGCTTTGGGTTTTCAAGTTGTTTGGTCACCCCGATGTGCGACTTCTTGACGGAGGTCGAGAATTGTGGATTGCCGAGGGGCGAGAGCTAACCACAGAGCCCACAGTAAGCGTTAAGACTGATTACCCCGTAATCGAAAGAGACGACAGCCTATACCGGGCTTATCGAGATGATGTTCTCGCACATCTAGGTAAACCACTCATCGACGTGCGGAGTCCAGCGGAATACACCGGTGAACGCACACACATGCCAAATTATCCCGAAGAGGGAGCACTTCGCGGCGGTCATATTCCAGGCGCGGCTTCGATTCCCTGGTCGAAGGCTGCCAATGACGATGCAACCTTTAGACCATTCGCACAACTGAAAGAGCTTTACATCGACAACGAGAAGTTTGATCCGTCGAAAGAGCTAATCGCATACTGCCGCATAGGAGAGCGTTCGAGCCACACCTGGTTTGTGCTGAAGTATCTTCTCGGTTTCGAGAATGTGAAGAACTACGACGGGTCCTGGACTGAGTGGGGCAGCCTGGTAGGCGTTCCGATAGTCAAGGGCGCAGAACGCGTCTAAGCAACCGTGGCTATAACAGAACGAGCGCAGTTAATCGCTGACGACTTTGCTGCACTGCGAGGCAACGAGAAGCTCGAGCTACTCATTGAGATCTCAGAGAATCTGCCTGAACTTCCAGAGCGGTATCTGTCACACCCAGAGTTGCTCGAGAGAGTCGAAGAGTGCCAATCCCCCGTCTACCTCTTCGTTGAGGTGAATGACGGGTTGGTGAGTCTCTACCTGACAGCGCCAAGAGAAGCGCCAACGACAAGAGCGTTTGCCGGAATTCTTCACGCAGCACTAGATGGACATTTGAGCACCACAGTTCTTGACTTCGACGATGACTATCCGAGCATGCTCGGCATCACGGAATTGGTAAGCCCACTGCGCATGCGAGGAATCAGGGGCATGCTCGCTCGAATAAAGCGACAAGTTGCAGAAAAGCAAAATTGACCCTAACCATGCCTCAGGTATTAGATACCTACAGTCGCAAGACTGGTGTTCAACTTGTCATGGTTATCGACGTCGATCTTCAAACTTCGGGTGCTAGCAAAACCAGCAAAGACGTTTCTAATGAAATAGATAGGGCTCTTCTCCTTCATCTGCGCGGGTTATCAGACCTCGCAATCACGGATGTCGCCACCGCAAGTTTTGAGAAGTACAAGTCGTCGAGACTCTTGCCGATTGAGGTTTGGTCGAAGTCTGGCAACTTCAGAGAGTTGGTTTCGATTGCCCCGACCGAAGGAAGACGCGGC
The DNA here is from genome assembly GCA_021741685.1 of Rhodoluna sp. Taxonomy (GTDB): domain Bacteria; phylum Actinomycetota; class Actinomycetes; order Actinomycetales; family Microbacteriaceae; genus Rhodoluna. The sequence continues at coordinate 6,859 of JAIOXI010000024.1, forward strand.
TTGCGTCTGCGAACCGTCACAGACCTGAATGCGACAATCCGAGAACTACTTGAGGACTATGAATCAATACTGCTCGAATCAGGATTCACTCTGACCAAGCAACTAGCGCAACAACAGTTGATCGACCATGCCGCCGTCACGGTTACAGGAGCAACTGATGTGGATTCGGCGCTGAATTCGCTCACTAAATTCTCTCGATTGGCAGGTCTCGAATATCTCAAATTCGAGAGCCATGTTTGGCTCGAGAACACACTATTCGCTCGCTTTCAACGATGAATCGGCGTGGCACGACCTCGTCGTCGGCTATCGAACCTAACCTTGATGCGTGAGCGAAGACGAACTAGAACTTATGCCGGCAGACGTGCAATCGGCTCTGCTCTCTATTCGAGCTGCAACTAATCGCGTGGAACTAGACATCGAGCAGATTGATGCTCCCACTGGCATAGCCGAGCATTCAATCGCATTTGCAGCTGTGGTCAAGAGCGAAAACTCCGACCTAGCAGAATCCCTTGGAACCGGTCGTTTCGTCATGTTTTGGTCTTCAGAACCACAGGAGAACTGGACCACCAATTTCAGGATTGTTATCTTCGCAAGATCACCACTGGAATCGAACATTGCGTCTGAAGCAGATAGCACCGATGTGACTTGGGACTGGTTAACCGACGCCCTGGCCATCGCCTCGGCAGAGCACTCAGCGCTAGCGGGTACAACAACCAGAATTGTTTCTAGCGGCCACGGCATGATGTCAAGCGAGGCCGATCACGCAGAGATTGAACTTCGTGCGAGCTGGTCACCCCATGGAACCGACATCGGCAGACATTTCGCTGCCTGGCAAAACGTAGTCAGCGTCATGTCTGGTTTTACGCTCACTCCGGGAGTTGGCGAAGTTCATAGGTAATGATTGAAGAGTCCGTCACTCCCCTGCTTAAGCCCCGAAGACCAGCAGTATTTATCGACACAGAGGAAAAACTTGCTGAAGCGTGCGCGCAGCTTCAACACGAAAGTGGAGCTTTTGCTATCGACGCCGAACGAGCATCCGGGTTCAAGTATGGCCAACGGGCATATTTAATTCAGGTTGCAAGAGCAACGGGAAACATTTACCTGATTGACCCAGCAACGATATCACCGTCGTTCGACCCTGCAGATTTCAACGACCTAGCCCGTGTTCTAGCAAGCGATATTTGGCTTTTGCACGCGGCCACCCAAGATCTTCCATGTCTGGCAGAACTGGGCCTTGTGCCAACGAAGATCTTTGACACAGAACTTGGCAGTCGAATCGTCGGATTACCTCGGGTTGGCCTCGGTGCGGTGGTTGAGCACTACCTAGGACTCGCACTAGCCAAAGAACACTCCGCGGTCGATTGGAGCAAGAGACCGCTCGACGTATCCTGGTTGCAATACGCGGCGCTTGATGTCGACGTTCTTCACGAACTTGCGACGCAACTTGAGAACGACTTGAAGCAGAACGACAAACTCGACTGGGCGCTAGAGGAATTCGAGCACCTGCTTGGTTTCAAGCCAAAGCCAGAGAATCCAGAGCGCTGGAGAACTATTACCGGATTGCACGAGGTGAAAGCCCAGCAGGGACTAGCGGTAGCCCGAGCTATTTGGCGAGCCCGTGAGTCACTAGCAATGAAACTGGATGTTGCCCCAGGACGCCTGATTCCAGACTCTTCGATAAGTCATGTCTCGAAGACAATGCACAAGACCCGCCCCGAACTCGCCAGTGATAAAGCCTTTGCCGGCAGGGCCTCTCGAAGCTACTTGGACACCTGGTGGAGCGCATTAGAAGAAGGTCGGTCAGAAAGAGACCTTCCACCACTGAAGCTTGCGAACTCTGGAATTCCTAACCATCGAAGTTGGCCGGCTCGTTGGCCCCAGGCTAACCAAAGGCTCATCTGCGCCCGTCACAATTTGTCAAACTTGGCGAAAGAGTTGTCAGTGCCGCTAGAGAATCTGATATCTCCAGAATCAATACGGCAGATTTGCTGGATAGAAAGAGAAGAAGCCAGCGAAGATCAAATTCGTGAGGAACTCAAGGGTCTCAAAGCTAGATCTTGGCAAATTGAATTGATAACGCAAGTGATTTGTGAATCAATACAGCAGAGCCCAAATTTCAAAGTACCGAGTGCTGAGCCCGAAGCCACTACTGAGGACTAGAAATTTAGCTTTGAAGAATCGTCTTCTGCTAGGGGTCTTGCGTAAGGAACCTTAGCGCCAAGAACCTGGGCGACAATGTCTCGGGCAATAGTCTGTGCGTTCAAACCAACTCGATCGAGAATTTCATCCCTGGTTGCGTGTTCGAGGAACTCATCAGGTAGCCCAACTTCGTTCAACGCTGTGTCAACCTGCGCCGCGCGCATTGCCTGGCGAATTCGAGTTCCGATTCCACCGACTCGAATTCCATCTTCGATCGTGACAACAAGTCGGTGCTTTGCAGCAAGCTCAACAACGGTTGTCGCAACCGGCACAACCCAGCGTGTATCGATAACCGTTGCACCAATACCCTGAGCAGCTAGCAATTGCGAAACCTGCAAGGCAATCTTGGCCATAGAACCAACTGAGACGAGCAAGACATCTTTAGACGCACTCTCGAAAAGAACATCGACGCCGTCATCGAGCCTTCTAAGCGCAGCAATGTTTTCGTCAACTGATCCCTTGCCGAAGCGAACAAGAGTTGGTGCATTTTCTATTGCAACAGCTTCACCGAGAAGTTCTCTCAGCAGATTGGCGTCACGAGGAGCTGCTATGCGAATGTTGGGCACAACCTGAAAAATAGCGAGGTCCCAAACTCCGTGATGGCTGGCTCCGTCGGGCCCAGTCACACCGGCCCTATCTAAGACGAACGTCACTCCCTCTTTGTGAAGGGCGACATCCATGAGCACCTGGTCGAGCGCTCGATTCATGAACGTGGCGTAAATGGCAACCACTGGATGTAAGCCGCCAAATGCCATACCAGCAGCCGAGGTTACCGCGTGTTGTTCTGCGATACCGACATCGAAGACCCGGTCGGGGAATCTCTTGGCAAACTCGCCAAGTCCTACTGGGTTCAGCATCGCTCCGGTAATGGCAACAACCCGCTCGTTCCTCTCAGCGATTTTGACTAGTTCACTTCCGAAAACTTTGGTCCAAGAAGAAGTTGCGGCTTCTAGAGACTCACCGGTCTCAGGGTTTATCTGCCCGACCGCATGAAACTGATCCGCCTCATTAAGAATTGCTGGGTCAAAACCTTTTCCCTTTTGGGTTATCACGTGAACAATCACGGGGTGTGCGTACTTCTTGGCTTGCTCCAAGGCCTGCTCCACGGCTGCCAAGTCGTGGCCGTCGATTGGCCCGATGTACTTCAAGTCAAGGTTAGGAAACATGCTCTTGGGCGTTACCGATCCGAGCAAGCCCTTACCGGCTCCCCTGATCATCGAGAAGGCTGACCGCCCGAGCCAACCAAACTTTCCAAAAAACTCACGACTCAATCGATACAACTTGCGATAAGACTGCTCGGTTCGAATATCGTTCAACGTTCTCGCAAAGCCACCGATTGTAGGAGCGTATGAGCGCCCGTTGTCATTCACGATGATCACTAGCTTGCGATCGTTGTCGTGACTGATATTGTTCAAGGCTTCCCAAGCCATGCCACCGGTTAATGCTCCATCACCGATTAGAGCAACTACGTAACGATCGTTCTGGCCGGTGAGTCTGTAAGCCTTGGCAATTCCGTCAGCCCAACTGAGCGATGAAGATGCGTGAGAACTTTCTACGATGTCGTGTTCCGACTCCGAACGCTGCGGGTATCCGGCAACTCCACCCTTTTGTCGAAGAGAGTCAAAGTTTCTTCGGCCGGTGAGAAGTTTGTGCACGTAACTTTGATGGCCGGTGTCGAAAATGATGCTGTCAACGGGTGAATTGAATACTCGGTGAAGCGCAATAGAAACTTCAACGACTCCAAGGTTCGGTCCCAGGTGTCCGCCGGTCTTCGAGACCGATGTGACAAGGTACTCGCGAATCTCTTGAGCAAGAGTTTCAAGCTCGGACGGAGAGAGTCGTTTGAGGTCGCTCGGACCGTTGATGCCATCGAGAATTGTCAATTGATTTACCTGCGCCTAGTTGGCAACCAAACTTCTGAGCACGTACTGAAGTATTCCACCATTGCGGTAATAGTCAGCCTCGCCGGGGGTGTCGATGCGAACCACTGCATCAAATACAACGGTTTGCTTGCCGCTCGGTGAGTTTTCACTTGGTTTTGCAGTAACCCGGACGGTCTTTGGTGTTACGCCGGCGTTCAAGGCCACAACACCCTCAACGTCATAGATCTCAGTGCCATCAAGGCCAAGCGAGTCTGCCGATTCGCCCTTAGGAAACTGCAATGGCAGAACTCCCATGCCAATGAGGTTGCTGCGGTGGATTCGCTCGAAGCTCTCAGTTATTACGGCCCGAACACCCAGCAAACTTGTGCCCTTTGCTGCCCAGTCGCGAGAAGAGCCCGATCCGTATTCTTTGCCGCCAAGAATGACCAGAGGAACACCTGCGCTCTCATAGTTCGAAGAGGCATCAAAGATAAAAGCCTGAGGTCCGTCAACCTGAGTGAAGTCTCGGGTGTATCCACCCTCGACGTCATCTAGCAATTGGTTGCGCAGACGGATGTTTGCGAATGTTCCGCGAATCATGATCTCGTGGTTGCCTCTGCGCGAACCATAGGAATTGAAGTCGACGCGGGATATGCCACGCTCGCTGAGATATTTTCCAGCTGGGCTATCAGCCTTGATTGAACCAGCTGGGCTGATGTGGTCGGTTGTGACGCTGTCGCCGAGCTTGGCGAGCACACGAGCTGAGTGAATATCAGTAACAGGCGAAGGCTCTCTTTTCATGCCGTCGAAATACGGAGCCTTTCGAACATAGGTGGATTTTTCATCCCAGTCGAATGTTGCACCCTTAGGAGTTGGTAGTGATTTCCAACGCTCGTCACCGTCGAATACGCCCGCGTACTGCGAGGTAAACATTTCACTGTTTATTGAACTATCGATTGTTGACTGAACTTCTTCGGGCGTCGGCCAAATGTCTCTAAGAAAAACATCTGTTCCAGTAGAATCCTGACCAAGTGGCTCGGTTTCGAAATCGAAGTCCATGGTGCCCGCAAGCGCGTATGCAATCACCAGCGGTGGTGAAGCCAGGTAGTTCATTTTGACGTCGGGATTTATGCGTCCCTCGAAGTTTCTGTTTCCTGAGAGCACCGCCGTGACAGCAAGATCGTTCGCGTTGATTGCCGCTGAAATCTCATCTTCTAACGGTCCCGAGTTACCGATGCAGGTGGTGCATCCGTAACCAACCAGATTGAAACCGAGAGCGTCGAGCGACTTGGTTAGCCCAGCTTTTGCGTAATACTCGGTGACGACCTTCGAACCTGGCGCGAGAGAAGTTTTAACCCAAGGCTTAGAGGTCAAGCCCTTCTCGACGGCTTTTTTAGCCAACAAACCGGCAGCCAACATCACCGATGGGTTGGAAGTGTTTGTGCAAGAGGTGATTGAAGCGATAGTCACGTGCCCGTGATCAATCGAGAAGCTCTCGCCCTTGACCTCAGCCGCATTTGACTTCTGCGGCGAGTAAGCAGCAAGTGCCTTTTCGAACTGAGCTTTTGACTCGCTAAGTACCACCCGGTCTTGAGGGCGTTTTGGCCCAGCAATAGATGGAACTACGGTTGAGAGATCGAGTTCGAGGTATTCGCTGAAGATTGGCTCGACAGTCGGGTCATGCCACAAACCCTGAGTCTTGGCGTAGGCCTCGACCAACTCAATCTGATCTTCAGGCCGTCCGGTGATTCTTAGGTAATCCAGAGTGACGTCGTCAATCGGAAAAATTGCAACTGTAGAACCAAACTCCGGACTCATGTTTCCGATGGTTGCGCGGTTCGCAAGAGGAACTGAGGTAACACCTTCACCATAAAACTCGACAAACTTTCCAACAACCCCATGCTTGCGCAACATTTCGGTAATGGTCAGAACAACATCTGTTGCGGTAGCCCCAACGGGGATTGCTCCACTGAGTTTGAAACCGACAACCTTAGGAATCAACATTGAGACTGGTTGTCCGAGCATGGCCGCCTCGGCTTCGATGCCGCCGACACCCCAGCCCAGAACTCCGAGACCGTTGAGCATGGTTGTGTGTGAGTCGGTTCCGACACAACTATCTGGATACGCTTGCAACTCCCCCGATACCTCACGGGTCATTACCGTGCGAGCAAGAAACTCAATGTTGACCTGATGCACAATTCCGGTGCCAGGGGGAACGACTTTGAAATCATCAAACGCTGTTTGACCCCATCTCAAAAACTGATAGCGCTCGCCGTTGCGGGCGTATTCAAATTCAACGTTCTTCTCGAATGCGTCGGCAGATCCGGCGACGTCAATAACCACAGAGTGATCGATAACCATTTCTGCAGGTGCGAGTGGGTTAATCTTTTTCGGATCTCCACCAAGTTCAGCAACGGCCTCGCGCATTGTGGCTAGATCGACCACGCAGGGAACACCGGTGAAATCCTGCATGATGACTCGCGCAGGAGTGAACTGAATTTCAGTGTCTGGTTCAGCGCTTGGATTCCAGCTTGCTAGGGCACGGATGTGCTCCGATGTTATGTTCGCGCCGTCTTCGGTTCTCAAGAGGTTCTCGAGCAAAATCTTGAGGCTGTATGGCAAGCGGGCGGCATCTAAGGCGTCAAGACGAAAAATCCTGTAGGTCTTATCTCGGACCTTGAGCACAGCAGCAGATCCAAAACTGTTTACCTTTGACATCTAATCCTCAATCAATAGCCCAATTGCCTAGATAAAAATACCATTAGGAGCGACTTTGAATGACCCCTCGAAGCATGAGCCAAGTCAGCCAGAGGCCAGCCGCGTAGAGCGGCAGGCCCATAACTAGTCGAGC
>JAIOXI010000025.1:0-13687 GCA_021741685.1 Rhodoluna sp.
CTCCGGCTATCCGATCGAAGACCTCGCAACCCGCGAAAGCTTTCTGAACGACAGCGTCGAGGCTGTCAAGCAGTTTGCCATCGAACTGAATGAACGCGGGCTTGGCCAGGTTGTCGTGGTTCTCGGCACACCGGCAATAGTTGCCAAGGAGCATCGCAGCCCATGGGCAATCGCTCAGAATGCGGCTGTAATAATTCGCGACGGAAAGGTTTGGGCCGGGTACGCCAAGCACCACCTGCCTAATTACTCTGTTTTTGATGAGTATCGAATCTTCATTCCCGGAGATCAGTTGGTTAGCTTTGAGCTAGGCGAATTGAAGTTTTCGATTTTGATTTGCGAGGACATTTGGCAAGAGGGTGGCCCAGTGGCCAAACTCCGTGAAGAGAAGTCAGACGTAGCACTTGTTCTCAACGGCTCGCCCTTTGAGATCGACAAGGATGATCGTCGAGTGGAACTCGTGAAGAACCTTGCCGAGAAGCAGAACGTTGCCGTTGCCTATGTGAATCTAGTTGGCGGGCAAGACGATCTGGTTTTCGACGGTGACTCTCTAATGGTCGATGCCAATCAGAAACTGATTGGACGCGGCAAACAGTTCGAAGAAGACCTGCTGCTTTTTGACATCGAAAGCAAAACCAGCGTTGTAGCCGCAAGCGAGTTGGTAACACACAAACTAGACGACAACTGGCAGATCTGGAATGCGCTTGTACTAGGTCTTCGCGATTATGTGAACAAGAACAATTTCAAATCGGTGATTCTCGGACTAAGCGGCGGAATTGATTCTGCGGTCTGCGCTGCTCTTGCGGTTGACGCCTTGGGCTCTCACCGAGTCTTTGGCGTATCGATGCCAAGCAAGCACTCGAGCGATCACTCAAAATCAGACGCTTTTGACCTAGCGAAGCGACTAGGAATCAACATTCGTACCGAAGCAATTAAGTCGGCTGTGAAGGATTTAGAGAAGCAACTGAAACTCAAAGATATTGCCGCAGAAAATCTTCAGGCAAGGGTGCGAGGCACAATTTTGATGTCGCTCAGTAATCAAGAGGGCCATCTGGTGCTGACCACCGGCAATAAGTCTGAGCTAGCAGTTGGTTACAGCACCATTTATGGCGATTCAGTAGGTGGGTTCGCCCCACTCAAAGACGTTGCCAAGACCCTGGTCTGGCAACTTGCCAAGTGGCGAAACGAGTTTGCAACACAACAGGGACAAGGGCAGCCCATCCCAGAGAACAGCATTTCGAAACCACCATCAGCCGAATTGCGCCCAGGCCAGGTTGATCAAGACAGCTTGCCCGATTATTCAATCTTGGATGAGATTCTCGATGCATACATCGAACAAAAGCTTGGTCGCGAGCAAATCAAGGCCATGGGTTTCGATGCTGCCATTGTCGACAAAATCGTTGGGCTGGTCGATCGGGCCGAATGGAAGCGTCGTCAGGGTGCTATCGGACCAAAGATCACCGGCATGGCCTTCGGCCGAGACAGGCGTCTGCCGATTACGAATAGGTACAGGTAGGAAATTATGGCTGCTGACAAACTAATTTCAAGCGGAGGGCCCTGGGAATCGGTCATCGGTTATTCGCGTGCCACCGTGGCCGGCGAATACGTTCACGTTTCAGGTTCAACCGCCACCGTCGATGGTGTCTTGCAGCACGAGGGTGACGCCTATGGTCAAACCAAAGTTACCCTCGAAAATGTCATCGCTGCTGCCCTGGCTCAAGTTGGCTATTCCTTGAGTGACGTAGTTCGCAGCCGCATCTACCTGAGCAACGCCGAAGACATGGATGCGGTTGGTAAGGCCCACGGTGAAATCTTTGGCGAGATTCGTCCCGCAGCCACCATGCTTGCTGGAATCAAGTTCATAAACCCAAAGATGCTCGTCGAGATCGAAGTAGATGCATGGAAGAGAGCCAACTAGATGGCAAAGATTGCAAGAGTCTCTCACCTGCAAGAATTCAAGAATTCTGGCCGCAAGTTCTCGTGCCTGACTTCCTATGATCAAAACACCGCCGCCATTTTCGATGAGGCGGGAATTAATGTTTTGCTGGTTGGCGACTCTGCAGCAGAAAACGCGCTTGGCCACGAGAGCGTGCTCGCAATCACCGTCGACGAAATAATTCCCCTGGCCAGGGCCGTAGCCGGAGCCGCGAAATCTGCCCTCGTTGTTGTCGACATGCCTTTTGGCAGCTATGAAACTTCTGCCGATGACGCACTAGCCAACGCCCTAAAGATCATGAAGCAAACCGGTGCTGCAGCGGTAAAGCTCGAGGGTGGGAAACGCAGTTCTAAGCAAATCGCCAAATTGGTCGAGTCGGGCATCCCGGTTATGGGTCACATCGGCTTCACACCGCAAAGTGTTCACGCGCTTGGTGGCTTCAAGATTCAGGGTCGCGGCGATGCAGCCGATGAGGTTTTGGCTGAGGCTCTTGCCGTGCAAGAAGCGGGCGCATTTGCTGTGGTTCTCGAGTTGGTTCCCGCAGATCTAGCCGAGCGAATCACAAAGCAGTTGCAGATTCCCACGATAGGAATTGGAGCGGGAAGCGAGACCGACGGCCAGATTCTGGTCTGGACTGATTTCGCGGGTCTGAGCGGCGGAAAACCAAGACGTTTCGTTCGCGAATACATGAGTCTTCGAGAGGATTTGTTAACGGCCGCGACAAACTATGCTGCCGATGTCGAAAGTGGCAGTTTTCCCAACGCAGACGAGTCTTTTAGCGATTAGTCGCGATCTTCTTCTTCGCGTTGCCAGGCTTGAGTTCTCTGCTCGATTGTCTCTAGAGCGCGGCTCGCCTCTTCACGGGTTGCAAAAGGGCCTATGCGGAACAAAGCGGCAGTTTGTTTTCCGTCTTCGACCGTCTTGGTTTGAGTATTGAACCAAAATTCCTTGGCTTCGTCATCCATGCTTCTCACCTCGCTCACTCTTAGACTAGACGCATGCCTCGCCACAGTGACACTGGATTTCTTACTGCCGGAACTCTGTCACCCCTTAGAGCCGTGCCAGCGAGCATCGAAAAACCCGAATACGTTGGCAAGAAAGCCCCGGCAAAACACACCGGCGGCGACATTTGGAATGACGACGAAGTGGAGCTGATTCGTCATTCTGGACGAATTGCAGCTCAAGCAATCGAGCTTGTCGGCGAAAACTGCAAACCAGGTGTCACCACAGACGAGCTCGATCGCTTGGCCCACGAATTCATTCTCGATCACGGGGCTTACCCCTCGGCGCTTCTCTATCGCGGATTTCCGAAGTCGATCTGCACTTCGATAAACGAGGTCATCTGCCACGGAATACCTGACAACACGGTGCTCGAAGAGGGTGACATCGTAAACATCGACATCACCGCCTTCAAAAACGGCTTTCACGGCGACAGTAATCAAACCTTCATGGTTGGCCAGGTCAGTGACGAGGTGCGTTTGTTGGTTGAGAGAACTCGTGAATCGCTAAACCGCGCCATCTCTGTCGTGGCACCGGGCAGACAGATCAACATCATCGGACGAACCATCGAATCTTTTGCCAAGAGATTTGACTATGGCGTGGTCAGAGACTTCACGGGACACGGCATCGGCCGAGCATTTCACAGCGGCTTGGTGATTCCGCACTACGACGCTGCCCCGGCCTACTCGCAAGAAATGCTGGTTGGCATGGTTTTCACAATCGAACCGATGCTCACCCTAGGCACATACGCATGGGACCTCTGGGCAGATGACTGGACTGTTACAACAAAAGATAAGAGCATCACCGCGCAATTCGAGCACACTCTGGTGGTCACCGAATCCGGTGCCGACATACTCACACTTCCATAAACGAAAGAAAATTCCATGGCTAAGAAAATGGCAATCGGTGTAGACATCGGTGGCACCGGCATCAAGGCGGCACTGGTCGATGTCAAGAATGGTGAAATGATTGGCGAGCGAGTTCGAGTGGAAACACCCGAGGGTGGCTCGACCGATGACATCATTGCGACCGTAAAGAATTTGATTAAGAAGCTTCCAGACGCCTCGAGCAAGACGCCAATCGGAATATGTTTTCCAGCCGTTGTGCAACACGGTGTGACAATGTCTGCCGCCAACATCTCAAAGAAGTGGATTGGTTTTGATGCCGACGCCGCCTTCACCAAGGCTCTCGGACGCGACGTGCATCTGGTAAATGATGCCGACGCAGCGGGTCTTGCCGAGATGCGCTTTGGTGCCGGTCGCGCAGAGCGAGGCTTGGTAATCATGACCACACTTGGAACGGGAATCGGAAGCGCACTATTTTTTGATCAGACTCTGATTCCCAACGCAGAGCTCGGGCATCTAGAAATCGACGGTGTTGACTATGAGTCGATGGCGTCATTCGCTGCCAAGGAACGCGATGGTTTGACTTGGGAGGAGTGGGCCGTGCGTTTGCAAAAGTACTACTCGACCCTTCAGCGACTCTTCACGCCCGAGATGATAATTGTCGGCGGCGGGGTCTCGAAAGATCATGAGAAGTTCCTACCCCTGCTAGACATCAAATGTGAGATTGTTCCTGCTGAAATGCGCAATAACGCAGGCATTTTGGGAGCAGCGCGGCTTGCTTACCGCTTGGCAAATAGTAATTAGTTGGACGGGCCGGCCGATACGCCGGGTTTTGTACCCTTTCGGGCGACGATCATCTATCTAGGCCTGACGTTGCCGCCAGGCTCGAGCAGCCTACCCGTGTGCATAGCCGAGCCGGCTAAGGCGCACACTGTTTGGCCTTGCTCCAGGTGAGGTTTACCTAGCCGAAGCGCTCACACGCCCCGCTGGTGGTCTCTTACACCACCGTTTCAGCCTTACCACTTGCGTGGCGGTTTACTCTCTGTTGCACTTTCTCGCGGGTTTCCCCGGGTGGGCGTTACCCACCACCTTGCTCTATGGAGCCCGGACGTTCCTCGTCACTTGCGTGCCGCGATCGTCTGGCCGACCCATCCGTGGTTAAGGCTATCGGGCAGAGGGCTGCCTGAACAGCCCCTAGAGGTGCGCCGTGTGATTTACGGTAACAACCTCTGCTGTTTCGTCGCCCCAAACCCGGATGATCGAAATCGAACACGGAGCAACCTGTGGTCGCCAATACGCGGCAGCAGCTGCATCGAATGCCCACCTTAAGAATCCTCGGATCGGCATCACGTGTGCGACCACCACGACGGTTTTGCCCGCGTGGCGTTCTGCGATTTGCTGACGAGCTAATTGAAGTCGTTGATCGAAAACTTCGAGCGACTCACCGTTGGGCGGAGAAACAGACCAAGATCCGCGCCAGGATTGCCACAGAGTGGAGTCCTTTTGCTGCGCCTCTTCGTGAGTTAGTCCATCCCAATCTCCGAAACTGATCTCTCGAAGGTTTTCGTTTTCGGTGACCTTGAGGCCGTGCTGTTTTGCAATGACCTCTGCTGTTTGTCGTGCCCGTTTCATAGGAGACGAAACAATCGCCGAAATTGGGGCAATGCGTTGCCAAGGCCCTTTAGAACCGATTTGACCCAGAGCAGTCGCAACAGCGTTTGCATCGAGCACACCAACCTCGCTCAAATCTGGATCATCACCATCACCGCCAGAGATCTTGCGCGCCTCTGTCAGTGCTGTGCGACCGTGACGCACGAGCACAATTGTGGTCAACGGTTTTGTCACATCAATCGGCGAACGCACTGAACTCGGCCCGGATTCGTTGAACTCGGTCACCGAGGAAGACAAACGATTGTTGGCCGCGGTTGATATAACCAAGCCAGAAGACTCAGAATCACTCAGCTCATCCATGGCCTTATTTGCAAGAGCGTCCGCTCTGAAGTTCTGTTCTCGAGGAATCCACTGCCATGAAACTTTTTTGCCTCGCACCAGGTCTTGAACTTGCATGCCCAGCTGAATCATGTCTGGGTGTTTGATCTTCCAACGACCAGACATCTGCTCAATCACCAGCTTGCTGTCCATGCGAACCTCGATGTCGGCATTTGAATCGATGTCTAATGCAGCTTCGAGGCCCGCGATGAGAGCGATATATTCGGCAACGTTATTGCTGGCTATGCCAATGAATCGGGCTATCTCGCGAATCACCATGCCGGTTGTTTGGTCGATTACGACGGCACCGGAGCCTGCCGTTCCGGGGTTACCTCGCGAACCGCCATCAGCTTCAATTATTAGAGAGCGTGCCATCAGCGGACCAGAATTGCCCCACACTCGCCACAGTGGGCGAGTTCATCGGCCGGAGTGTTTCTTGCTGAGTCCAGTGAGTCGCCGCTGAGCGTCATTCCGCAGGCATCGCAGATAAGACCGTCTAGTTTGCCAACTCCGACACCTCTAGAGAACAACTTCTCGTAATGCTCAGCCAGTTCGGGAGTCAACTGAGACAGACTGCGAACACGATCTTCGCGAAGCAACTGCTGACCCGAGTTCAGCTTGGCAAGGCCTTGTGTTTGCTGTTGCTCAAGCGCCTCTAGCCGATCCTGAATCTCTTTTCTTTCGTCACCAATTACCTGCAGGTTCTGCGCAATAACGTCTTTGCGTTCGAGCAAAACGAGTTCTGCGTCTTCGAGTTCTCCCCTGCGTTTTGCCAGTGACTGCAGTTCATGCTGCATTCCTTGAACGTCTTTTTGGTTGCTGCTCTGCTGAAGGCGTGACTCGTCCTTGGCGATGCGGCCTTCGACAAGCGCAAGGTCTGCTTCAGCTCTTGAAAGCTCCAAGTCGAGAGCATCCATTTCGTTTCTGGCTACGAGCAATTTTTCTGAATTCACAAGAAGCAGCTGCCGTTCAGCCTGAACCTCGACTCCGCGAGTAATCTCATCGATAGCTCGTTGATTGCGGCGAAGCTGAAGGTCGATGCGACCGAGCTCGAGCAGGGTGTCTTGGTGTTGTGAAGTAGCTTTCATCGCTTCTTTCAGATCGCTATTGAGTTGCAGCGAAGTCCCACGGATCAGTGCGTAGGTCGCTTACTACAAACTTAACATCACTAACCGCCTCAGAGAGTTGGGCTGCGGCAACACTCAGCCAGAGCGATTCGGCTGCCCAGTGTGAAATGTCGACCAAAGCAAACTCTTTTGACGTTGCCCTGGCCTGCTGCAGGGCGTCTTGAACGGGGTGATGACGAAGATCTGATGTCACGTAAACATCGGCAGAGGCTTCTAGCGCAGCAGCGATAAAGGCATCTCCGGCTCCCCCGCAGAGTGCCACGCGAGAAACCATAGCTTCGGCATTTCCGGCTATTCGAACCCCACCAGCGGTGGCCGAGAGAGTTCTGGCAACCATGCGAGAGAAGTCGAGCAAACTCATGGGCTGAGGCAGTTCTGCAATGCGGCCATGCCCCACTTCTCCCCCGAGGGTTGGCACGAGAGGTTTAGCGTTCACAAGCCCAAGGGTCTTTGCCAGAACATCGGAAACACCCTTCTCGACGACGTCTGCATTCGTGTGGGCTGAAAACAGTGCGATGTCTTCACGGATGGCAGTGCTTAGCACCGCACCCTTTCCCGAGTCTTGACGCAGCTCATAGGGAACCTTGAGCAAGAAAGGGTGATGAGTGATGACCATGTCGAAACCGCCTGCGACTGCATCGTGCATAAGCTCGACAGTCAGGTCGACAGCTAACAGCACCTTGGTGACTGGCGCACTATACAAACCTGTTATGAGTCCGGGCCGATCCCAGTCATCTGCAAGTTCGCTTGGCCATATTGATTGCGCTGCAGCGACAATGTCAGAGACTTTTGCCACGGCTAGTTTTCGTCTAGATCGACGTGTTCTAGATCCAATTTGCGAGCCTCGATTGCCAACACTTCGCCCTCTTGGTCGCGGATGCGCTTGCGCCCAAAAAGAATTGGAAACAACACCGAGAAGCCGAGCGCAATTGCCGCACCGATGTTGGCGTCTGACCAAGCCTCTGCAGAAACGAGATCAGAAAGGTAACCGAGCCAGCCGAAGCCAACGAGAGTTGACGAAACGAACCCGAGGCCTAATGCCACGGCAAAAACAAAAGCGCCAAGGTTCACAAAATTCGCAGCCTTGTAGAAACCGTAATCGCGAGTGAGCGAAACCTCATGATATGCAATCTTTCTGAGTGTGACGTCTGCAATAAACACACCGGCCCAGGCAAAGACAACCACGCCAGAAATCGCGATGACCGCATCGATTATCTCAGCAAAGGTAGCAGTCGAGAAAGTTGTGGCAGTAAATGCGATTGCGAATGTGACAACCACAAGCAGCGGCTGGCTGAAAGCAGGTTTGATTCGAATCGAAACAGCTGAGAGGCTGACGCTCGTCGAGTAGAGCCAGGCAGTCACCCAAATCAGAAGCGAGAGTGCGCCGCTAATCAATAGTGCCGTACCCATCCAGGACGGAACCAGGGCAAGCAAAGCGCCAAGCGGATTCAAAGCTGCGGCTTCAACAAACTGCTGCGGCAGCGAACTGGCCACGAGCAGAGAGAATGTTGCGATTAGCAGAGGTATGACACCAACAGACAGTGCTATAAATAAAGCCAGTTTCTTGCCAGATTGAGCCATCGAAACTTTTCGGGTGAATTCGGCAACCGAGGTGATCCAGAAACCGCCAAAGATAGCGGCTACCAGAATGGCCAAACTGACAACCGAAATCCAGTTATTTGAGAAAACCAGATCAGCAGGTTCAAGACCAATTTGTGGCGCGGTCAAAATCATGAAGACAATCGAAACAAGGGTCGCGACGGCAGCAATTGCCAACTGGGCAAAGTAAAGGGTTTTGCCGCCAAAGAAGGCGATCAGCGACGCCACAGCCAAGACAATTGCTGCCAGTGCCAAGAGCCAGCTAACGCCGACATCGCCAACCGCAAAAGCCGGCGAGGTCATTGCAGGCAAAGAGACAACCGTTTTGTCGAAGAGACTGATTGCCGCCAGCACAACGGCTACTCCGAACGCCAGCTTCACCAGGATGATTGCCGCCGCCGGAACATTGTTAGCTCGAACTCCAAAGGCTGCTCGCGATAGATAGAGAGTAGGCAAACCAGAGCGCTTTCCTCCGATGGCCGCAACCGCAATTAACAATGCCGAAACTGAAAGACCTGCGAAGAGACTAAGCAACTTATCAACGAAGGTAAGTTGAAGCGGCAACGTCAGGTAGCCAAACACGAGTGGTAAGAGACCCGCGCTGAGGCTCGACCAAACGAATAGCTGTGAGTATGGCTTAGCTCTTCGGTCGATTGTCGATATCGGCAAGTCTTTTAGACTTCCGGCTGGTTCCTTGGCGAAACCAAGCTCACCGTCTGATAGCAAAACTTCAAAACTGTCTTCATCAAAATCTTCACTTGCGGCTTGCTCTGCTGAATCGATGATGTCAAAACTTCCGGTTGCAAAGTCGACTGCTCTCACAGGTTGTGGATCTACGTCTTCGACGGCAGGCAACGGCTCTTCGGTCGCGAGAATCTCTGCCGCAGCTTTACCTTCCTCCTCCGCTGCGATTAGAGCTTCCATAGCCGCAAGTTCCGCTTTTTCTAATTCTTCTCGAATGAGTTCTTCGGCGCGTTCAGCTTCGGCTTGCTCAAGAGCGACTCGATCGGCTTCGGCTGACTCGAGCGCAACGCGCTCTGCTTCAACGCGCTCAGCTTCAGCTTGTTCAAGCGCAACGTGCTCTGCTTCAACTCGTTCAGCCTCTAGTCGCTCCTGCTCGGCAGCAGCCGCTGCTAGCTCGGCCTGCTCTTCGGCGATGCGAACCTGCTCGGCAAGTTTTTCGGCAGCTGCAGCCTCGGCTTCGGCAACAACTTTTGCGACGGCCTCTTCGCGTTTCACTTCTGCTTCGAATTCTGCCTCAGCAACTGCGGCTGCAACCGCAATGTCTATTTCTTCTTGAGCTTTTTGCTCTGCCATCGACAATGCATCTGCAATTGCCTTTTCTTTCGCAAGCTCGGTTGCCTGCTGACGATCATCCCAGTCTGGAACCAGTGACTTCCAAGAGTCTTCGGTTACTGGCGCAACTGTTTGTTCTACCGAAGGCTGCGGGGTGATACCCGAAGACGCAAGCCGGGCTGCCGAGAGTGCTTCTTTGGCTTCGGGTGTGGCAAGTTTTTCCATTTCACGAACCCAAAGAACATAGGCCTGAGAATCGGCCGCACGAAGTTCAGACTGCTGCTCAAGAAGTTCCATGGCTCCGAGCAAACCCTCTTCGCCCTGAGCGGCGGTCAAAGCTTCGGCAAGATCGGCATCGCCGAGCGCTAGCTTCTTAGGGGGCTCAAAGGGGTTAGTCATAACGAAAATACTAATGCCGCGCCATTTCTGACGCGGCATTCATATTCTCTTATGAGAACAGTGGGCCCTACCGGGCTCGAACCGATGACATCCACGGTGTAAGCGTGGCGCTCTACCAACTGAGCTAAAGGCCCCTCGGATGAGCGTAATACACGCGCGCCCTTGGAGCAACCCGAGTGTCTAGAGGGCCAATACAGCTAGTGCGCGCTGGTACTCTTCGAGACTTCTGGCTTGTCCAGGTGCAGTCACGAACTTGGCAACCAATTTGCCCGCTTTGTCGATTACGAATGTAGCTCGGTTCGAGATGCCGGCTTCCTCGAGAAACACCCCGTACTTCTTGGCAACGTCACCGTGTGGCCAGAAGTCAGCTAAAACAGAGAACTTGTAGCCCTCTGAGTCGGCAAAGGCCTTCTGAACAAATTTGCTATCCACCGAAACGGCTAGCAGTTCAACGCCATCGCGCTCGAAAGTGGCGAAATTATCGCGAAGTTCGCAAAGCTCACCCGTGCAGATTCCTGAGAACGATAGCGGGTAAAACACGATCACAACGGGCTTTTTGCCTGCAAAATCTGAGAGCGAAACTGTGTCGCCGAACTGGTTTACGAGGCTGAAATCTGGGGCGTCATCGCCGATTATTAGGGTCATTGGCTTCCTTATCGTTGGTTATCAATCAAAACATACCGAACTGGGCGAAACTTCCCCCAAATCACAGAATAAACTTGCCTAGGCTCAAACCCGAGCCAGAGCAGTTCCATCCCCCACGAAAGAGGATGTCGGTGTCAATCAATAACCAGGACGCTTTCTCAGTCAGCAACCCAGATCTTGACCCTGAAGAGACGCGTGAGTGGCTTGAATCACTTGATGCCGTAGCCCGCGTTCACGGTCGTGGCCGTGCCCGTGAAATCATGCTGAACCTGCTTCGACGCTCACACGAACTTCAGCTGAATGTTCCTTCGATTCCGACCACGGATTACCTGAACACCATCGCTCCAGAGAACGAAGCCGAATTTCCTGGCGACGAAAACATTGAGCGCGCGTATAGAGCTTGGATGCGCTGGAACTCTGCAATGTTGGTGCATCGAGCACAGCGCCCAGGCATCGCAGTCGGCGGACACATTTCGACATTTGCATCTTCTGCTTCGCTTTATGAAGTTGGTTTCAACCACTTCTTCAAAGGTCAAGATCACCCGAGCGGTGGCGACCAGATTTTCATTCAGGGTCACGCATCACCTGGTCCATACGCTCGCGCATTTCTTGAGGGTCGCTTAACCGAGAACCAGCTCGACGGCTTCAGACAAGAAAAGTCACACGCTGGTGGCGGTCTCTCTTCATACCCGCATCCGCGTTTGATGCCAGACTTCTGGCAGTTTCCAACAGTCTCGATGGGTATTGGCCCAATCAACGCTATTTATCAAGCGCAATTCAATCGCTATCTATCCGGTCGTGGTTTCAAAGACACTAGCGATCAAAGAGTGTGGGCTTTCCTCGGTGACGGCGAGCTTGACGAAGTTGAATCGCGCGGCGCATTGCAGCTGGCTGCAAACGATGGGCTCGACAACCTGACCTTTGTTGTGAACTGCAACCTGCAGCGACTAGATGGTCCGGTTCGAGGCAACGGAAAAATTATTCAGGAACTCGAGAGTTTCTTTAGAGGCGCGGGTTGGAATGTTATCAAGGTGGTTTGGGGTCGCGAGTGGGATGCCCTGCTAGCCAATGATCACGAGGGCGCCCTTGTCGACCTGATGAACAAGACGCCAGATGGCGACTACCAGACCTACAAGACCGAAGACGGCGCTTTCGTTCGTGAAAACTTCTTCGGACGTGATCCTAGAACCGCCAAACTGGTCGAGGGCATGACCGACGACCAGATCTGGGGCCTCAAGCGCGGTGGCCACGATTACCGCAAGGTCTATGCGGCTTACAAGTCGGCCGTCGAGCACAAGGGGCAGCCGACGGTCATTCTGGCCAAGACCATCAAGGGCTTCAGCCTTGGCAAGTCTTTCGAGGGTCGAAACGCCACCCACCAGATGAAGAAGTTGACTCTTGAAAATCTCAAGGGCTTTAGAGACGAACTGAAGATTCCAATCACTGATGCGCAACTAGAAGAGAATCCATACCAGCCGCCTTACTATCACCCCGGTCAAGATGCGCCAGAGATTCAGTACATGCATGAACGACGCCGTGAACTCGGTGGATACCTTCCAGAACGTCGAAGCAAGTATGTTGATTTCAAACTGCCGAGCGAAGAGACATACAAAATCGCAAAGGGCGGATCAGGAACACAGGGCGTTGCGACCACGATGGCTTTCGTGCGTCTGATGAAAGATCTACTTCGCTCGCCGGAATTTGGCGATCGAATCGTTCCAATCATTCCCGACGAAGCGCGAACATTCGGAATGGACGCATTCTTTCCAACCGCAAAGATTTACAACCCGAATGGTCAGCACTACATTTCTGTAGACAGAGACCTGCTGCTCTCTTACAAAGAATCAGCCGGCGGACAAATCTTGCACACTGGTATAAATGAAGCCGGATCAATCGCGGCTCTAACAGCAGCTGGCACAAGCTATGCGACTCAGGGTCAGCCGATGATTCCTTTCTACGTTTTCTATTCGATGTTCGGTTTTCAGAGAACCGGAGATGCCATCTGGGCCGCGACCGACCAACTCTCACGTGGCTTCATGATTGGAGCGACCGCGGGTAGAACCACACTTACTGGTGAAGGCCTTCAACATGCCGATGGTCATTCTCCCCTGCTCGCTTCAACTAACACCGCGGTAATCACATACGACCCTGCAAGTGGTTATGAGATTGCACACATCATTCGCCACGGCTTGGAACGCATGTATGGCGGAAGCCACAAAGATCCGAACGTTCTGTTCTACCTAAC
Source organism: Rhodoluna sp. (assembly GCA_021741685.1). GTDB lineage: Bacteria > Actinomycetota > Actinomycetes > Actinomycetales > Microbacteriaceae > Rhodoluna. The sequence goes on from JAIOXI010000025.1 coordinate 13,078, forward strand.
GGTTTACAATGAGCCAATCGTTCAACCGGCCGAACCAGAAAACGTCGACGTCGACGGCATCATCCGTGGAATTCACCGCATCAGCGAGAACACTCAAAGCGGCACCAAGGCCCAAATCTTGGCTTCTGGCGTTGCGATTGCCTGGGCCTACGAAGCTCAGCGCCTGCTTCAGGATGACTGGGGCGTTTCGGCAGACATCTGGTCGGTTACATCTTGGACAGAGCTTCGCCGCAACGGGCTCAAGCGCGACGAGTTCAAGTTCTTGAACCCGAACGCTGATGTCCCCGACGCTTACCTGACCCACAAGCTCTCTGAGGCGAAGGGGCCGTTCCTAGGCGTTAGCGACTACATGCACGCCGTGCAAGACCAGATTCGCCAGTGGGTTCCAGGTGACTACGCAACTCTCGGAGCAGACGGCTTCGGATTCTCAGACACCCGAGCAGCTGCAAGGCGTTTCTTCAAGATCGACGGCCCATCAATCGTGGTTCGCGTGCTAGAGCAGTTGGTTGAGCGCGGCGAAGTTGACGCACAGATTCCGGCACAGGCAATCGAGCGTTACAGATTGCTAGACGTAACCGCGGGCACATCTGGAACTGCCGGTGGCGACGCC
>JAIOXI010000002.1:0-65082 GCA_021741685.1 Rhodoluna sp.
CTGCACCAGGTTGATTGCGGTTGCTTGATCTAGTCCCGAAACAATAGGTATCGAGCCAAGTGAAATTTCTAGGTCAATCGGGCTACCTTCGGCAACTCTCGTCGAGCCACCGCCACTGTGCGCATAGACGGTCGCGATCGTGGCGGCGTTGAACCAAGAACTGACTTTGCCGAGACTGAAACCAGACTTCAAAATTTGGGCGGTGGCCTCGACCAGGGTTTTGCCCACGAGGTTGGCAACCGTAACCAACTTTGGTCCGCTTGAAACCGTGATTGTCACAGGGCCGCCCCAATAGATCGTTCCGGCAGCCGGTTGTGATGAAATCACCAGCCCGCTTGTGACGGTTTTCGAACTCTCGGAAACGATAACCACCGATGCCCCCAGCGAACCAACTAGGCTCTCTGCTTCGGCCTGAGATCGACTGGTGAGATTTGGCATGATTTCGAATCCGCCTGGGCCAGAACTAAACCACCAACCCGCACCTAAACCCAAAAGCAAAACCAGTGCGCTTGCAATTAGCACCTTCAAGCCGCGGTGAGAGTGGTACACAAGTTCTGCTTGAGTTGCCGGTGGGATGGCTGAAAGAGTGTCGCCGAACTTGACAGTCGGGTTTGCGTCTAAAACTTGAGTCTGGTTAGAACTGGCCCCGTCATCGCCGAGCACGATGGTCTCGCGCAGCAGCGAGGTTTCGCGCAAGTGTTCGGTTAGCTCGCTTGCTTTTCGCGGATTTCGCAAATCGGCTTTTGCCTGTATCAAAACTCTATGCAACTCGTTAGCGTCACTGGGGCGATTTTGTGGCAGCTTGGCAGTTGCCCAAAGCACTATTTCATCTAGCAATTCAGGGACGTCGGCATTTAGCGAAGAGGGGGCTGGCACCTCGCTATTTGCATGCTGATACGCAATCTGAACCGCTTGTTCACCTTGAAAAGGCTGCTTTCCGGTGAGAAGTTCAAACAGCATGATTCCGGCAGCATAGACATCGCTTCTCGCATCAGCGACTCCTCGAGACACCAACTCGGGGCTCATGTATGCCACGGTGCCAACGACCCCGCCAGTTTGAGTTTGCGCCGAGATAGGCCTCGCAAGTCCGAAGTCGCTTAGTTTCACTTTGCCATCGTCAGACAGTAAGACATTTTCTGGCTTGAGATCTCGGTGCAGAATTCCTGCCGCATGAGCCGCAGCCAGAGCCGCAACGATGGGCTCGAATACCTCGAGTGCTCGAGCCGCCGAGAGTGAACCGAAGTCATCGAGAGCTTGTCTGAGAGTTATTCCTGAAACGTATTCCATCGCGAGAAAGACCACGTCGCCATCTTCTGCCTGATCAAAAACATTGACCAGGTTGGGGTGCGAAAGACCTGCAGCAATCTTCGCCTCTCGAACAAACTTTTCTCGAAAGTTTCGATCATTGGCGAGGTGAGCGTGAATGACTTTGATCGCCACCTTGCGATCCAGCCTGTTGTCTTCGGCCAGATAGACGGTTGCCATTCCGCCTCGAGCAACCAGTTTCTCGATGTGGTAGCGCCCACGGATGAGCCTGCCTACGAGGTCGGCCACTAGCTATCCTTTAGTTCGTCGAGTTCGACCAACCAATTCCACGCACTCGGTTCCCACTTGGCGTAAGCAGTTGGATGAGCCGAAACTTGCACTGCCTGCGCAGCCTCAGTTAGCGGCATGGCTTGCCAGTTGGCGAGGTCTAGCAGTCCTCGAGTACCAGGGCGATTGGGGCTGCCCGGGCCGCCAAAGAAGGCCCTGATGGAAAAGTCGGGCTTCATGATTTGTGACTTGGATCCCCATCCGGCAGAGGGCCTTTGTTGAAAGAGCCCGACCGAGTCACGATCGCCAAAAGAAATGTTTCTTAGGCTCGACTCCTGCATTGCAGTCGCCAGCGCGATGACTATTCCGTAGTCACCAATCTGAAGTTGCCTGCCGATAGAAACAATCTGTACCGCATTTTGTCGCATTTCATCGGTCAGGGCGGTCAGCTTCGGGCAATTCAGTGCGTTGTGCACAGCTGGCACAACTATTTTTTGCCCGATGTAAATAGTTGAGTTCAGGTTGAGTTTGTTTGCCGTCAGCAGAGCTTGCGTCGAGACACCAAACACTGCTGCAAGTTTGCCGATTGTCTCGCCAGCCTTAATTTTGTGGAACCCGTGAAAAATGCAAATTGTCGTCGGCTTGCCGATTGTGTTTCCGCTGACGTTCGAACTCTCTTTTGCGCCGGCGTCTGCGGTTGTATCTGGAACCTCGAGTCGCTGCCCGACGAAAATGAGTGAAGTCTTGGTCAAGCGGTTTGCCTTTAGCAACGAAGCAAGAGAGATGCCGTGACGTTTAGCAATTTGAGTTAGCGTTTCTCCGCCCTGCACGATGTGTTCACCAGCAGAAATTGAAGGCTGGGTTGTTACAGACGGATTTACCGCCCTGACCGTCAGCAGTTGACCAGGAAAAATCAATGAGCGTTCTTGAAGTTGATTTAAGGCCAACAGTGTGGGCAACTTTATTGAATACCGGTTTGCAATCTGCGCAAGAGTTTCACCGGACTTTACCTTGTGCTGAACTGCACCGACAACCTTGTCGACAACCGAGGGTTGCACCGCGTTGTCTACCAGGCGTAACACCTGACCAGGCATAATCAATGAACTCTCGGTCAATTCATTGATTCGCATCAGCTCTCGACCGGTCAGTGAGAACTTTTTGGCGATTGAAGAAATGGTGTCTCCGCGCACTACCTGGTAAACGCTCTGTCTTGCCAGCGATCGAGTTGGCGGGTCAGCCGGTTCGCCCTGCGCAGCTTGGCTCGGAACGGTGTCATCGGGGTTTAGGTTCTGAATTTCGCTGGCATTTGCGATGTCATCGGATGGAATTATCGAGCCAATTATGGTTATGGGCAGCGTAGCTAGAGCCAAGGCCACTTTTTTAGGGTCTTGGCCGCGCTTGTTGTCGTCGCCTGAGTCGCTCATTTTTCCTTATAGGTCAAGCAATATCGTGCCATCTGGCGGGTTTTTTACCCGTCAAGCGCTTCGGTGTGGCACTCTTAACCTGTGACTGATGTTTTTGAAAATGTTTCTGAATGGCTCACTGTTCCAGATGTAGCCGAATTGCTCGAAGTTCCAATGGGGCGGGTTCGCAGGTTAATTGAAGACCACCACCTGATCTCTGTTAAGCGAGACGGTGTTCAATATGTGCCTCGAGAGATAATCGTCGACAAAGAGCCTCTACCTAGCCTTCAGGGAACCATCGTGGTTTTGCTTGACGCGGGTTTCACTCTTGATTCCGCAATCGAATGGCTCTATTCGCATAACGACGTTCTGTCTGAAACGCCAATGGCTGCAATGGTCGCGGGCAAAAAATCTGAGATACGTCGACTGGCGCAGGCTCTAGCTCTCTAGCTAGTGGCTTCGATTAATCACGAATCGAGCTAGGTCTCGAAGAGCCGACTTAGCCTTGTCGTCAATTTCGATTTCTTCGAGCAACGCGAGCGACTCGGTTCCAAGCTCTTCTAGCATCACTTCGGTTTTCTTTAGAGCACCGCATCCAACTATGGTTTGCTGCAGAAATCTAATTTGATCATCGGTCAGTTCTCTAGATGACAGCATGTCATCGAAAACTTTTCCGACCGGCCCGTCGAGTGTCTCGCGAGTAAGTCCTACTAGAACAGTTCGCTTGCCTTCTCTGAGGTCGTCACCTGCAGGTTTGCCGGTGACCTTTGGGTCACCAAAAACACCGAGTACATCGTCGCGAAGTTGAAAGGCGAGACCGAGTGGAATTGCAAACTTTCCTAAGCCGGCTCTGCAACTTTCGCTTGCGCCTGCAAAAGCAGCGCCAATTAGAAGCGGAGCTTCGATTGAATACTTAGCGGTCTTGTAGAGCATTACTCGGTTTGCCCTGGCCACGGCTTCGCTGACGTCTCGGCTAGGAGCTGCGTTCTCTTCGAGAACATCTAAATACTGTCCTGCCATAATTTCGACGCGCATGCGGCTGAACTCTTCGCGGCATGCCTTCTCGATTTCTGCTGTCGGCGCGTGCAAGAGCGCGTTTCCGAAAATTTCGCTGCTCCAGCTGAGCATCAGGTCGCCGACAAGTACAGAACCGGCCTGACCGAAACGCTCTTTGCTGCCTGCCCAACCCTCATCGTTGTGAAGTTGTTCAAAGTTTTTATGAACCGCTGGCTTGCCTCGTCTTGTGTCTGATTGATCAAGCAAATCGTCATGCACCAGCGCGGCAGCGTGGAACATCTCGAGCGCGGCGCAGATTCCAACAATGGCCTTGATCGAACTCTCGCGCTCTTCCGCAGTCCAGTTCTGGCTTTCGGTCAAGTTTCCGGCCCAGGCCCAATAGCAAAATTGAGCTCGAAAGCGTTTTCCACCCTGAAGCAGGTCTTGGGCGAAATCGACGAGCGGATACAGATCCTCAGATATTGCGCCAAAACTCGCACGACGCGTGCGGCAGAAATCGTCGAGCTGATCTTGGATGGCGCTAAGCAAAACTGAGGACTCAAGCATGCCCCAAGCCTAATCTGCGCCGTTTACAAATCGCTCGCCCTTGCTTATGCTCGAACCAGGAGGAATTTGATGGGGCTATCAGAGAGCGAAAAGAGAGTTCTTGAAGAACTCGAGCGCGGGCTATACGCCGAAGATGCTGCCTTCGAACGCAAATCAAAGGCTCAAATCGAACGTATCGAAGCTCCCGGAGCAAACTCGCCAGCCAAGGTGATCGCCGGTTCACTTATGGCCGTTGTCGGCATTTCTCTGTTGGTCTTTGGCGCTGTAACGCAGTTTGTGGCATTCGGAGTAGCCGGATTCCTGGTCATGTTGGTCGGCATACTCATCGCCAGCGCTACTGGCGGCAAGTCCATGGGCCCCGCAAAGAGCCAGAAGCCCAAGCGCGAAGATAAGCCAAACCGGGGCTCAATGTTCGAAGAGCGTTGGAATAAGCGAACCGACCAGTAAACAACTCAACTTTGAGATGCACTCCGCCTTGGCGGGGTGCATTTTTGCATTTTTGACCCAAATTTGATCAAATATTTCCAGATTCGTGGGATTTTGCTCCACCTGCCAAATGGCAGTAGAATCGGCCTTTTCCATATCAAAACGTTATAAATAAATGGGCATTTCGGTCACTTGTGGATGGAAGTGGTGTAAAGTGGAGAAATCAGGAGCAGTCAAACACTAGGAGGGGAATCCGTGTCTACACTCAGCGGCGCTTTCTATCCAAAACTTGACGAAAAAGGCCGCATCATTCTTCCGGCCAAACTGCGTGAATACTTCGTAAACGGCCTGGTTATGACTCGAGGCCAAGACGGCTGCTTGCTGGTCTTTACGGCCGCGGCTTTCGAACTGCGCGCTGAAGCTTTAGCGTTGGCGCCACTTACCAATCTCGAAGCACGAAACTACGTGCGCATGTTCATGTCGGGCGCCCATTCCGAAACTCCTGACAAGCAGGGGAGAGTCACAATTCCAGTGGCCTTGCGCCAATACGCGACACTGACCCGCGAACTGACTGTGATTGGCGCTGGTAACCACGCAGAAATCTGGGATGCCGCCGCCTGGTCGAAATTCGAATCTTCTCAAGAATTCAGTTACTCGTCATTGGCGCAGGAGGTGATTCCGGGAATCATCTAGCCCTGATGCTAGATCTCCACCCGTTCAACCCTGGCACTCTTCCCCGATGCCAGATAACGCGAAAACCAAGCTCGCAGGAATGGATGGGGTTCTAGCTTCAGGAAACCCGAAGCGTATGAACTCAATCAAAGAAATGAACCAACTGCATGTTCCAGTTTTGCTGGAGCGAACAATCGAGATTCTTGGCGAATCCATTCAAGGCGCAGATGCCGTTCTCGTGGATTGCACTCTAGGTCTCGGCGGTCACGCAGAGGCCTTTCTCACAAGATTTCCAGAACTCACCGTGATTGGAATTGATCGCGATGCAAGCGCTCTGGCACTTGCAACCGAGCGTCTCGCAAAATTCGGTAACCGAATCAAGTTCTCGCACGCAACCTATGACCAGATTCAGGATGTTTTGAGCGAACACGGTTTTGAAGTTGCCGATGCAATTTTGCTTGACCTCGGTGTCTCATCAATGCAGCTTGACGAAGCAGATCGCGGATTCGCATACAGCTTCGATGCACCTCTGGACATGCGCATGGATACCGCTTCTGCTCTCACTGCGGCCAAAGTTTTAAACACCTACCCAGAAGCCGAACTTGCACGCATTTTCAAGGAGTTCGGCGAGGAGCGATATGCCAAGCAGATCGCTGCGGCGATCGTAGAGATGCGAAAGAGTGCCCCGTTCGCAACTAGCGCTGCCTTAGCCAAATTGATTGTCGCCATAGTTCCGTTTATCCCTGGCAGGAGCAAAGGGCACCCTGCCAAGCGAGTTTTTCAGGCGCTCAGAATCGAAGTCAATAGCGAACTTGAGGTTCTGCAGTCGACGATGCCAGCGTCTATCGAGGCCTTGGCACTTGGTGGTCGAATTCTCGTTTTGGCATACCAGTCGCTCGAAGATCGCATCGTCAAACAGGCGCTTGTTGCCGCGAGTACATCTTCTGCGCCACTCGACATGCCGGTAGAGCTTCCCGAGCAGGCACCTGTAATGCGTTTGCTCGTGAAAGGTGCCGAACAGGCAACCGATGAAGAGATTTTGCAAAACCCAAGAGCGGCGTCGGTTCGACTTCGCGCGGCAGAGAAAATTCGGAGAGCAGCATGAGCGCAATACGTTTGACAGCACCAAGCAGAATTAGCAACCCGGCACCGCGCAGTCTGCAGGCGGTTTCGCCATCGCGTTCAAAGGGATTTAAACTCGGGCGAATAGTGCTTGTCAGTTTTGGCGTGACTCAAATTGTTCAATTGTTTCTCGGACTAACCATTTCGCAGAGTGCATATGACTTGAAGGCATTGAAAGTAGAAAAACTTGAGCTAACCACCCAGGGGCAAATCGTGGGACAGCAGGTTGACTCGCTTAGTTCTCAACAGAATCTGGCTAACTCGGCTTCCGAACTAGGCATGATTGCAAATGCGAATCCGGTGTTCTTGAGAATCGAAGATCAAAAAGTTTTTGGCAAGCCAAAAGCCGCACTTAATTCTGCTGGTCGCGTTTCACGCAACAACGTTGCATCGGCCGCACTGGTTGAGCGTTCAGTATTGACCGCGGCAACATCTTCGGCGCTTATTGGGAATGTCGCTCAGGCGTCTGGGCTCCGTCAGCCAGTAGCGTTCTCTACTGAGACCATTCCAGTTTCACCAACTCACTAATTGCTTGCGACTTAGGCGGTAGATCGATGCAGCCAGGAAACCCGGCAAAGCGGTTGAGAATATTCACGGCGATTATCGTCGTGATTGCGGTTTTCTTTGTCGGTCGACTCTTCCAGGTGCAAGTTTTATTGGCAGCAGAGATAAACAAGGAATCTCTAGCAAGCAGATCTGTTTCCCAGGCCTTGCCATCTCTTCGCGGTCAGATTCTTGACTCAACCGGAAAAGTGCTAGCGAAGAGCGTTTTCAAGTACGACATAAACGTTGCGCCGGTGCACGTTGCGCCAATCCAAAAAACCGTTGACGGCGTGAAGGTCGAAATTCCAGTCAGTCAGCTTGTTTCCCAGATTGCTGGCATACTCGCGATGACTCCAGAAGAGGTGGCAGCAAAAATTGCTGGCACCGGCAACTATGCAAACATCAAACGTGGGGTCGATTCAAAGGCCTACGATCAAATCAAGAAACTCGGCATTCACTGGATTTACTACGACAAGCGAAGTTCACGAACCTATCCGAGTGGCGCAGTTGCCGGAAGCGTGCTTGGTTTCTTGAACCCCGACGGTGAGCCATTTGGCGGCATCGAGAGTCAATATCAAAAGTGCCTTGCCGGCAAAGACGGAACCGAGTCTTTCGAAAAGAGCGAAGACTGGGTAAAGATTCCAGACAGCGTGGTGACGACCACTCAGGCGGTAAATGGGCGAAATGTTCATCTAACAATCAATGCCGACCTTCAGTACTTTGCCCAGCAGGTGCTGACCCAGAACGTTGCCAAACTCAAGGCCGACTGGGCCACCGCAGTGGTCATTGAGGTTAAGACCGGCAAAATATTGGTGGCGGCCGAAGCGCCGACCATGGATCCAAACGTGCCAGCCAAATCGGATTCCGCAAGCCGCCACTCCCGCGTCTTTGAAAGTGCTTTTGAACCGGGCTCGGTAATCAAGGCTGTCACGGCTGCCACTTTGCTAGACCAGAGCAAGGCCACTCCAGCAACACAGATTGTTGCCCCTTACAGCTGGAAAGTACCGGGCAGCGGCGGTTACGTTGTCACCGACTCGCACCAGCACCCACCCGAGAATTTGACGCTGACCGGTGTTTTGCGCGAATCATCGAATACCGGAATCATGAAACTCGGTGACGCGGTTGACGCAAAAACCAGATTCGATTACTTGGTTAAGTTCGGCATGGGAAAAAAGACGGCATTAAAGTTTCCGGGCGAAGCTTCAGGTATTGCGTTGCCCTACGAAAAGTGGGATGGCATCAAAAAATACGTGTCAATGTTTGGTCAGGGTTTTTCGGTAACCCCACTTCAGTCAGCCATGATGTACCAAACAATCGCCAATAAGGGCGTAAGCCTTGATCCGGTGTTGGTTGAGGGTTGCGAAGACGAAAACGGAAATTTGATGCGTGCTTCAACCAAGGACGGAAAGCGCGTCATTTCTGAGAGTTCGGCAAAGTCAACCATGGACATGCTAGAAAAAGTCGTTGAGCAAGGTGGCATTGGTAAGAGCGCTGCTGTGCCCGGTTATCGAGTGGCAGGCAAGACCGGCACCGCTCAGATAACAGATGCGGCAACAGGAAAGTATGGCAACCTGTTTGCCATTTCCTTCATCGGAATGGCTCCGGCAGAAGATCCGCAGTATGTGGTCGCAGTCACTGCATACAAATCGAGAACAATTCGAAACTCGTTCGGTGCCACTCCAATATTCAAAGCTGTCATGCAGCAGGTTTTGCGAACTTTCAGAGTTGCACCATCAACCACCAAGTCTGTGAACATTCCAACGGAGTGGCGCTAATGAAAGAGTCGATTCCACCAATTCTGCGACCCGATAACGTGGTGCCAAAAGCCATGACGGCTCTGGTTGCCGACTTCGGGCTGAGCTTCGAGAATGCCGGCGAAGCTCAATTGTTTGGCATCAGCATGAACACCGCCGATCTGCGCCCCGGCGATTTGTTTGTCGCAATGCCCGGACAAAAGACTCACGGCGCGCTGTTTGCGGCGCGCGCAATCGAACTCGGTGCGGCGGCAATAGTTACCGACACCGCCGGAGCCGCTTTGCTCGAGAAGGTCGAGGTGCCGGTGGCACTTCTCGAAGAACCTCGAAAGCGATTGGGGGAGTTGGCCGCTTGGGTTTACGGCAATCTGGATGAGTTGATGCCTACTATTTTTGCCACAACCGGAACCAACGGCAAAACCTCGACCACATATATTCTCGAGACAATCCTTCGCCAACTCGGAAAAGTGACCGGCCTCAGCTCGACAGCAGAGCGGCACATTGCAGGCGAAGTCATTGTGTCTCGCCTCACCACTCCGGAGTCGACCGAAATGCACTCGCTGATCGCCCGCATGCGCGAAAAGAAAGTCAGCGCGATTGCAATCGAAGTATCGGCGCAAGCACTGACGCAGCTTAGAGTCGACGGACTTCGATTCGCTGTCGCCGGCTTCACCAATCTGAGCCACGATCATCTAGATGATTACGGAGACATGCAGAACTACTTTGCGGCCAAGGCTCTCTTGCTTCAACCTCAGCATTCCAAGCGCGCAGTAGTTTGTCTCGACTCCGAGTGGGGCGAGCGAATGCTAGAGGCAGCACAGGTTCCAGTTGTTTCAATTAGTTCTGATGATTCGAAGTCAGCCGACTGGCACGTGCGCGTGTTAGATGAGTCGCCGACTCAAACTGATTTCGAAGTGATTGCACCGAGTGGCGAATCACTGCGCTCATTTGTGACAATAATTGGCGCGCACATGGCTCATAACGCCGCACTGGCAATTGCAATGATTTGCGAGTCGGGCATTGCTTTTGACGAGGTCAAGCGCGCCGTCGAGAATGGCATTCACGCCTATCTACCTGGGCGCACAGAGCGGGTGTCTGGTGACGATGGGCCAAACGTATTTGTGGATTTTGGGCACAGTCCGGATGCCTTCTTGAACACTTTGGCTGCCGTGCGAAAAGTTACCAAGGGCAAGGTAATCATGCTCTTTGGTGCCGACGGCGATCGTGATGCAAGCAAGCGCCCGGCTATGGCCGAGGTGGCCGCGCGCGGTTGCGATGTTCTAGTGGTCACAGACCACCACCCGCGATTTGAAGATGCGGCCTCGATTCGCAAGACTCTGGTCGATTGCGCCAGAGCAGAAAGACCCGAGCTCTCAATTTTTGAGGTTAGCCCTCCCGAAGCCGCAATTCGCCAGGCGGTGTCCGCGGCGAAGCCAGGCGATTCGATTCTCTGGGCTGGTCCCGGGCATCAGGATTATCGCGACATCCGTGGGGTCAGGACCCCTTATTCGGCTCGGCAAGAGGCTCGCGACGCTTTGCGTGAGGCTGGTTGGCAATGATCGAGATTCGACTCTCAGAGATAGCACATGCGATTGGCGGTGAGTTGCGCGGTGAAGACCTCTTAGTTTCTGCATCGGTAGAGACAGACTCGCGACTCGTCACAGAGGGCTCGCTTTTTGTGGCAAAGCCGGGCGAAGCCACCGATGGCCATCTCTTTGTTAAAGATGCTCTTGAAGCCGGCGCGGTCGGCGCAATAGTAGAACGCGCAGTTTCAGGCTCAGAAATTTCACAGATTATTGTCGAGGATTCTGTGCTGGCTCTTGGGCACTTGGCCAAACACGTTCTCGATGTAGTTCGCAAATCTGGAAACATAAAGGTCATCGGCATAACCGGTTCGAACGGCAAGACCTCAACCAAGAACATGTTGCGCGAAATACTCGAGAGATCTGGCCAGACCGTTGCTCCGATCGAATCGTTCAACAACGAAGTCGGAGCTCCAATTTCGATTCTTAAGATTTCGCAAGCGACCCGATTTCTAGTGGTCGAACTTGGCGCAGATGGGCTTGGCAGCATTGACTATCTCACAAAAATTTGTCAGCCAGACATCGGTGTAGTGCTAAAAGTTGGGCTCGCACATGTCGGCGAATTCGGCAGCATCGAGACCACTTTTCAAATAAAGAGCGAGTTACCAAGAGCGCTAGCCGCGGGAACCAAACTATTGCTAAACGCTGACGACTCTCTAGTGGCTCAGATGGCAGAAAACACCTTGGCCGAAGTGCACTGGTTTGGCACTGATTCGAGCAGTGAATTTTGGGTTGACCAGATTTCTGTAACCCTCGAAGGCACCTCATTCACAATGCATAGTGGTGACTTTGAGTCAGTCGTTAACCTAAAGATTCTGGGTGAGCACCAGGTAATGAACGCTCTCGCCGCTCTTGGCGTTGCCAAGCTGCTTGGTTTGGATCTGTCATCAGCCGTGCTGGCTCTCGAGGGCATGGCTTTGGCCGAGCGTTGGCGCATGCAGATCCTGCCGGGAACTAACTCAAGCATTGTGATCAACGATGCCTACAACGCGAGTCCCGAATCGATGAGGGCCGCTCTTCAAACTCTGGCCACAATCGGCCGACAGGGTCATCGCACAATTGCCGTTCTCGGCGAAATGGCGGAGCTCGGAAGTCACTCGAGGGAGCAGCACGACGCAATTGGGCGAATCGCTGTTCGTCTCAATATCGACGAGGTGGTTGTGGTTGGTGCCGGCGCCAAGCTGATTCACATGGGGGCCAGTCAAGAAGGCTCTTGGGATGGCGAATCCAAATTCTTTGACTCGATTTCCGACGCTTTGCTGCACCTGCGTGGTTTGCTTAGAGCGGGCGATGTCGTCTTGGTGAAATCATCCAAATCGGCCGAACTTAGACACCTGGGCGATGCTTTAGCGGAGGTAAACCAATGAGAGCAGTGCTCCTCGCCGGTGGTATTTCTATGGCCCTGACTCTCTTCGCTACTCCAATCTTTATTTGGTTGTTTAGAAAACTTAACTGGGGTCAATTCATTCGTGCCGACGGGCCGGCGACTCACATCACAAAACATGGAACGCCAACCATGGGTGGAATTGCCATAATCTTGGCAACGCTCGCCGGATATTTCTTTAGCAAGCTTGCAAACTTTGAGACCCCGACCATTTCGGCTCTTCTCGTGCTGCTAATGATGGTTGGCCTCGGTTTGGTTGGCTTCATCGATGACTACATCAAAGTGCACAAGCAGCGAAGCCTCGGTCTAACCGGTTGGCAGAAAATTCTTGGTCAGGGAATTGTTGCGGTGCTCTTTGCCTGGTTGGCTCTGCAGTTTGCGAACGACTCGGGACTTACTCCTGCCTCGACGAAAATTTCTATTTTTAGAGACACCAACTTTGATCTGATGACATTCGGCACAGTCGCCGGGGGAATTCTGTTCATAATTTGGATTTACCTGCTGGTTGCCGGCACGTCGAACGGGGTGAACATTGCAGACGGACTCGATGGTTTGGCCACCGGCGCAATCATCATGGCTATCGGCGCTTACTCGATTATCGGCTTCTGGCAGTTCAACCAGGCTTGTGGCACGGTTGTTGAAAATTTGGCTAGCTGCTACCAAGTGCGCGATCCTCTAGATTTGGCGGTTGTTGCATCGGCGATAGTCGGCGCTTGTGCTGGTTTTCTCTGGTGGAACACCGCCCCAGCCCAAATCTTTATGGGCGACACCGGATCTCTGGGTTTGGGTGGCGCTCTGGCTGCGTTAGCAATTCTTTCGCGAACCGAACTGTTGCTGGTTCTCATTGGAGGGATCTTTGTAATTGTCACCGGTTCGGTAATCATCCAGCGGGTGTTTTTCAAACTAACCAAGTGGAAGACCGGCACCGGGCGAAGGGTTTTCTTGAATAGCCCGCTACATCATCACTTCGAGATGAAGGGATGGGCCGAGATCACCATCGTGGTGCGCTTCTGGATTATTTCTGGGCTGTGCGTATTGACTGGTATCGGGCTGTTCTATATCGAGTGGATTTACGGCTAAATCATGCGCGCTCTAGAGCAATTATCGAGCTGGCAATCAGATTGGAAAGACAAGAAGGCTCTCGTCTACGGCCTTGGCGCTTCGGGTTTTTCGGTTGCGGATACCTTGAATGAACTCGAATGCGAGTTACTCGTGGTCGCGAATTCAATCGACGAGCAGTATCGAGACCTGCTTTCGGTTTTGCAGATTGACTTTGCCGTTGGCGCAGAAGAGTCTGCGACTCGTGCCAAAGCGTTCATGCCCGATTTTGCCTGCGTCAGCCCTGGCATTGCACCTTCTGATCCGCTAGTTGAGTGGTTGATTCAAAAAGACATTCCGATTCTTGGAGACATTGAACTCGCTTGGAGATTGCAGGATAAGGTTCAAAGCCCCGAGTGGATCGTTATCACCGGAACAAATGGTAAGACCACAACAACCCAGCTGGTTGAGTCGATGTTGTTAGCAGATGGCAAACGCGCAATAGCCTGCGGAAACATCGGCACTCCAATCTTGGATGCAATTCGTGATCCACAGGGTTTCGACTTCTTAGTCGTTGAACTCTCAAGTTTTCAATTGCACTACTGCGGCGCAATCGAACCCAGGGTCTCGGCGCTGCTAAACATCGCCGAAGATCACATCGATTGGCACAAGACTTTCGAGGCGTATGTGCACGCGAAAGGTAAAATCTTCAACGGAACCACCGGCGCAATTATCTATAACGCCGAAGATTCGACCACGCGAAAACTAGCCGAGGCAGCCAACGTGCGCGACGAGAACGTGCTGGCGGTTGCTTTCACCCGCGGAATGCCGGCGGATTTGCAAGTTGGCTTCGTAGAAGAATTTTTAATTGATCGCGCTTTCTATGGTTACAGGGCAGAAGAGCTGCCAGAGTTAGCGAATCTCGACGACATTGCTCAGATTGGCGTTGTCACTCCACACCTTTTGGCAAACGTGGCCGCCGCCGCCGCGATAGCAAGGGCCTGTGATGTAAAGGCAGAGTCAATCGGCAGCGCCATCCGTGAATTCAAGCAGGATAAGCACCGCATCGAGTTTGTGGCTGATCGCGAGGGAGTTCTCTGGTTTGACGACTCAAAGGCGACCAATGCACACGCGGCAAGCGCTTCGCTGAGTTCATTCGAGTCTGTGATTTGGATTGTCGGGGGACTGCTCAAGGGTGTCGAGATTGCACCTTTGGTCGAAGCTCACAAGGATCGCCTCAAAGCTGCGGTTGTGATTGGAGTCGATCGGGTCGAGGTTTTGGCTGCGCTCGAGCAATTCGCTCCAGAATGCTCGGTATTTGAGGTTTCTGCGGCAGACAAGACCAAGGTGATGCTTCAAGCCGTTGAGAAAGCGAATTCTGTTGCCGAAGCGGGTGACGTGGTCTTGCTGGCACCAGCTGCCGCATCAATGGATCAGTTTAAAGATTATGAAGATCGCGGAAACCAGTTCGCGGCAGCTGTCAGGGGTATCAATGTCTAGAGTTCAGTCGGGTCGCTCACGTGTTTCAACTCCGCTAAAGCCGAAACGGTCGAAACCGAGCGGCGAACTCACGGCTAAAGCCATAAGAGGCTTTGCGGCTTGGATTGCAAATACATTTCGAGGTCAATCAAGGGAATTCAACAACCTGCTAGGTCTTGTCATAGGTCTTGTCATCTTTGGGCTGGTCATGGTGCTTAGCGCCTCATACGTAACTTCGCAGGCCGACGGAGAAGGCGCCTTTGCGGTATTCAATAAGCAACTCTTTTGGGCTGTGGTTGGATTCGTAGTCATGGGAGTTATTTCTAGAATTTCCATTGGTTTCATTCAGCGAATGACACCAATTTTCTTTGTCGCCATGCTCGGGTTTCAGGGCTTAGTGCTAATCATCGGAACCGAGATCTACGGAAACCGAAACTGGATTCGAATCGGAGACTTCTCGGTGCAGCCGAGTGAGTTTCTAAAAATTGCACTGCTACTTTTCATCGCAGCCTTGCTGGTTCAGCGTCGAGACTATATCGATAACTTCAAACTTGGTTGGGTGCCGTCGCTCGCAGCCGCCGGCGTTGCCACAGGTCTCGTGATGTTGGGTTCAGACCTTGGAACCTCGATTGTCATGTTTGGTTTTGCTTTCGTCATGATGATTCTGGCCGGCATGCCAAGCAAGCCAATCCTCTGGGTTCTCGTTTCGGCTAGCGTGCTGGCATTGGCATTCTTGAACACCGGCTCGAGACGAACCAGAATTTCGGCCTGGCTGAATCCCGACGCCGTCGACATCACGGGAGCCACCTGGCAGGCAAAGCACGGAGTCTGGGCCTTGGCCGCAGGTGGAGTTAGCGGCACCGGACTCGGCGATTCGAAGATGAAGTGGAACTGGATTCCGATGGTCGAAAACGACTACATTTTTTCGGTTGTTGGTGAGGAATGGGGTCTGCTCGGAGCGACGGCCGTCATTCTGCTTTTCGTTTTGCTAGCTCTCGCTCTGGTTCGCATTCTCAATCGCACCGACCGCCTTCTTGAGCGGTACATCATGGTTGGCATAGTTTCTTGGATCACGCTTCAGTCGTTCATAAACATCGGCGTTGTCTTGAACTTTCTGCCGGTGCTAGGTGTTCCACTTCCTTTGATCTCGGCAGGTGGCACCTCGTTGCTTGCCACCCTGGCCACACTCGGACTCGCTTTGGGCATTGAGCGCAGAAACAATGCAGCCCAATTCACCCCTTCAGCGCGAAGAGTGAGTTCGGCGAGGCGCTAGTGAGATATCTTTTGGCCGGTGGCGGCACTGGTGGTCACGTCAACCCGTTGCTTGCTCTGGCCGAGGCGATTAGAGCAGATGACGCAACCGCACAGGTTGTGGCCCTTGGCACAGCAGAGGGTCTCGAGGCCAAGTTGGTGCCAGAGCGTGGATTCGAATTGCTCACCGTCGAAAAACTGCCATTTCCGAGAAAACTAAGTATCTACGCCATTAAGTTTTTACCGCGTCTTGCCAAAGCTGTCGAAGTCTGCCGAGGCATCATCCGTGATCGAAAGATAGATGTCGTCGTGGGCTTTGGTGGTTACGCCAGCGCTCCCGCCTATCTCGCGGCTGCACTTGAACGGGTGCCGCTTGTGATTCACGAGGCAAACGCTCTGCCTGGTTTGGCAAACCGACTCGGCGCGGGAATCGCCAAGGCCATCGCGGTCTCTTTTAGAAACACCCCGCTCAAGAACGCTGTCGTCACAGGAATGCCACTCCGATCTGAAATTGTTTTGGCCGCCGCAGCGCCAGATCGCGCAAAGGCTCGCAAGCACTTCGGGCTAGATACCGATTCACCGACCCTGCTCGTTACCGGTGGATCATTGGGAGCCAAGAGAATCAACGAGGTAATCAACTCGGCCGAATCTGTGCTCGGTGCGGCTGGCATCCAGATTTTGCACATCGTCGGTGGCGGTTCTGAATTGAAGCCCCTAAAGCAAAAGGGTTACGTGCGCATGACCTACTGTGACCGCATGGATCTGGCAATTCTCGCCGCCGATTTTGCCATCTCGCGAGCGGGCGCTTCGACGGTTTCTGAATTCAACGCGCTTGGCCTTCCCGCTCTCTATCTGCCTTACGCGGTTGGCAACGGCGAACAGAGTCGAAACATAGAAGAGGTCGTGCGAATGAAGGGTGCCATAACCATTTCTGATTCGCAATTTGATCGCGACTTTGTTGCCGATCACTTGGTTTCGGTCATCTCAAACACCAAGCAGTTGAAGGCGATGAGCAAAGCGGCAAAGGGTTGCGGCAATCTAGACGGCACCCAGTTGCTTCTCAAAATGGTCAAAGGTGTGTTGCCAGCTTGAACGCAGCCAAGGGGCTTAGCCTTGAGTAATCCATCATGATAAAACCAGACTTCACACAATCCGTGCCAGAGAACTTCGGCACTATTCACTTTGTCGGCATTGGCGGCTCGGGTATGAGCGGCATAGCCAAGATTTTTCTCGGCATGGGTCACCGGGTCACCGGAAGCGACCTTAGAGACACAGACAACGTTGCCACTTTGCGTGCGCTTGGGGCAACGGTGCACATCGGGCACGACGCAAGTCACCTGGGAAGCCCCGACACGGTCGTGGTGACCTCTGCTCTTTGGCCAACGAACCCTGAGTACCTGCTCGCCAAGCAACTCGGTATTCCAGTAATTCATCGCTCTCAAGCACTTGCCTATTTGACTTCAAAGAATCGAGTGATTGCGGTAGCCGGTGCGCACGGAAAAACCACCAGCACCGGAATGATCATCACGGCTCTTCTGGAGTTGGGCGAAGATCCGAGCTTTGTTAACGGCGGAGTAATTGCGCAGCTTGACACTTCTGCAGCCAAGGGAAGTTCAAACCTGTTTGTCATCGAAGCCGATGAATCAGATGGTTCATTTCTTCACTACGAAACAGCGGTTGCTCTAATCACCAACGTCGATGCAGATCACCTCGACCACTACGGAACCGAAGATGCTTTTGAGCAAGAGTTTGCAAGGTTTGCCGCTGGCGCGAGCGAACTCGTCGTTATCAACTGCGATGACCCCGGAGCTGTGCGGGTGCGTCGGCTAATGCAGCACCCCAGAGTGTTGACTTTTGGCTTCGATTCGGGAGCGGACTTTAGAATCTCTGATGTTGATGCATCCTCAGCCGAAGTGACCTTCAAGGTCACGCATCTCGGCCAAACACTCTCGGGCGAACTCACAATACCCGGCGAGCACAATGCGGTGAATGCGGTCGGCGCTCTGGCCGTGCTGGTTGGCCTCGGATTCGATGCCAAGAGCGCTCTGGCCGCAATCGGTTCTTTCAGAGGCACCGAGCGCAGGTTCGAATTGCACGGCGAGCGTCGCGGTGTTCGGGTCTACGACGATTTTGCCCACCATCCAACCGAAGTTGCCGCAGCGCTCAAGGCTGCTCGGGCCGTGGTTGGCTCGGGGCGTTTGATTACCGTTTTTCAGCCTCACCTCTACAGCCGCACGCGCCTGATGCACGCCGAATTCGCCGAGTCTCTGGCTCTCAGCGACGAGGTGGTTGTGCTCGACATTTATGCGGCCCGCGAAGACCCCGAACCTGGCGTAACCGGCATCTTGGTTGCCAACTCTTTTGCCAATCAAGCTCAAGTGCACTACGTCGAGAATTGGGATGACGCACCTGCAGTGGTCGCTGAAATTGCCACGCCTGGCGACTTCATCATCACCATGGGCTGTGGAGATGTTTATCGCATGGTGCCGCAGCTTCTTCAGGCCCTCGAGAACTAAGTTGAAAAGACCGACCCGCCCAACTGCTGCGTCAAGCACTTCAAAGAAAAATTCTCGGCCGGCTCGAGTTGGTGCAATCAGGATTTCTAGACCGATCGACAAGAAACCCACCCGCCGACCGCCGGCTAAAAATGCAAAAACTAAGGTCACGCTAAAGAGTGCGGTGACTCGACTGTTTTCTTGGCGCGCCGCTCGAAACCTCTCTGCCGACGGAGTTATTCGATTTAGAGCCAAGCCAAAGCAGTTTCGAATTGTCATGTTCTCGCTGCTCGGGTCATTTGTCGCACTTCTGCTTTTGGTTTTGGCAACGGCCTTTACCCCGTTGCTAGCGGTCGAAAACATCCGTGTTTCTGGAATTTCAAAAATCTCGCAGAAGGCGGTCGAGAAAGCCGTTAGCTCTCAGATTGGCGTTCCATTGCCCTTGGTTTCATCGCAAGCGGTCGCCGATGCGCTCAGCGATTTTTCGCTCATCGAGAGTTTTTCAATAGTCAGTGAACTACCGCACACTCTGCACATCGCAATTTCTGAGCGTCAGCCAATTGCAGTTGTAGATATCAGGGGAGTGAGCTATCTGTATGACCCGGCAGGAGTTCGCATCGGCGAGGCCACCTACAAAGATCAACTTCCACGAATTGCCGTAAACGGCGAACCAAAGAGCAACAAAACCTTTGCGCTAGCCATCGATGTGCTTTTAGCGCTGCCAGCGAGCCTGTTGCCTAGGGTCTCGCAAATCGATGCGAAATCGAAAGACGATGTGACCATGCAACTTCGTGGCAATTCGGGCCAAAGAATTATTTGGGGAGACTCTGGGCAAAGCGCACTTAAGTCAAAGGTGCTGGCCGCACTAATCAAGAATCAAAAAAAGACCGATCGCGTGACTTTCGATGTGTCGTCACCGACGGCGCCGGTGGTTCGTTACCGCTAAGACACGCCCACGGATGTGCGCTGAATAGCACCTTTCAGGCCGTAGTTTCTAGGCGCAATCGAAACTACTTTGCATACTTTAAGCCTCATGTAGAGGTTTAAAGTCGGCGATTGATTGTGGTGCAAATGCACCTGGCTTAGTCGGAGGAAACTCGTGGGTTTGAATCAGAACTACTTAGCGGTAATCAAAGTTGTTGGCGTCGGCGGTGCTGGCGGCAACGCCGTCAATCGCATGATCGAGGCCGGCCAGCGTGGCGTTGAGTTTGTGGCTATCAACACTGACGCACAAGACCTCATCATGTGCGAGGCCGACGTAAAGCTAGACATAGGCCGAGAACTAACCGGTGGTCTAGGTGCCGGCGCTGACCCAATGGTTGGAAAGCGTGCCGCAGAAGATCACGAAGAAGAAATCGAACTGGCGCTTCGCGGTTCAGACATGGTTTTTGTAACTGCGGGTGCAGGAGGTGGCACCGGTACCGGCGCGGCTCCGGTGGTAGCCAAAATTGCTAAGCGCCTCGGTGCGCTAACCGTTGGCGTCGTAACTCGTCCATTTGCCGTCGAAGGCAAGCGTCGTGCCGAGAATGCAAATGTTGGAATTGAAGCTTTGCGCGCAGAAGTCGACACACTAATTGTTGTTCCAAACGAGAGACTTCTCGACCTGACTAACCCTTCGCTGAGTATGGTCGAAGCGTTCAGCAAAGCAGACGATGTTTTGCGAGCCGGCGTTCAGGGCATCACAGACCTAATCGTGACACCGGGGCTAATCAACGTTGACTTTGCCGATGTGCGCTCTGTCATGCAGGGTGCGGGTTCGGCTCTAATGGGCATCGGAACCGCCAAGGGCGAAGACCGTGCAATTCGCGCCGCAGAAGCAGCCATTTCCAGCCCGTTGCTAGAAACCACAATCGATGGTGCACACGGCGTCTTGATTTTGGTTCAGGGCGCATCGGACATGCGTCTGCACGAGGTCAACGAAGCAGTTCGAATGATTAACGAAGCGGTTAGCCCAGAAGCCAACATCATCTTCGGTGCAACAATCGACGACACCCTTGGTGACGAGATCGTGATTACCGTAGTCGCAGCCGGTTTCGACCCCGCGACACAGCGCAGCAGACCAATCGAGCGTCGCCCAGTTGCCGAAGATGTTCCCCGAGTCGGAGGTTTCGAATTGACCGGCGCTACAGCAGCGGCGGTAACCGCAACCGCGGGCGGCTTTGGTCTCTTCAACGAGACAGAAGAATCGGTTTCTGAAGCCACCGGAGTAATTGAGACTGTGGCCGATGAGGTAATCCAGTTTCCGGGTCAGCCTGCTGACCAGGGCTTCGGCGACGATCTAGACATCCCTGATTTCTTAAAGTAAAGCTTCGATGTCTGATTTGGCACAGCGCTACCGCGCTACCGTTGCCGAAATCAACGAGCAGGCGATTGCCAGCGGAAGAGATGTCGACGAAATTCGGCTAATCGTGGTCAGCAAAAACCATGGCCCCGATCTAGTGCGCGAGTTGTACGACTTAGGCCAGCGCGACTTCGGTGAGAACCGTGATCAAGAGGCAAAGCCCAAGGCTGAGCAAACCGCTGATCTCGAGGGCGTTAACTGGCATTTCGTGGGTCAGTTGCAGAGTAATAAGGTCAAGTCTGCTCTCGGCTACAGCCGCTTCATTCACTCGATAGACAGGCCCTCGCTCTTGGTGTCCCTGCAAAAAGAGCTCTCGAGCCAAACGACTGTGGTTGGTGGCTTTATCCAACTAAACCTCACCGATGACCCAGGGCGCGGGGGAGTTGAGCCGAAAGACCTTCTTTTCTTCGCCGAATCGGCCGTTGGCACAGCGAATCTACAGATTCTTGGCGTGATGGGGGTGGCTGCCCTCGATCGAGACCCCAGAGTCGACTTTGAGACTATTCACTCGGCCAGCCAACAGCTGCAGACCATAATTCCAGAGGCTAGAGCCATATCGGCCGGCATGTCGCACGACTTTCGAGAGGCAATAGATATGGGCGCGACACACCTGCGAATTGGCACCTCAATAACGGGTAAACGCAACCTTTAGCCATATCCTGAAGGTGAAGGTTTATACAAGGAGGACCAAATGGCTGGACTTATTTCATCGGTTAGCGGTTGGCTTGGCTTTGGCGACGAAGCCGAAGCCCCAGTTTCGCGACCAGTAGCTGCCACGGCAGAACGCCCGGCATCAAAGATCACCCAGTTGCGCACCCGCCGCAGCGCCGAGCAGCCGAGCGAGATTTTCTCGATCGAGCCACACTCATACCTGGCATCTGGCGAAGAAATCGCAAGCTACTACCGAGACGGTGTAACCGTTATCGTGAACATGGCTAACCTGAGCGATGCAGAATCGCTACGAATGGTCGACTTTATGTCTGGCCTAAAGCTTGCTCTAATGGGAAACATCAAGCGAATCACCAAGCACGTTTACCTTCTTACTCCGATTCACGTTGGAATCAACGACCCGGATCCGGCCGAAGAAGTAGTCGACGGGTTTCTAGTTCGCCCCTAAGCGATGACAGTTGTAATTGTCGCTCTGCTTTGGGCGCTGCAACTCTATTTTTGGCTGCTAATTGCGCGCTTCGTCATTGACTTTGTGCTGTCTAGCAATCCTGCTTGGCGCCCAAAAGGCTTGATTCTCATTGTGGTAGAAATCACCATGACGGCAACCGACCCACCGCTTAAGTTTGTGCGAAGGTTCATCAAGCCAATCCGCGTGGGCGCTATCGGCCTCGATTTTGGTTGGACACTGACTCTGTTGTCGGTCACTTTGCTTCAAAACCTGCTCTCGCGCATGCTCTAGTAGCGCCAATGATTCACAGGCAACTCTGGCCTGGACAGGCTGGGGTAATCTTGAAGAGCCCGAACAAGAGAGGTCATCATGCCGCTGACTCCAGAAGACGTCGTCAATAAGCGTTTTCAGCCGACTAAATTTCGCGAAGGCTACGACCAAGATGAGGTAGACGACTTTCTCGATGAGATCGTCATCGAACTGCGTCGCCTAAATCTAGAAAACGAAGACTTGCGTCAGCGCTTGCTCGCCTCAGAGGCACGAATCGCTGAGCTTCAGCGCAGCGGTGCCGGCCTGGCAAATCAACTCACGACAAACGAGCCGAGTGTTCCAACCTTTGGTTCTTTGACTGCGCTAAGTCAACCCGAAGCAAGTTCGTTTCCGGTTGCTACCGATCCTTCGCAGATTGATGGAAACAGCACAAATAATCTTTTGCAATTGGCTCGAAAACTGCACGACGACCATGTTCGCGAGGGAATCAGCAAGCGCGATGCCTTGATAGCCGAGGGGCATGCCACCGCAGCTCGCGTGATTCGCGAAGCTGAGGCGCAGCAGCGCGTCGAGCTAAGCAAATTCGAACAAGAGCGCGCAATGCTCGAGCACACGATTTTGGAACTCAAGAGTTTTGAGCGTGAGTATCGCATCAAGATCAAGGCATACATTGAGGCTCAACTTGCAGATCTCGAACACCAGGCGACGAGCGAAAACCCTAACGCGAGCACAGAGAACAATCGTTTCGGTTCGAACCAACAGACCTTTCAGATCGGGCAGAATTCAAGCGAACCATTCACTAGCTGATGTCGGCATCATCTAGACGCAAGTCGATTACCGCTTCACTGGCGATTGCGCTAGCCGCACTTCTAGCGCTCACAGATCAGCTAATCAAAAATCTGATTGTCGAAAACTTTAGGCTCTTTGAAGTTCGGCCGTTTCTGGGCGATGTTGTGAAACTCACTTATGTCTTGAACGATTCGGCGGCGTTTTCGCTTGGCTTCGGTTTTACCGGCATATTCACACTGCTATCGAGTGCGGCTGCGATTGCGCTGATTTGGTTCATCATTGCAAGATCAAGAAGCGTTGGCTGGTCGATCATGGCGGGTGTGTTATTGGGTGGCGTTCTTGGCAACCTGACCGATCGCCTACTGCGCAGCCCCGGTGGTGGCCTCGGGAAAGTTGTTGACTACATACAAATTCCATTTAACTTTCCAATCTTCAATTTGGCCGACATTGCGATTGTGTCGATGGCAATCTTGGCTGCCTTGAGAATCATGCTCGGACATTCGGTTGGCCGACCTAGCAAAGAAGAAAATGTCTGAGCCACGTCTGCTGCCGGTTCCTGAGTCTCTCGAGGGCGAGAGAGTAGATGCCGCACTTGCCAAGATGCTTGGCCTATCTAGATCTGCTGCTGCAGATTTGATTAGCGCCGGCTCGGTCACTCTTGATAACCAGACTGTTCTGAAGTCGCACAGAGTTTCGACTGATCAAATGCTCGAGGTAACGCTTGCTGAAAAGCGCGATGCCCTCGAGGTTGTCGCAGTCGATGTCGATGATTTGCGCATCGTCTATGAAGACACTGACCTGGTAGTGATTGATAAGCCTGCGGGTGTAGCCGCGCATCCTTCTGTTGGCTGGACTGGGCCGACCGTGGTCGGCGCACTCTTGGCAAAGGGTGTTCGCATCTCGACTTCTGGGGCTGCTGAACGCCAGGGAATCGTGCAGCGACTCGATGTCGGCACCAGCGGGCTCATGATGGTCGCAAAAACCGAGGTTGCATACTCGAGACTGAAGCAGGCATTTCGAGACCGTGCAGTGCACAAGGTCTACCACGCCGTGATTCAGGGACATCCAGACCCATTCGAAGGCACAATCGATGCTCCGATCGGTCGACACCCAAAAGCCGAATTTAAATTTGCCGTCATGAACGAGGGTAAGCCTTCCGTGACCCACTACAAGTTGCTCGAAGCCTTTGCCTCGGCTTCACTTATCGAGGTAATTCTGGAAACCGGGCGCACGCACCAAATCCGAGTTCATTTCAGCGCTTTCAAGCACCCGCTGCTCGGTGACACCATGTATGGCGCTGACCCGACGTTGGCCAGTCGAATGAACCTCGAGCGCCAGTGGTTGCATGCTGTGCGGTTGAGTTTTATGCATCCGACCAGCGGTGAGCAGGTTAGTTTCGAGAGCCCGCACAGCGAGGAATTACAGCAAGCGCTTGAGCTCTTGAAAAGCAATTAGGGTTTAGTCTGGCAACTCGCATATTCATGCAATCAAGAACGGTAGGGGAGAATGAGCAAATGTGACTCATTTGTGCACCTGCATGTTCACACCGACTACTCCATGCTCGATGGCGCTGCCAAAATCAAGCAGCTCATAAAAGAGGTAGCCGCCCAAGAGATGCCTGCGGTCGCAATGACCGACCATGGAAACATGCATGGAGCCTACGAGTTTTACACCGCAGCCAACGAGGCCGGAATCAAACCAATCATCGGGCTAGAGGCTTATGTCACTCCCGGCACGCACAGATCTGACCGCACACCGGTTCGCTGGAATGACGGTGGCGAAGACGATATTTCGGGCAATGGTGCCTATACCCACATGACTTTGCTGAGTGAGACCACCGAGGGCATGCACAACCTTTTCAAAATGTCTTCGCTCTCTTGGCTCGAGGGTATCTATTACAAACCGAGAATCGATCGCGAGCTGCTCAACACCTACTCGAAGGGTTTGATTGCGACCTCCGGATGTGTATCGGGTGAAATACAAACTCGGCTTCGAATCGGCCAGTATGACGAAGCCAAGCGCGTTGCCGGGGAGATGCAAGAGATTTTTGGCAAGGGAAACTATTTCATCGAACTGATGGAGCACGGCATTGGCATCGAGCGCAGATCCACCGCGCAGTTGCTTCAGATTGCCAGCGAGCTCTCGATTCCACTTTTGGCTTCGAACGACCTGCACTACACCCATGCGACCGATGCAGAAGCGCAAGAGGCGCTGCTTTGCTTGCAAACGGCGACCACCCTTAACGATGCCAAACGGTTCAAGCTCGACTCTCAAGAGTTTTTTGTGAAGTCGGCTGCCGAAATGCGCAGACTCTTCGCCGATCATCCCGAAGCTTGCGACAACACCCTGCTGATCGCGGAACGTTCTGAAGTCACCTTCGAAAAGCGAGAGCTGATGCCAGCTTTTCCTGTTCCGAAAGGTGAAACCGAGGCAAGTTGGTTTGCCAAGGAGGTTCAGATTGGGCTGGCCAAGCGTTTCGCCGGAAAGATTCCTAAGACTCACCAAGACCAGGCCGAGTTTGAGATCGAAGTTATTGTTCGAATGGGTTTTCCTGGTTACTTCCTTGTCGTGGCTGACTTCATCGCCTGGGCTCGGAACAATGGCGTTCGAGTTGGCCCCGGTGGTGGATCTGCAGCTGGGTCGATAGTCGCCTGGGCGATGGGAATCACGGATCTTGACCCAATTGAGCACGGATTGATTTTTGAGCGCTTCTTGAACCCGGAACGTGTTTCTCTGCCAGATATCGATATCGACTTCGATGATCGTGGCCGTGGTGAAGTCATTAGATATGTGACCGCAAAATATGGCTCTGACCGGGTTGCGCAAATCGTGACCTTCAACACAATCAAGGCGAAACAAGCTCTCAAGGATGCCGCAAGGGTGCTGGCCATGCCGTACGCAGTTGGCGAGAAACTAACCAAAGCGCTGCCAAAGATGGTGCTCGGCCGAGACGTTTCGCTCAGCGAAGTTGTCGAAACACACATCGACGGAAAGAAGAACGACCGTTTCAAAGAAGCTGCCGAATTCAGAGAGCTTATTGAAAGCGATGAGAGCTCGGCAAAGGTCTTTGACCTGGCTCGCGGCCTAGAAGGTTTGAAACGCGGCTGGTCGGTTCACGCTGCCGGTGTGATCATGTCTGCGGTTCCGCTGGTTGAAGTTATGCCAATGATGAAACGCGAAGACGACGGCGTAATCATCACGCAGTTTGATCAGCCATCGAGCGAGGCTCTTGGTCTGCTAAAGATGGACTTCTTGGGTTTGCGCAACCTAACTGTTCTCGACGACACCCTTGCCAATATCAAGAGCAACCGCGGCGAGACCGTGGTTCTAGAGCAGCTCGACTTGAATGCAGACCAGGCGACTTACGACTTGTTGTCGCGAGGTGACACCCAGGGTGTGTTCCAGCTCGATGGTGGACCGATGCGCAGTCTGCTGCGACTTATGAAACCTTCAAAGTTTGAACACATCTCAGCGGCGATCGCGTTGTATCGACCGGGCCCAATGGGTATGGAGTCGCACACGAAATATGCACTTCGAAAGAACGACTTGCAAGAATCGGAATCGATTCATCCCGAACTCGAAGAAGCGCTCTCTGAAATTCTTGACCCGACCTATGGCCTGATTGTTTACCAAGAGCAGGTAATGTCGGCGGCCCAAAAGGCTGCGGGGTTCAGTCTCGGAAAAGCAGACAACCTGCGCCGCGCAATGGGTAAAAAGAAAAAAGATGAACTCGATCTGATGTACGACGAGTTTCAGAGCGGCATGAAAGACAACGGTTACTCCGATGCGGCCGTGAAAGCGCTCTGGGATACCCTGCTTCCGTTCGCCGACTATGCGTTCAACCGCGCCCACAGCGCAGCCTACGGAGTCATCTCCTATTGGACCGCATACCTGAAGGCAAACTACACGGCCGAGTTCATGGCGGCGCTGCTGACCAGCGTTGGCGGCTCTAAAGACAAGCTCAGCGTCTACCTCTCGGAGTGCAGAAAACTGGGCATTAAGGTTTTGCCTCCCGATGTAAATGAGTCGCTTGGCGCATTCGCGGCAATCGGTGGTGACATTCGCTTCGGTCTCGGCGCAATTAGAAACGTCGGTCACAACGTTGTCGAGGCGATTGTCGAAACCAGAAAGTCAAAGTCGCCTTATAAAAACTTCAACGACTTTCTGAAGAAAGTTCCACTGGTGGTTTGCAACAAGAAGACAATCGACTCACTGATTAAGGCCGGCAGCTTCGATTCGCTTTTGCACACTCGTAGGTCGCTTGTTGAAATTCACGAGCTAGCTGTCGACTCGCAGGCACTAACCAAGCGCAAAGAAGCGCAGGGTCAGATGGATCTCTTCTCGGGAATGTTCGAAGACGAGAATGAAATGGGTGTGAAGATTCCCGATCGCCCAGAGTGGCAGAAGCGCGAGAAGTTGGCATACGAGCGCGACATGCTTGGGCTGTATGTCAGTGACCATCCGCTCGCCGGTCGCGAGTCGCAAATCGCAAGGTTTAGCGAGATCTCACTTGCCGAACTGCAAGAGAATGAGCGGTTGCAAGATGGGCAGGTGCTCACGATTGCGGGTTTGGTTACCGCGATTGAACATAAGGTTGCTCGCAACACTGGCAACCCCTACGCGATTCTCAGCGTCGAAGATCTCGATGGCGAAGTCACCGTGATGCTGATGGGAAAGACTTACATCGAATTTGGTCGAATTTTGAACAGCGATCAATTCGTGATGATTCGAGGACGAATTAGTCAGCGCGATGATACCAAAAATATCAATGCGCAGAGGATAGACATTATCGAAGCAGCGGCAGATGGATCATCGGAACACGTGGTGCTGAACATCCGTGAAGAGCAGGCGACAAAAGGGAATCTCGAAGACCTCGACCGCACGCTTCGTGCATACCCTGGCGCAAGCGAAGTGTTTGTTAACATGGTGGCCGGTCGCGCCGTGGTCAATCGCTTTAAACTTCAACCCACTGTGAACTTCAACATCGCTCTGATCTCAGAACTGAAAGCCATTTTCGGTTCGAAGGTGTTTATCGGTGGTGAAGACCTAGTCGACCTCGACAGCAGTCTTGTAAGCCCGCTGATGGTAGACCAGGGGTTTCCTTTCGGCTCCGATCAGGCCTTCCTCAATTTCGACGATAACGACAGCGTTCGCTTCGACTGAGTGAATTTCGCGAATCTTCGCAATCAGCACACCGGTAGCCTCACGAAAAATTGGCAAGTCCCGTGGGCCGCTATCCCAGTCATCGTCTAGAAAACGCAGTTCGTGTGCGGCGGCCATTTTCTTTGCAAGCTCCGTGTTCTCGATGCCGAGGGAGTGGATTGCAACGTATTTTGCCGCGCAGAGCGGCGCCCAGGTGCTAGAGCCGCTTGCCACGTTGAAGCTGGCCAGAGGGGGATTAGAACCCAGCGATGTCATTGAGGTGGCGGTGAACCCAACCGGCTTGCCCTGTACGTCGGTCATGGTGATGACCGAAACACCCGACGCGTGGCGCCTAAAAACAGCCTTTAGCGCCTCTACCGGCTCGTTTTCAATGGAAAAATTCATGTTTGCACCTCGGGTTAGATAACAAGGCTATCGTGGAGCAGTTCGCTTTTTTGCGGATGCGGTGCCGCAAGAATTCGCAACCATTCCGGCTTCAAAAGGCGCGACACGCCGAAGATCAGGTTAATTTGCATCTGGAGACCAAAAACCACAAGATATAGGGGTTGGCTTGCAGAAAAGTTCCACATCTTGTGGGGATAACTCCCCAAAATCTGTGGATAACTGGCAAAAATCGTGATAAATCAAGCAATTTGAAAGGGGTCGGCTAATGCATTGTCCATTCTGTCGTTACCCAGACTCACGCGTGATTGATTCCCGAAGTTCTGACGATGGCGCATCAATTCGTCGTCGTCGCGAATGCCCAGAGTGCAACCAGCGATTCAGCACAGCAGAGACCGCAAGTCTCATGGTGTTGAAGAGAAGTGGCGTGTTGGAGCAATTCAGCCGCGAAAAGATCGTAAACGGTGTTCGCAAAGCCTGTCAGGGCAGACCAGTCACCGATGCCGATTTGGCAGTTCTAGCGCAGACGGTTGAAGAAACCATTCGCGCTGCGGGAGCTGCTCAAATCAATGCCCACGAGGTAGGCCTGGCGATTTTAGAACCGCTTCGACAACTAGATGAAGTTGCCTTCATGAGATTTGCGAGTGTTTACCAAGGATGGGAAACGCTCGAAGACTTCGAGGCCGCAATTAGTTTGCTGAAAATCGAAAGAGAAACAGACAAGCTAGCTGGCATCGACTTAGAACCACAGATTTAAAAAACTAAAAACATTAACAAGAAAGGCAAAGCAGTGACTGACACAGCTTTCAGCGGAGCACAAGGCTCAACAGGCGGAACCGGTAAGGGAATTACCATCAACCGCGTTTACACCGTTCCAGGCGTTCACCCATACGATCAGGTCACCTGGGAGTTCCGCGATGTTGTGCAGACTAACTGGCAAACCGGAGAAACCATCTTCGAGCAGCGCGGCGCTGAGTTTCCAGAATTCTGGAGCATCAACGCGAGCACCATCGTCACCACCAAGTACTTTCGCGGCGCGGTAGGAACCTCTGAGCGCGAGTACAGCCTTCGCCAGCTGATCAACCGCGTTGTGCTCACATACACCCAAGCTGGTCGCGACCACGGTTACTTTGCCACCGAAGAGGACGCGACAATCTTTGAGCACGAACTCACCTACATGCTCTTGAACCAGGTGTTCGCATTCAACTCACCGGTCTGGTTCAACGTAGGAACCAAGAGCCCGCAGCAGGTTTCGGCTTGTTTCATTCTGTCGGTCGACGACTCAATGGATTCAATTCTGAACTGGTACCGCGAAGAGGGAATGATCTTCAAGGGCGGCTCAGGTGCGGGTCTAAATCTCTCTCGCATTCGCTCGTCTAAAGAGCTTCTCAAGAACTCAGGCGGCTCGGCTTCTGGCCCAGTCTCGTTCATGCGCGGAGCTGACGCTTCTGCAGGAACCATCAAGTCGGGCGGCGCAACTCGTCGTGCAGCCAAGATGGTTGTTCTAGACGTCGACCACCCAGACATCGAAGAGTTCATCGAGACCAAGGCACACGAAGAGAAGAAGATTCGTGTTCTTCGCGACGCGGGTTTCAACATGGAACTCGGCGGAAAAGACATCAACTCGGTTCAGTACCAGAACGCAAACAACTCTGTTCGCGTAAATGCAGAGTTCATGCAGGCAGTCGAGAACGGCGGCAAGTTTGGTCTTCGCGCTCGCACGAGCGGTGAAGTTGTTGAAGAAGTTGACGCTCGCGAACTATTCGCCAAGATCGCAGACGCGGCTTGGGAATGTGCAGACCCAGGCATTCAGTACGACGACATCATCAACGACTGGCACACAACTCCAGAGTCTGGCCGCATCAACGCTTCAAACCCTTGCAGCGAGTACATGCACCTAGACAACTCGAGTTGTAACCTCGCGTCGCTGAACCTTCTGAAGTTCTTGAACCCAGATGGCACATTCGACACAGACAAGTTCACCAAGGCAACCGAACTTATCTTCACTGCCATGGATATCTCGATTTGCTTCGCAGACTTTCCAACCGAGAAGATTGGCGAGACCACTCGCGCATTCCGTCAGCTCGGAATTGGTTACGCGAACCTAGGTGCATTGCTTATGGCAATCGGTGTTGCATACGACAGCGAAGAGGGCTTTGCTCTTGCTGGCGCAATCACCTCGCTGATGACCGGTGCCTCATACCGTCGCTCAGCCGAGTTGGCAGGCGTAGTGGGCCCATACGAAGGTTACGAAAAGAACAAAGAAGGCCACATCCGCATCATGAACAAGCACGAGGCTGCAAACGGCCAGGTTCGTGGAGTGTCGGCAATCGACGCTCAGGTTCACGAGGCAGCAACCGAGCAGTGGGCACTCAACACTCTTATCGGTAGCGAAAACGGATGGCGCAACTCGCAGGCATCATTGCTTGCACCGACCGGAACCATTGGTTTCATGATGGACTGCGACACCACCGGAATCGAGCCAGACTTCTCACTAGTGAAGTACAAGAAGCTCTCAACCGGCGGATCGATGCAGATTGTCAACCAGACAATTCCGTTTGCACTGCACCGCTTGGGTTACTCGCAAGAGACCATCGAGGCAATCGTCGACCACATCAGCACCAATGGTCACGTCGTAGATGCACCTGGCCTAAAGCAGGAGCACTACTCAATCTTTGACACCGCAATCGGCATCCGTGCAATCGAGCCGATGGGTCACGTTCGCATGATGGCAGCAGTTCAGCCATTCTTGTCGGGCGCGATTTCAAAGACCGTGAACATGCCAGAGACGGCAACCCGCGAAGAAATCGCAGACGTCTATTTCCAGGGCTGGAAAGTCGGCCTAAAGGCACTAGCGATCTACCGCGACAACTGCAAGGTCGGTCAGCCGCTAAGCGATGGCAAGGCAAAGACCGAGACTAAGACCCAGGCTGCGCCAGTTGCAGCGACAGGCATGTCTCACCCGACTCGCAAGCGTCTGCCTAAGTCACGCCCATCGTCGACCACTTCGTTCACCGTAGGTGGCGCAGAGGGTTACATGACGGCTGGCTCATACCCAGACGGCGGACTCGGCGAGGTCTTCTTGAAGCTCGGCAAGCAGGGTTCAACTCTTGCCGGTGTGATGGATGCATTCTCAATCGCGGTTTCGATTGGCCTTCAGTACGGAGTTCCACTAGAGACCTACGTGCAGAAGTTCACCAACGTGTCATTCGAGCCAGCCGGTCTAACCGATGACCCGGATGTTCGCATGGCGAAGTCGCTAATGGACTACATCTTCCGTCGTCTAGCGCTCGACTACCTGCCTTACGAAACCCGTGCATACATGGGCATTCAGACCTCGGCAGAGCGTTCAGCAGCTCTCGACGCAGACACTTCATACGGCTCGGTAGCTCCGTCTATCGACCTAGAAGACTCGGTCGAACTAGAAGTTGCACCGGCACCTGCCGCTGCGCCACAGAGCATCGAGATAACAGAGAAGCGCGAAGTTCACTCTTCAGCCGAACTTTTCGAGTTGCTTCAGGGCACCGAGTCTGACGCTCCACTGTGCTTCAACTGTGGAATCAAGATGCGCCCGTCGGGTTCATGCCACGTCTGCGAAGGCTGTGGATCAACTAGCGGTTGCAGCTAAACAAAAGCTCAGAACGGGGTCGGCGATTACGTCGGCCCCGTTTTGTTATTGAACCTGAGGTAGCCTTAACTCGTGTTTTATAAGTTCATCTTCGACAACTTCTTCAGGCGCGTCGACCCTGAACAGGCTCACCATCTCGGAATGTTTGTCATTCGCCTGCTGGGCGCAACCGGAGTTTCATCGCTGCTGAAAGTTCGATCGACCCATCCGGTAAAAGCGATGGGTTTGAGTTTTGATTCGGTTTTCGGTCTAGCCGCTGGGTTTGACAAAAATGCCGTTGCGGTGAAAGCCCTTGGCGATCTAGGTTTCTCTCACGTCGAGATAGGAACAGTCACGGCTATTGCCCAGAGTGGTAACGAGAAACCCCGCCTGTTTCGCCTGATCGAAGATCGAGCATTGATAAACAGAATGGGATTCAACAACGACGGCGCCGCGAAAGTTGCCAGAAGGCTTGCCAAGACTCGCTTACGTTACGGCAACAACTTGCCAATCATCGGTGTCAACATCGGCAAGAGTCGGGATGTCGAGATCGAAAATGCGGTTGATGATTATCGGCTCAGCGCTAAATTGCTTGCACCGCTTGCCGACTACGTAGCGGTCAATGTGTCTTCCCCAAACACTCCAGGCTTACGCTCGCTTCAAACCGTCAAGGCACTTCAGCCGATTCTTGAGGCCGTTGTCGACGAATCGGGAACCAAGCCGGTGCTGGTCAAGATAGCGCCCGATCTGACCGATGAAGAAATCGTTGCCGTGGCAAAACTGGTCAAGAAGCTGAACCTAGCCGGAGTGATTGCTACCAACACAACGATTTCTCGCGACGGTTTGAAGATTTCGGCAGCAGACGTTGCCGCCATGGGGGCCGGAGGGCTCTCTGGAGTGCCGTTAAAAAACAGGTCGATCCAGGTGTTGTCTTTGCTGCGAAAGGCTCTCGGTTCAGAGTTCACAATAATTTCTGTCGGGGGAGTCGAGACGGCCCAAGATGTGCTCGAGCGCGTTGCGAAGGGCGCAACGCTAGTTCAGGGGTACTCGGGTTTTGTCTATGAGGGGCCGCTCTGGGCGAGAAAGATAAAGAGGGAAATCAATTGACGTCGATAGTTTTGTGGGTAGAAGACCTTGATTCTGCAAAGACTTTCTATAGCGCTTTGCTCTCCGCTTCGATTGTTGAAGACTCTGCAACTTTTGTGAAGGTTGCCTCGGCTTCAAGTGAGGTCTTGCTGCATCTGGTTCCGGAGCAATACCGCGAGGGAATCTCATCACCTCCTCAGATTCGAGAAGAGGCGGTCATCAAGCCTGTTTTTGCTGTGGCTTCTATAAGCGCGAGTAGGGTAGCTGTGGCCGAATTGAACGGCCGAGTTTATGGTGCCGAGACAGAACAGATCTATTCAGATGCGAGGTATTGCGACGGCTTTGACACCGAGGGCAACGTCATTCAGGTTTCTGAGCGAGCCTAATCACTAAACCAATCTGGCTTCGGGAGATTTTGTTTCGCTCGCATCAAAGATTGCTACCGGAGACAAAATTTCACTAACCTTCTGCATAATCTCCGCCGGAATTTCAACACCAACTGCTTCGATGTTCGACGTGATCTGGCCTGGTCTGGTAGCTCCCACAATTGCCGAAGCAACGTTGTCGTTTTGCAAAACCCAAGCCAGTGCGAACTGAGCCATTGTGAGCTCGAGTTCTTTGGCTAGGGGCGCTAGCAACTGAACTCGGGTGAGCACGTCGTCGCTTAGGTATTTGCCCATCATGCCGCCAAGCCTTTCGTCGGCACCGCGTGAACCATCGGGAGCTGGCTGGCCGGGCAGATACTTGCCGGTTAGAGCTCCCTGGGCCATTGGTGACCAAACGATTTGAGAAACCCCAAGCTCTTTGCAGGCTGGAATGACTTCGGCTTCAATCACTCGCCAAAGTGCGCTGTATTGTGGCTGGCTCGAAATGAGTTGAAAGCCGAGCTCTTTTGAAAGCTTGTGACCTGCCCGAATTTGCTCGGCATTCCATTCGCTAACACCAATGTAGAGAGCTTTGCCCTGACGAACTATGTCGGCGAAGGCCTGCATGGTCTCTTCTAGAGGAGTTTCGACGTCGTAGCGGTGAGCCTGATAGAGGTCGACGTAATCGGTCTGCAAGCGCTTCAACGAGCCGTTGATTGACTCCATGATGTGCTTTCTAGAAAGACCGGTGTCATTCGGTTTCTTCTCTGCAACCGGCCAGTAAACCTTGGTGAATATCTCTAGACCCTCGCGTCGCAGGCCCTTCAAGGCACCGCCAAGCACTGACTCGGCGGCCTGGTTTGCATAGACGTCAGCAGTGTCGAACGACGTGATTCCGCCGTCCAGAGCGGCGTGCACGGTGTCGTGAGCCGCCTTGTCTTCGATCTGACTGGCGTGGGTTAGCCAATTGCCATAGGTGAGCTCGCTTACCTTGAGCCCGCTGTTACCGAGGTATCTGTACTTCATGGAGTTTTCCTAACTGCCCATCAACTTGCGTGCTGAGTCTTCAATTTTTTTGTGTAGCGTCGGAACCCAGGTTTCGTGCTCGGGTTTCATGAGTGTGCTGCGAAGAATTCGTGCCTTAGCCAAATCTGTCTCGACGTTAATTCCGTGCGCAAAAAGCGCGTTCGGCTTAACCATGTAGGTGGCGAGGTGAATTTGTTCTGTGCGAGGAGCTTGATCGGTTTGCAAGAAGATTGCTTGAGAGAGGCGATCAATCTCTGACATCGAGTTGACTCGGGGAAGATAGGCAATTATGTCGAGCTCGGGCTTTTGATAGGCCTGCAGAACATCAGAGTCATCGAGCAACTGCCACCAGTTTTGGGCGGCACGATAACCAGCCGCCAAAATTGAGCCCAGCCCATCGCGAGTCAGGGGAAACACTCGAGTGGTTGCCCAAAAAGCTGCAGCCGAGGCACCTGCCCTCGAAGTTTCAAGTTGAATTTCGCCGAAGTGTAGTTCGGCAGAAGTGAAGTATGTGTAGGGACTGTCGTGCTTATAGAAGCGACCGACCGAGACATCCTTGAATAAGACAGCGCCGCAGCCGTAGGGCTGAAGTCCATGCTTGTGTGGGTCAACCACCACAGAATCTGCGTCTTTGATTGCTGCATAGTGACGAGCTGCCTCAGGGGCTAAATCATCTTGGATGAGTTTGAAGAAACCGCCGTATGCGGTATCAACATGCACTCGGGCTTCGTATTGCTTTGCCAAGAGAATAATGTCGGCTAGGGGATCCACCGCTCCTAGACCAGTTGTTCCGAGGGTGGCAACAATTGTTCCGATTTTTCCGGTCTTCAGCTTCTCTTCTAGATCGTTTAGCGACATTCTTCCGAGTGCGTCTACCGAAACGGCAACCGATTCGATGTCGAGAACTTCTGCCATGCGCGTGTGGGTGTAGTGCGCATCTGCCGAATGTGCGATTGCCTTGCCCGGGTTTAACTCGCGACCAACCCAAAGTGCTTCCAAGTTTGCGGTGGTTCCGCTCCAGGTGAGGTGACCAAGCGCGTCTTCGGGAAACTCAAACATTGCAACGAGATCTCGAAGCACCTCACGTTCCATGGGGGTGGTTGCCCGACTGGCATCTTGTGAGTGGTTGTTGGGATTAATGATCATCGTCGCTAGGTAGGCCGCAACGGCAATCGCATGCGGTGGCTTGAGCATCTGCGCCGCATAGTTGGGGTGAAAGTATGGGTTGTCAGCTTCGAGGCGATTAACCAGTTCGCTCAGAACGCCCTTCACCGTGGCGAGGTCGGCCTGCTGACTCACATGGGTTTCAAACGAGCCAAATGAGGCCCTTAGAGCTTCGACATCGTCAACCACCTGAGGTATCAGGTCGGTCAACTTGATCGTTTCTTTTGCCAAGGTTTACTCCTTTGTAACCGGCGAAAGAGTGAAAGCTAGAGCTTGTGGCCGCGCTTCACCTGTGGTTTTGGAAGGCGCATGGGGCGCATCTGAAGCGAGCGCATCGCCGCATACCAGGCAATGTTCTTTTCGACGTTTGCTTCGGTGTGCTTCTGCGCCGCCAGTTTCTTTACTCGCCGACCGAGAATGAATGCATCGAGAATTACCACGATAAAGAGGCCCCACATCAAAATTAGGCTCGCGAGCTGCAAGGCATAGATGTTGGTTGCGGTGGTAATCAAAAAGATAAACATCGCGGGCATAACTAACTCGCCTGCGGTAAAACGAGAATCTACGATGTCTCGTGCGAATTTCTTCTGGGGTCCGCGGTCACGAATCGGAAGATACTTTTCTTCGCCACGCATCATTCCCTCGCGGGCAATCTTGCGTTCCTCGCTCAAGCGCAATCTCTCGGCAGCTTTTGCTTCTTTTGACTTGTCGCCAACCAGCGGACGACGATTTGCGGCTTCCTGCTGCTTACGGCTAGGTGTGGCCTTGCCCTTGCCGAGCGGTGAATCTTGGTTTTCAGTCATGGTTTCCTCGTCTGGTTATGCGGTTTAAGATTACCCGTATGAACATCCCTGAAGATTCACTTCGTCTCGACAGCATCTCTGTGACCTTGGTTAAGGAGAAGGTCGATGCCGCATTTCCGGTTGCCCTAGCGAATCTGGGTGACCTCGTTCGAATTCCCGGCATCGCCTGGGATGCCTTCGATCCTCAGCAGCTAGAGCGCAGTGCCGAGGCGGTTGCCGAGCTGCTCAAATCAACCGGTGTTTTTGAACTGGTTGAGATCAGAAGGGCAGAGGCGCACGGCAAGGTTGGTGCACCTGCCGTAGTGGCGCGTCGCGAAGCTCGCAACGGCCGCCCACAGATTTTGCTTTATGCGCACCACGACGTTCAACCACCAGGTGACCTCAGCGTTTGGAATACACCGGAGTTTCAGCCGACCCTGATTGACGGTCGAATTTATGGCAGGGGAGCGGCCGATGATAAGGCCGGAATCGTCACGCATTTGACTGCAATCAAAACCCTTGTCGAAACTTTGGGAAACGACTTCGAGGTTGGCATAAGCGTTTTCATCGAAGGCGAAGAAGAAGCTGGTTCTCCAACCTTCCGCAATTTTCTCGATGAAAATCGAGACGTGCTGGCGGCAGACGTCATCATTGTGGCAGATTCGGCCAACTGGACGACCACAGTTCCGGCACTCACCACAACCCTGAGAGGTTTGGTTTCGCAGGTTGTTGAGGTGCAGACCCTCGACCACGCGGTTCATTCGGGAATGTTTGGTGGCGCTGTTCCAGATGCCATGACAGCAACACTGAGACTCTTGGCGAGCCTGCACGACGAAGTCGGAGACGTCGCGGTTGCCGGCTTGCACGCAAGCAAAGCGGCTGATCTCGACTTCACAGAACAACAGCTTCGTATCGACTCAGGTTTGCTCGATGGCGTTTCAACAATCGGTACCGGTTCGATTCTCGATCGAATGTGGACCAAACCTTCGATTACGGTCATCGGTATTGACGCAATGTCGGTGCCGATGTCATCGAACACCCTGTTGCCATCGGTCAAGTCAAAAATCAGCATGCGAATAGCGCCCGGCCAAGATCCGCAAGAAGCGTTGGCGTTGCTTCGAAAGCATCTCGAACAGCAGGTTCCCTTTGGGGCCAAGTTGACCTATGGCGAGGTTGAACTCGGCAAGCCTTTCGAGGCAAATTCAGCCGGTTGGGCTAAGAAGCTTGCCGAACTTAGCCTGTCGGCAGCATTTGGCAACGAAAGCGTCGATATTGGCATCGGCGGCTCAATTCCTTTCATTGCAGACCTACTCGAGGTCTTTCCGTCGGCCCAAATCTTGGTCACGGGCGTTGAAGATGCCGACTCTAGGGCGCACAGCCCCAACGAGTCAGTTCACGTGGACACCCTGCGCGGAGCTATGGTTGCCGAAAGTCTTTTTCTCATCAAAGGGAATGACCTTAGGGTCAACTAGGTTCTAGAATTTAGACAGAAACGTCTTATGAAGGAGATTTCATGTCAGACACGCTAAGCCACGAAGTAATGCTCACCGACATAGCTCGCGATCGCGTCAAGGCGCTGTTCCAGGCTCAGGGGCTCGCGGCCGATGTTCGCCTGCGCATCGAGGTAAAACTTGGCGGTTGCGCCGGTTTTCAATATGACCTCTTTCCCGATGAAGAACTCGCCGAGACAGATCTAGTTCGCGATTTCGAAGGACTCGAGGTCGTCGTCGACCAAAAGAGCGCAAACTATCTCGTTGGCGCCACAATCGACTTCGAAGACACCATCATGAAGCAGGGCCTAACCATCGATAACCCGAACGCCACAGGCTCGTGCGCTTGCGGAAGCTCTTTCAACTAGATTTCTCGGATGTCCGGTCTCTGATTGAGGCCGGATTTCTGCTTTAACCTGCGAATTTTCGGCGTTTTCAGACCGTTCGGGCCAACTCGAAGCGTAGGATATAAAAGTAAGAGTTGTGCACCTGAAGGGTGAATTGTGCGTCGCAAAAATGGGTTCAGATGGACCGCCTTGCCTTTGGCAGCCACCCTCATATTGGTACTAACCGGTTGTTCATCCTACGAATTCTCTAGGGGATTCCTGCCGGGTGAGCCTGGCGTAACCAACCACACCGACATGATTGTCAACTTCTGGAACGGTTCTTGGATTGTTCTATGGGCCGTTGGACTAATCGCCTGGGGACTCATGTTCTATGCGGTAATCGTCTACCGTCGCCGCAAGGGCGATAGCTCGTTGCCAGAGCAGATGCGCTATAACAACCCAATCGAAGCTCTCTTTACCGTGGTTCCACTGGTCATGGTCATCGGTTTCTTCGCTTTTACGGCAGACACGATGGCAAAAATCGAGCAGCCGGTTGATTCTGAATTGCACGTTCAGGTAATCGGAAAGCAGTGGAGCTGGGACTTCAACTACACGGACAACATGGTTTACGAAACCGGCATCCAGTCGCAGTTCGACGGCGAACTCGGAAGCGAAGCGGCTCTGCCGACTCTCTATCTACCGGTCAACACCTCGGTAGAGATCGAACTAACTTCTCGCGACGTAGTGCACTCTTTCTGGGTTATCGATTTCTTGTATAAGAAAGACACCTTCCCGGGCAAGAGCAACTTCATGTATGTGACCCCGCAACGAGAGGGCACCTATAAGGGCAAGTGTGCTGAGCTTTGTGGCGAATACCACTCGATGATGTTGTTCAACGTAAAGGTTGTTTCTCGAGCCGAGTTTGATACTCAGATGGCAGCACTTGCCGCGAAGGGCAACACCGGTTTGCTCGATGAGACCTACAACAGAAACCAGAATCTGCCCGGTAACGGCTCAGAGGGCAAGGGGTAAGGGCGATGGCAACTGCAACCAAGACAGCACCTTCTGCTTCAATGCAGAAGAAGTCAAAGGGAAGAATCGTCGTTGACTGGCTGACCACAACCGACCACAAGAAAATCGGTTACCTCTACCTGATTACATCTTTCGTTTACTTTCTGATCGGTGGCGTGATGGCCTTGGTCATCCGGGCGCAATTGGCAGCACCCGGCCTAGACATTGTGCAGACCAAAGAGCAGTACAACCAGCTGTTTACAATGCACGGCACAATCATGCTGCTCATGTTTGCTACACCTTTGTTCGCAGCTTTTGCAAACATCTTGATGCCGGTTCAAATCGGTGCTCCCGACGTTGCCTTCCCACGTTTGAACGCGATCGCCTACTGGTTCTATTTCTTCGGTTCGTTCATTGCGGTAGCAGGTTTCTTCACACCGCAGGGTGCTGCCAGCTTCGGGTGGTTTGCCTACGCACCGCTTTCAAGCACTACGTTCTCACCGGGACTCGGAGGAGACCTGTGGGTCTTTGGCCTAGCGCTTAGCGGTTTCGGAACCATCATGGGTGGTGTCAACTTCATCACGACAATCTTGACCATGCGCGCACCTGGCATGACCATGTTCCGCATGCCGATCTTTACCTGGAACACTCTGGTTACTTCGATTCTTGTCATCATGTGTTTCCCACCGCTAGCCGCTGCGCTGTTTGCACTTGGAGCCGACCGTCGTTTTGGCGCTCACATCTTTGACCCTGAAAACGGTGGCCCGATGCTCTGGCAGCACCTGTTCTGGTTCTTCGGGCATCCCGAGGTTTACATTCTTGCGCTGCCGTTCTTCGGCATAGTCTCGGAGATCTTCCCAGTATTCAGTCGCAAACCGGTGTTCGGCTATAAGACATTGGTTTTTGCGACCATTGCAATCGCCGCGCTATCGATGACCGTGTGGGCTCACCACATGTATGTCACCGGTGGTGTTTTGCTTCCGTTCTTCGCATTTACAACGATGCTGATCGCAGTGCCAACCGGTGTGAAGGTCTTTAACTGGATAGGCACGATGTGGAAGGGTTCAATCACCTACGAGACACCGATGCTTTACTCGCTCGGTTTCTTGACCACGTTTATCTTCGGCGGCCTCACCGGTGTAATCCTGGCCTCGCCAACTCTCGACTTTCACCTCAGTGATAGCTACTTCGTTGTCGCTCACTTTCACTACGTAGTCTTCGGAACTGTGGTCTTCGCTATGTTTGCCGGAATATTCTTCTGGTACCCAAAGATGACTGGCAAGATGTTGAACGAGCGACTCGGCAAGATCCAGTTCTGGTTACTTTTCCTAGGTTTCCATGCAACCTTCCTGATTCAGCACTGGCTTGGTGTAATCGGAATGCCGCGACGATATGCGACCTATCTGCCTGAAGATGGCTTCGAGTGGATGAACTTCGTTTCAACTCTCGGATCAGCGCTGCTTGCGATTTCGATGTTGCCATTCCTTTGGAACGTCTACATCACAGCCAAGCGCGGCGTGAAGACAACCCTCAATGACCCTTGGGGTTATGGCCGCTCTCTCGAGTGGGCAACCGAGTCTCCTTTCCCTCGCCACAACTTCACGTCGATGCCGAGGGTTCGCTCAGAGTCTCCAGCTTTCGACCTGAATCACCCGGAGCACGCGGCACCAGAGGCTAAGAGCGAAAAGAAGAAGGGCTAGTCAACCATGAAGTTCAATGCGCAGTTGATGTGGTTTCTAGCCGCCTTCTATGCCCTCGCATCGGGCGGTTACATCGTCTGGTATGCCAACAGCTACGGTGGTGCATTTGAGCCAATCGGTTCGGCTGCTATAGCCATGCTTGCAATCATGGCTGCGTTTTTGGCCTTCTACTTGCAGATGACGCAAAAGCGCCAGGGACCGGTTCCTGAAGATCGTCTAGACGCTCGAGTAGAAGACGGCGACTTCGAGGCTGGCTACTTCGCTCCTTGGAGCTGGTGGCCGCTGTTTATGGGTCTATTTGCCTCGGTTTGCTTCGCAGCACTTGCTGTCGGTTGGTGGATGTTCTTCATCGGTTTCCCGCTAGCCATGGTCGCTCTTATTGGTTTTGTGTTCGAGCGCAGCCGCGGACAAAACGCCCACTAGTCAGAACTAGATTGATCCCGCTGGTGTGAACCGGCGGGATTTTCTATTCCAGGTTGGTATCTGCCCAAAACACAATTGCGTCGTGGTGAAACTTGGCTAGGCCTGGGCTGACAGCTTCGTATGAGTCGCGATAGGGCGAGGGGAGCAGGTAGCCCTGTGCCAAGGCTTTGTAGGTGGCTCTTGTCGGTGCCCAGAATTGTGAACAGAACTCATAGTGCTGCCGCACAAGCTCTTGCACTCGGTCGTCAGAAACCGGCACGGCCTCGAGCTGTGCTTGCTTGAAAGCACTTGTGATTGCGCTGAACGCTGCTGTGAACTGTGAGTTTTGTTCTGCCGAGTAATTGCTGGGATAGGCAGATGCGTGGTTGGCTGCCGGGTCCAGTTCTCTCATGCATTCAGCATAAATCAGCCCCAATGAGAAATGCCCCGCCAAATTGACGGGGCAGACTCTATTTGCTTACTTCTTCTTTGAAGCAGATTTCTTAGCCGCAGGTTTTTTAGCAGCTGACTTCTTTACGGTTTTCTTAGCAACTGCTTTTTTAGCAACTGGCTTTTTAGCCACTGACTTCTTGGT
Source organism: Rhodoluna sp. (assembly GCA_021741685.1). Classification (GTDB taxonomy): domain Bacteria; phylum Actinomycetota; class Actinomycetes; order Actinomycetales; family Microbacteriaceae; genus Rhodoluna. The sequence goes on from JAIOXI010000002.1 coordinate 41,862, forward strand.
AGTGCTTTTCTTTGCAGCGGGCTTCTTGGCTGCCGGCGCTGCTTCGATCGCAGGAGCGTGATCGTGATTGGCCTCATCGAGTTCGAGCTGGTCAACCGGTGCAACTCGGTCTTGAAAATAGAACTTAGAGAATGATGCGCGAACACGCGCCTTCACTGTTATTTTTCCATCTTCGTTTGGTCTGGCAAGGGTTGGCTGATATGACTTGAAATCAACCAGCTTGTACATCTCGAACTTGTCGAGAGGCTCGTGAACTTCGACGAACTCACCGTGCGGCAGTCGAATGATTCGGCCTGACTCGCGACCGTGCAAGACGATTTCACGATCCTTGCGCTGCAGAGCCAGAGCAATCCTCTTGGTAACCCAGAATGCTGCAATCGGTGCGACTATCAACAAGATTTGCATGCTGAGCAGAACCTGGTTTAGGGAAACCCTGAAGTGGGTAGCAATGAGGTCAGTTGCTGCTCCGGCCCAAAGTACCGCGTAGAAGGTCACACCGGCTGCGCCAATGGCTGTGCGAACTGGGGCGTTTCTTGGGCGGTCTAGAACGTGGTGCTCGCGGTCGTCTCCGGTCACAAACTTTTCAATGAAAGGATACGCGCCAACTACGACTAGGAACAGCACGCCAACAACCAGCGGAATAAGAATGTTGAACGACCAGGTGCCGCCGAGGGCAACGATTTCTAGGTGTGACGGTGCAAGACGCAACGCACCATCTAGCCATCCGATGTACCAGTCTGGCTGGGTTCCGGCCGATACAGGGGAGGGGTCGTACCCACCGTAGTTCCAGATTGGGTTGATGGTGAAGGTTGCAGAAATCAACATGATTGCGCCGAACACGATGAAGAAGAAACCGCCAGCCTTCGCAACATAAACCGGCATAAGTGGGTAGCCAACCACGTTGGTGTCTTTGCGACCCGGACCCGAATAGTGGGTGTGCTTGTGAATGACCACCATGAACAAGTGCACTGCGAGCAGCAAGATGATGAGCGCTGGAATGATCATGATGTGCAAGCTATAGAGTCTCGCGACTACCGCATGGCCAGGGAATTCTCCGTCAAACAAGAGCGAGGAAATCGAGCTTCCGATAACCGGAACACCCTTGAGCATTCCGTCGATGATGCGAAGACCGTTTCCTGAGAGCAAATCATCTGGAAGTGAGTAACCGGTGAAACCGCCACCCATGCCTAAGACGAAAAGAAAGAAACCGACTAGCCAGTTGATCTCACGAGGTTTGCGGAATGCACCCGTGAAAAACACACGCAACATGTGCAAGCCAGCAGCTGCAACAAACAATAGGGCAGACCAGTGGTGAACCTGACGCATCAACATTCCGCCGCGAACTTCAAACGAGATGTCGAGTGAAGAAGCGTAGGCGATTGACATCTCGGCACCCTTGAGCGGGCCGTAGACGCCGTCGTAGACGACTTCTGCCATAGATGGCTGGAAGAAGAAGGTTAGGAAGGTTCCCGAGATAAGCAAAACAACGAAGCTGTACATTGCAACTTCACCGAGCATGAACGACCAGTGGTCAGGAAACACTTTGCGACCGAACTCTTTTAGAATTCCGGCAACACCCATGCGTTCGTCAAGGTAGTTCGCTCGGTTGCCGAGGAAGGTGCCCTTTTTGTTCGGAGTAGTTGTGCTCATTCTTAACGCTCCCAGAAGCTAGGGCCGACAGGTTCGTTGAAATCGCTCTGTGCGATTAGGTATCCCTCTGCGTCGACAGCGATAGGAAGCTGCGGCAGTGGGCGAGCGGCTGGACCGAAAATAACTTTGCAACCATCCACAAGGTCGAAAGTCGACTGGTGACATGGGCAAAGCAGGTGGTGTGTTTGCTGTTCGTAGAGTGCAACCGGGCAGCCCACGTGGGTACAAATTTTGCTGTACGCAACGATGCCGTCGTAAGACCAGCCCTTGCGTTCTTCGGTCTCGATTAATTCGGCTGGGTTCACGCGCACTAGGAGAACTGCAGCTTTCGCCTTTTCGTTTAGCTTGTCGTGGTGCAACTCTGCAAGACCGGCTGGGATGACGTGGAACACAGATCCGAGTGTGACGTCGCTTGCCTTAATTGGTGTGCCATCCGGGTCTTTCGCTAGGCGAGTGCCCTTCTTCCACATGGTGTGGCGAAGGCTGTCGCCAGGGTTCGGTCCGAGGTCGCCGAAGAAGAATATTGCCGGCAGCGGAAACAGCGCTAGCGCCGTATACATTGATCGACGAATCAACTTGCGGCGGGTGAAACCAGATTCTTGATCTGCAAGCTTGATGATCTCGATTGCTCGAGCGCGCACTTCTTCGCTACCGCGAGTCTGGTGGCGCTCTTCGCTTACTTCGGCATCTGGCATAAGAGTCTTGGCCCAGTGCACTGCACCGATACCAATGCCGAACAATCCGAGGGTGATTCCCAATCCGAGCCAAAGGTTGTTTGCGCGAACCGTGGCTAGATCTTCTGTGATTGGAAAAGCGAAATAGGCATAGATAGAGAAAGCGCTGCCGAATGCTGACAGCAAGAAGAGTGCGGCAACCTGACGGTTAGCGCTTCGCTCGTGCTTGTCGCTCTTGTCGGTCATGCGAACGCGGTGTGGCTCAAGACCGGGGTCTTTAACCTTGTCGGCTGAAACGACAGCCAAGCCACCCTCGTACTTATGCTCTTTGGCTGATTTAGCCTTTTCGCTCAATTCGTTGCTCCCTTTAATTGAAAACTAATTTGACTTCGCGCCAAGCCACATTGTTATGAGAATTATTAGACCCAACCCGAAAATCCATAGGAATAATCCCTCGGCAACGGGACCTAGCCCGGCTAGTTCATAGCCACCGGCCGATGGGTTTGTCTCTACGTAGTTCAGGTAGGTGATGATGTCTTTCTTGTCTTGCGGAGTCAGGTTGGCGTCGTTGAAAACCGGCATATTCTGCGGGCCGGTAACCATTGCCTCGTAAACGTGTTTGGCCGGAACGCCAGCTAGGGCAGGAGCCCACTTGCCTTCGGTAAGTGCGCCACCAGCGCCTACGGCGTTGTGGCACATCGCGCAGTTAATTCTGAATAGTTCTCCGCCTCGAGCTGAATCTCCATTGGCGGCAATCATGTCGGCGGTAGGAATTTCTGGACCAACGCCCAGCGATGCAACATAGGCTGCCATCGCTGCGATCTGTTCTTCGGTGAACTGGACGGGTTTCTTATCGAGCTGAGGTCCGCTGGCCTGACCGGGCATGCGGCCACTTGAAACTTGGAAGTCAACCGAAGCGGCACCGACACCAATTAGGGTTGGGCCGGCTTTTGTTCCAACACCATTGGTGCCGTGGCAGGTTGCACAGTTTGCCAAGAAGAGTTTCTCGCCCTCGACAATTTGCTCTTGGGCCGAGATTGCAGTCTTGGCGGTGCTGGTCTCCACCGCGGCTGTTGCGACAGCGTAGCTACCACCGCTCATGATTAACCCCGCCGCGATCACAAGAATCGCTGCCAGAGGGCTGCGTCGTGAATTCTTCAGGGTCTTTTTCATGTTGTTTGTCATTTGCTCTAACTCTTATTTGAGAACGTAGATGATAAGGAACAGGCCAATCCAAACCACGTCAACGAAGTGCCAGTAGTAAGACACCACGATGGCTCCGGTTGCTTCGTAGTGGCCGAACTTCTTGGCTGCGAAAGTGCGACCGATGATAAGAAGGAACGCAATCAATCCGCCGGTAACGTGCAGTGCGTGAAAACCGGTGGTGATGTAGAAGGCGCTGCCGTAAGAATCGGAGTCAAGGGCGACGCCGTCTGAAATTAGGGTTGCGTACTCCCAAACCTGTCCAGAAACGAAGACGGCACCGAGAACGTAAGAGATTAGGAACCACTCGACCATGCCCCACTGAGCTGGTGACCAACCCGTCGCTCGGGGCTGCATGCGCTCGGCAGCAAAGACACCGAACTGCGCGGTGAATGATGAAGCAACCAAAATCAGGGTGTTGGTCAGTGCGAAAGGCACGTTTAGGTGCTCGGTTCCGGCCTCCCAAAGGGCTGGTGAGTTAGCTCTGAGGCTGAAATACATGGCAAAAAGTGCCGCGAAGAACATGACTTCACTGCCCAGCCAGACGATAGTTCCGACCGAAGTTGCACTCGGACGATTGATGGTTGGAGAAGAAAAAGTCGCAGTAGACATGTGCTTAATGCTAACTCACGATGCTTGCCAATTCGGGCTTATTCGGGCGAATTCACGCGGTTTTTCGGCAATATACTTAACCTCATGACGCAAACAATCGGCTGGCCGACGATTCTCAAAAAACTTCTAGCCAAGGGCGACTTAACTCGGCAGGAGGCCGGTTGGGCAATGACCGAAATCATGGATGGGTCTTCGTCAGAAGCTGAAATCGGAGCGTTCATGATGGCTCTGCGAAGCAAAGGTGAGACCGTCGAGGAGCTCTCGGGATTGGTCGACGTGATGCTCGAGAAATCAGTATTGCTAAACATTGGCGCAGATGCTCTAGACATTGTCGGCACCGGTGGCGATATGATCGGAACCGTAAACATCTCGACGATGGCATCAATCCTGGCGGCAGCCACAGGGGTAGGGGTCATGAAGCACGGCAGTCGCTCTGCCTCGGGTAAGACCGGATCTGCAGAGATGCTTGAAGTGCTTGGCATTCGACTTGATTTGTCGGCCGAACGAGTCGCAGAGGTCTTTGGCGAAGTGGGATTGACCTTTTTCTTTGCGCCGGTCTTTCATCCGGCAATGCGCCACGTGGCTCCTGTGCGCAAGGCTCTCGGCGTGCCAACAACCTTCAATTTTCTTGGACCGCTGGCGAATCCAGCCCAACCGATTGCAACCTCTCTTGGCGTAGCCGACCGTCAAATCGCGCCGCTGATGGCAGCAGAATTGGCTGCCAGGGGTCGAAATGCCCTAGTTTTCAGGGGTTCAGACGGGCTTGATGAGCTCACCACGACCGGAAACAGCGAAATTTGGCTGGTTCAAGGGGGAGTGGTGACCGAATTCGCCCTCGATCCGAGCGATTTTGGCCTAGAAACTGTTGAAATTAGCGCTTTACTCGGTGCAAATGCCAAACACAACGCCGAAGTCGCGAGGAGCCTTTTCAGTGAGCCTGGCAACCCGAAGAATAAGGCGGTGCGAGAGGTAGTTGCGCTAAATGCGGCCGGGGGACTCGTCGCCTACGAACTCTCAAAAAAGCAGATCGAAACCCAGCAGCAGCTAAATGAAGAATTCGCTCGACAGTTAGTCAGGGTTTTCGATGCACTCGACTCAGGCGCGGCCTCAGAAAAACTCTCTTCATGGATGTCGGCCTCGCAGGCCTAGCAAAAACCATTTGCCCGGTGAAACTAACCTGCCAGGGGGAAGTGGCTCTGAGGGTCAAATATCGACTACTTGACATAATGTTCATTATCGGCGAAAGGGATACCGACTAAGCCAGGTGGTCCGCCAGAAAATCAACCAACCCGTGTGGTCCGACCATCTCGCCCAGCTCAATTAGATCCTCGAGTTTCCACCAGCGAAACTCCAAAATGTCTCGACGTTCATCGTCAGTCCAGTCGGAATCGTCCAGTTCAAAACCTTCAACTTCGAGTTGAAAGAAATAATCTACGTAACTGTGCGAGTTCACGCCGTCGCCCCAGCGCCAGGTTCCGGCCTGTTGCCAAATCTGTTTGCCCAGCTGGTCTTCGGTGACCCTGAGACCCGTTTCCTCGAGCAATTCGCGCACGGCGGCCTCTCTGGGTGTCTCACCGGCGTCGATGCCTCCGCCAGGCGTTATCCAGCGGGGTTCTAGACCCACCTCGGGGTCAAAGTGCGTTTTCAGCAGAAAAACCCGCTTCTGCGGGTCAACCAGTAGCACTCTGGCTGTCTCTCGATGCTGACCCGGCTGCATGGCTCTCTGGCGCTACTTCTGAAACTTGAAGAACTTGAGCGAGGCCTGCATTAGGTAGCCGATGCAGATTGCGAAAATTAGGGTTCCCTCGCGCACCTGACCGCCCATGATCCAGCCAATGGTCAGCACGGTGCCTTCGTACATGGTTCTAACCGCCCAAAACGGCCACTTGAGCACGCGTTGGGTTCCAAGCATCAAGCCATCCCTGGGGCCGCTGCCTAGATTTGCGGTTATATAGAGGCCGGTGGCGAAGGCGACGGTGGCCATGCCGAGCACAAACATGGCGAAATTAGCTAGGTAGCCATCAAAATGCGGCACATAGGGCATCCAGAGGTCGGCAAACAGGCCGATGCATATGGCGTTCAAGACCGAGCCAATGCCCGGCTTAACTTTGAGCGGAATCCAAGCGATCAACACAATCACCGAGACCACGATGCTGGCCTGCCCGTAGGTCGTGCCGAAGGTCTTCGAGATGCCCTGTGCGAAGACATCCCAGGGCGGAACACCGATCTCTGCCTTGATTACCATGGCCAAGGCCAAACCATAAATGAACAGCCCTAGCATTAGGCGAGACATCGAACGCAGGTTGGGCATTACCCTAGCCTAGACCGCACCAACTGCTAGGAGACCGACATGGCTAAGCCGTACCTCTCCCCTGCTGAGTTCAGGCTGTTTGCCCATCGAGGGCTTCAGGTCGGTCTTGCGGGTGAACCTATAGACGAAAACACCGAACCCGCGTTCGCGAGGGCCTTGGCGGCCGGTGCAACCTATCTCGAAGTTGATGTGAGAGCTAGCCGCGACGGCGTTTCGGTGGTCTGTCACGACGAGACCCTTCTGCGAGTGGCTGGTGCAGAGGTCAAGGTGAGAGATCTCGACTGGAGGGAACTGGCCGCTATCCCCCTGAATAACGGCGCCAGGATGATGTCACTCGAGCAACTGCTGGTTGGTTTTGAGTTGGCCAAGGTAAACATCGACATCAAAAGCATGGATGCCGCCGCGGCAACCGCAGAGGTCATCACCAGACTCAAGGCTCACGACAGGGTGCTCGTGTCTAGCTTCAGTGAGAAGAGGCGCCTGGCTACTGTTCGGCTAGTGCCTGATGTTGCCACCTCTGGCTCGGCGGTGAGACTGCTCATGACCTGGTTCGCCCACAAGGTCGGCTCGGCAGCTCTGCTGCGCACAGCGCTCAGAGGGCTCGACGCCTTGCAGATTCCGACCTCGAGTGGCCCACTGCGATTCGATAGCGAGAGCTTCATTCGTGCTGTTAGGTCGCAGGCTGTCGAGGTGCACTACTGGACGATAAATGACCCTGCAATCGCGCTCGAGTTACGCGCTCGCGGAGCCAATGGCGTGGTCAGCGACCGCATCGATCTGATTGCAGCCGCGCTCGCGGAATAAAGCGAAACTTCTCTGGGTTTAACAAGTTCGGTCACAAAATGACCAAACTCAGGAGGAAAAGTGTCAGAGCAAACAATGCGCGGCATGCGTCTCGGTTCGCAGAGCCTAGAGAACGAAGTCAATGTCAACTTGGCTAAACGCAGCAAACACTCGTTTATCTGTGGAGATAACCACACCACCGAGATTGTCTTCGCCGCTGAAGCAGACCTACCAGAGACCTGGCAGTGCAGGCAATGCTCTCAGCTTGCGGCAATTGTCACCGACGGAAAACACATCGAATTAGAAGTTCTCAACAATCGCCCCGGCCGTAGTCACTACGAGATGCTCCTGGAGCGACGCTCGACAGAAGAACTTGAAGAAATCTTGAAAGAGCGAATCGCTTACATCAAGGGACGCCGCGCACTAGGCAAGGCAGAGCTCTAAATATTCTTACCTAACAGGCGGGCCACTCCCCACCTGGTGACCAGCCATAGTGCCTCGAGCACTATGGCTGTATTCATTTTCGAAACACCGTGCTCGCGCTCGACGAATGTGATGGCAACTTCTTTTGCGCTAGCGCCCATCGCGATGCTGCGAAATGTCATTTCAACTTGAAACGAATAACCCTGGGATGCAATTCGTTCAAGGGGTAAACGTTTGAGCAGATCGACTTTGTAAACCCTGAAACCGGCGGTCATATCGCGAATGTCTGTCTTCAGCAGAAGCCTTGCGTAGAGGTTGCCGGTTTGCGAAACAAGCTTGCGAGCAATCGGCCAATTGATAACTTTGCCACCGGGAATCCAGCGTGATCCAATCACCAAATCGAATTCCGATTCTTCTAGCAGTCTGGGCAGGTCCTCTGCACGGTGACTGCCGTCGGCGTCCATCTCGACAACACGCCAATAGCCGCGCTCGAAAGCCCAGTTGAAGCCAGCCAGATAGGCCGGGCCGAGACCGGCTTTGTTCGGGCGCTGCAAGAGAAACAGGCGGTTCTTGAATCGGCCCATGGCTTCTAGAACCAGGTCGGCCGTGCCATCTGGACTGTTGTCATCGACCACTAAGAGCTGCACTTCTGGATTGAATTTGAAGAGCTGTTCAATAGACCGAACGATGTTGGACCGTTCGTTATAGGTGGGCATGATCACCAGGGTCTGGTTGACCTGGCCTTTCTTCACGATGCACTCCCCCTGCGTCTGCGCAGCGAAATGACAAGTGTGTAAATAAAGATTCCGAGGGCAGCAAAATTGTTTGAGATTTCGAGTGTCGAACCAATCAACATGGCCGGTGTCTGACTTGTTCGCAGCGGCAGGTTCTCTCGCATGATGTCTGCCGTATAGGTTTCGAGCTGCTGCACAACTTCGCCGGTTGGCGAAATCATGGCCGAAGTTCCGACCGTGCTGATGTTGATAAACGCTCTTCCGGTTTCTATGGCGCGCAGTTTTGCGATAGCGAGCTGTTGATCTGATTGATTAGTTCTGCCGAAGTCTGCGTTATTGGTCTGAGCAATCAAGATAGTTGCGCCCTGCGACACAAGCTCTCTAGAAATGTCGTCTACTGCAACCTCGAAACAAATCATGGTTCCGACTTTGTTATCTGCCACTTCGAATATTCCATCTCGAGTTCCAAAAGAATATCCGCGCGGAATCATATCTATTAGGTCAGGCGCTAGCAGCCTCCAGAAGGCTCGGTCAGGAACGTACTCGCCAAAAGCCACCGGGCGCTTCTTGTCATAAAAGTCTGCCTCACCAGTTTTAGGTTGCCAAAGCAACGACGAGTTAAAAAATTGCTCGTCACGTTCGGTTATGGTTCCAAACATCAGCGGAGCATCGATTGTGTCGACAAACTTAGAGATAGCTAACTCGGCATCCTGATATAACTGCGGGTTCTTATCTGCCGCGTTTTCTGGCCAAACCACCAAATCTGGCCCTGGCTGCTCACCTATTAGCGGCGTGCTGGCGTTTAGGTGATTCTGCAGAATCTTGCCGAGCGGTTCATAAACCAAGAGCCCAGCCTTGGCATTGCCCTGCACTGCCGCAACATCCAGTGAGCCGACTTCGGCCTTGGCATCGAGCGGGGTGAATGCCGGAACAGCAACCACGAAAAGCAATGCCGCTGCGGTGGCTGATTTGCGCCACTGAGCAATAGCCAGCTCTCGGTAGCCGAAAAGCAAAAGAGCCACCGCAAAAACTAATACGAAGCTGAGCAAAGAGTTTCCGCCCCAAAACACCCAAGGTGCCAGCGCAGAGTTCGACTGAGAAAGAGAAACCCTTGACCACGGAAAGCCTCCGTATGGAACAGTCATCGCGACCCACTCGCGCGCAGTCCAGAGCGATGCGATCACAAGCGCCTTTGAGGCGGTTGCAAAGAATGACGGCATCCAAGCGCTCATGGCCCTGAAGGCCAGAGCTAAGGCCCAGCTGCCGGCCGCAAAGACAAGGCCCTCAAGAACCGAGAGCGCTAACCAAGGCACCGGTCCCAGATAGATCGTCATCCAAGGAATTTGAGAGGCATAGAAGGCCACGCCTGAGACAAAGCCCACCAGCAGTGCCTGAGCGGGTTTGACAATTGAAATCGCATAGAGAATCAGGCCGATGGCCACGAAGATCGCAATCCAGATCGAATTGCTCGGGTACGCGAGAGAGGAAACCAAGCCACCAGCCACGCCGATGAGGCTTGCGAGGGCTAGTCGAGATTTCGAGTTGGTCACGAGCAAAGCCTATTTGCTAGCCGTAGTAGCTGTAAGCGACAATGCCGCGCTTGACCGCATCGACGGCCTGTTTGGCGGTGTCGGCAAGTTTTGCATCTTGGGTTTGGGCAATCTGGTCGAGGAGATCAATTACCTGTTTTGACCAGCGAATGAAATCTCCGGCTAGAAGGTCGGCCAAATCGAGAACAGTGTCGAGTCTCGCACCAGATGCCCAACGGTAAAAGGCGAAACTAATCGCAAAGTCGAGCGGTTCGGTGCTTGGCAACTTGTATTTCTTCGATAGCGATTCGAGCTGCCACCACATGTCGACGGTCTTTTCTGCGTATTCGACGAAGTTACCTTTCGGCATGCGGCTCTCAAATTCTTCATCGCGTCTGGCTTCGTAGACAAGTGCAGCCGCCATTGCTGCCAAAGCGGCTGCATCCATGCCCTGCCAAACCGAATGGCGCAGACATTCTGAAATCAGCAGGTCGCGATCACCGTAGATACGAGCAAGCGTCTTTCCACTTTCAAGAACTGTTGCATCGTCGGCTTCAAGCTCGATGTATTCAAGGTCGGCGAGCAGTTCACAAAGTTTGTCGAAGGTTCGAGCCACCTGATTGGTGCGACCTTCGATTTGTGAAAGCGCCGAGTCTAGTTCTCGCTTTAGCTTGAAATATCGCTCTGCCCATCTCGCGTGTGCTTCACGCTCATTGCAGGTGTGGCAGGCGTGATGCTTTATGTCGGCCTTCAACTTCTGAAGGTGGCGCTCTTTTTCATTACGACTCTTTGAAGCGCGAATGTCTTTGCCGCGCTCGGATCTGGTTCTATTCGACGCCAGCTCGCGCTCGATGTCACTAATCTCACGACGCATTGATGCATAGCCCATGAAGTCGCCAAGATGGCAGGTCATTGACTTTGCGTAGCCGTCGACCGAGACCTGTTTCTCTCGCAGACCCTTAGCCAAGCCGACTACCGAACGGTCAGCTTGAAATTGGGCGAAAGAAAACTCCAGCACTTCACGTGCCCTATTTCTTCCGAATGCCTCGATCAGGTTGACGGCCATGTTGTGAGTCGGCCTAAAGGCGCTGACCAGAGGATAGGTTCTCTTGCTGGCAAGGCCCGCTACCGAATTCGGGTCGAGGTTTGCCGACCACTGAATAACCGAGTGCCCCTCGGTGTCGATGCCTCGGCGGCCAGCTCGGCCGGTGTATTGGGTGTACTCGCCAGGAGTTATTTGCACCCGACCCTCGCCATTGAACTTGTCGAGCCGATCTAGAACCACTGTGCGGGCAGGCATGTTGATTCCGAGCGAGAGAGTCTCGGTGGCAAACACAACCCTCACCAACTTGCGCAGAAACAGCTCTTCGACGACCTCTTTGAAGGCGGGCAACATTCCGGCGTGGTGGGCCGCCACTCCCCTTTCGAGCGCAGCTAGCCACTCAAAGTAGCCAAGGGTGTCGAGGTCTTCGTCGGCAATGTTGTAGCACTTTTCTTCGACAACTCGCCGGATCTCTTGCTTCTCTTCTGTTGTGGTTAGTCGCACCGACGAGTTCTGGCAGGCTTTGACCGCCGCCTCGCAACCTGCTCTAGAGAAGATGAAGAAGATCGCCGGAAGCATATCGTTTTCATCGAGTACTTCGACGATTTCCGGTTTCGAAAGTTTGTGAATGAGACCCTGATTTCGCGGAGCTCCAGGATATCCGCCGCGGCCGCGCATCGGGCGATTAGTTGGTTGCCGAAGTTTCTGCGCATGTTTTTGAGCTAGGTCAGGGTTGACCCGAACCGAGCCCTCTGACTCCTCAAATAGATTCATCAATTCTGAACCAAACAGCACGTGTTGATTGAGCGGAACCGGACGATGTTCGCTCACGATGACTTTTGTATCGCCTCTAACTTCATCTAGCCATGCACCAAACTCTTCGGCGTTTGACACGGTTGCGCTCAGTGAAACTATCTTGACGTCTTTCGGCAGGTGAAGAATGACTTCTTCCCAAACCGCTCCCCTGAACCTGTCTGCGAGATAGTGCACTTCATCCATGACCACGAATCCCAGCGAAATCAGGTTGTTGCTGTTGGCATAAATCATGTTTCGCAGCACCTCGGTTGTCATCACGACAATCTGGGCGTCGGCGTTTTGATTGGTGTCTCCGGTCAGCAAACCGACCCGGTCTGCACCATAACGAGTCATTAATTCGAGATACTTCTGATTGCTCAGCGCCTTGATCGGCGTCGTATAAAAAACTTTCTGATTGGTCTCGATTGCAAGATGTATCGCAAACTCACCAACTATTGTTTTTCCGGCACCGGTAGGCGCAGCTACCAATACTCCGCTTCCAGCGGCTAGTGCGGTGCATGCCTCGACTTGGAAGTCATCTAGGCCAAATGAAATTGTGTCGAGAAATGCTGTCAGCGACCGCGGTTGTTTGGTTGCCTTGGCTTTAGCAAAGCGCTCCGCCGGGCTCAGATCGTCCACTAGTCACCCGATTCAACGGGTGTAGCGCGCTTCGCCTTGATTCGATCGTGAAACCACGCAATTAACGCAGACAGCAGATACAAGAGAATCAACGGAACCATGACCAGAAGCATCGACATGGGGTCAGCCGTCGGCGTGGCAAGCGCCGCAACCAACGCAATCACGAGAACGGCGATGCGCCAAGACTTGATGATGCTCTTTGCGCTCAAAACGCCAATGAAGTTCAGTAGCAGCAAGACCACCGGCATTACGAAAGTGATTCCAAACACCAAAAGTATCCTCAGAGCGAAAAGCACGTATTCGCTTGCGCTAATAACGTTTGCGCTGCCCTCGGGCGTGAATCCGAGCAGTGTGCGAACAAACGTCGGAAACGCCACCCAGGCCATCGCGCAACCGGCCAGAAACATCGGCACCGCGGTAAAAAGAAAAAACAGCGTGAATTTCTTTTCGCGCCGCTTTAGTGCTGGCGTGATGAAAGCCCAGAGTTGGTAGAGCCAAACCGGGCTTGATACAAAAACACCGAGAAAAATCGAAACTTGGATGCGAAGATCAAGAGCTCCGAGTACCGTGCCGAAGTTGACCGAAGCGTTGAGATCATCTTCTTTGGCGAGGTCGATTATCGGCTGCTGAAGAAGTGCAAACACCGGATCGAATAGAAACCAACCAACGACCGCACCCGCCAGTACGAAGGCGGCGGACCAAACCAGTCGCTTTCTAAGTTCTATCAGGTGGCCCCTGAATGGCATTTTGCCTTCAGGGTTCTTTCGCCCAGCCACTACTTGTCAGAAGGCTTTTCGCCCTGCTCGGCCTCTGGCGTCTTCTCTGTCTTAGATTCGCCGGGTTTCAGCTCTTTTCGAAAAACGCGAATTGACTCGCCCATGCTCTTAGCCAGTCCAGGCAGCTTGGTCGCGCCAAATAGCAAAATCACAATCGCCAGAATGATGAGTAATTCTGGGCCACCTATGTTAGGCATGTTTGCTCTCACTTTCCTGAGGGTGCTTCAACTTGTCTATAAGCCTACGCTGTCTCTGCTCGGCGGCTCGTGCGCGTCTTTTCAGCAGTTTTGCCCGTTCGATTAGATGCACATTGACGTCATCAAGCAAATTGTCGTTTGGCTTCTGATAGGTCGCGGTGGGTGCTAGCGTTTTGCTGAGAAGCACGAGCTGGTCTATCGCTGGCTGGGCAACCTTGAGCACACCTGCGCCCTTTTTGACTAGTCGATAGAGCAAGAAACCCAGGTAGGCAAGCGATGCGAGTACCAGCACGACCCACATCAGCAGTTGCACCCACCAGCTCATTAGTCCTGCTCCGGCAGACCTTCGGGCTCTAGCCCGAGTGCGGTCAGAGCGTAGTTGCGAACCACCTGTCGAGCGTTCTCTGGAGCTAGAACACGTGCGGCACCGCCATACTGAGCAATTACACGACCGAGGTACGGAAGGTAACCAATCTTGATTAGCGCCGTCACTGTGTTGTTTTTGCTGTCGGTTTTCAAGATCGTGGCAGCGAAGTCGCCTAACATCGCCTGCGCCTCTGGATCTACCTCAACAGTGACCTCAACATCACTCTCGCTGGCGATGTAAGCCTCATCGTCAATCTCTTGAATCGCTTTGGCTTCTTCGCAAATATCAACTTCGAGCTCTTTGGCCGCACGCATGTGATCGAGCCTAAAGTTGCGTAGCTGCTTGTTGGTAATGCAATATCCGCGCAGATACCAAATGTCTCCGTGCGGATCTAGGCGAATTGGATCAATTTGACGAACGCTCTGCTCACCACGGATGTTTCGGTACTCGCACTCGATTCGGTGATTGTTGAGCATGGCTCTGCGAATTTCTGCCGCGTCGGCATCGACGGTTCCAGGTCTGAAGTGAATCGCTGCCGGAGCACTCTCGGTCGTTCCATTTGCCAGAATCTCGAGCAATTCGGCGATCTCTCCTTCGCTCGAAAACTCCGGAAGCGCTGACAGAATTCCAAGCCCAGCGGCAATCGCCGAAGCCTGCCGAGCTGACAGTCGCGGGGCATCGTCGATTACGTCAGCCTGTGAGAGATAGATTCTTCCATCTTCTTCGATATCGATGTAGTAGTAGGTCTCTTCGAAACTTGGGCTCTTTTGTGACGCCGTTGAGTTCAACGTAGTAATGGATTCTCGAACGTATTCCTCAGTGACTTCGAAATGTGCCGCGACGGCCGAAATTTTGACGCCATAGTTTCGCATAAGAAAGCCGATTAGCGGCATCAGAAAGTTGTATCGTTCGCTTGCGTTTGGTCTTCCGGCTTTAGGCATGAGCTGCAGCCACCTTCTCGAAACCTAAGCGAATCGCTCGATCTAGAGCGGCTGGCTCTTCGACCGTGATCTCGCCGGCATAGTCTCGAAGCTCGTCTGCAAGCAGATCCAAATCCATGAATTGAATTTTGACTTCTTGCCACTCACTTTTGCTCGAACTCGGTGGATCGAAATGAAACCAGGCCAGAGAGTCGCGCTTGACTTTCAAAACCGCAATGTTGTTCGCGATGTGTTTGTCTAAATCGGCTTGCAATTCGTCAATTTGCTGTTGTGTTGGTCGATCAAATTCTGTGTCACTGACCGTGACCCCCGAAACTATTCGTTTCAATAGAAAATTTCTAAAGCCGGCTTTATCCACATCCCAGCCTTGAACTAGCCATTGATTCTCGATGTGAGAGATCCGCCAAGGTTGTAGCGATCGCAGCTCGGCTTCACCCGAATTGGCCTTGCGGTATAAGAAACTCACCTGCAAGCGCTCGGTTACGGCGTTTGTCAGCGGCACGAATGCGCGCGAATGAGTTTTAATTCGTGGTGCAAAGGCCGCGGTGATTGTGTTGGCAGAGGTTGCTCCGAGGGCGCGAAGTCGGTCGAGGCCGCTTGCCGCATCGCTCGATAACGATGCCTGACGCCAAACACTTGATGCCAATTGCAAGAGTTGCAATTGTTTCGTTGTAAGTTTCACGCCTTTAGGCCACTGGAATCCGCTCGGGTTTATCAGGTAGCGAGTCTCTTGATTGTCACCCATGTCAGAGTCAAGAATCACGGTCTCGAGTTTGATGCCGCTTTTCAGCAGGTCTTTCTTGTCGCGCTCGAACTTTCTGTTGAGTGCGTCAATCTTGATGCCGCCCTCGCGATCATTTCGGTAGTCACGGACGGCAACAAAAATTTCTTCTTTGGTCATGCCAATGCTGGTTGAAGCCAATAGCAGCGTTAGATTGAGCAGGCGTTCCGAAGGATCAGCTGCATCACGCTGATATTCTTCATTTTCGTTCATGTTCTCCCCCAATTTGCCTTACTTGCTTGAAGCCTTGTCGACACCCAGAATGTCAATTACAAAAACTAGGGTCGAGTTTGCCGGTATCGACTCTGAGGCTTGGTCTCCATAACCGAAGCTCGGCGGGATGATTGCCATCACCTGAGAGCCAACCACAGCGCCATCCAGTGCGTCAACGAAACCTTTGATGAATCCGGTCTCGGTGAGTGACCACTGCACGGGCGCACCCGCGTTCCAAGATGAATCGAACTGGGTTCCGTTGCTCCAGAGAAAACCGCTGTAGTGCAGGGTAACCGTGTCACCGATGGCAACCGTTTCACCGCGACCCTTGATCAGGTCGACAATTTTCAATTCGGCTGGAGCTTGGCTCTTTGGAATTTGAACCCCTGGCTGACCGCTGGCTGCTAGCACCACGGTTGGAAGACCTGTCTGAGCTGGCTGGGCTTCACCAACAGCCTTTGGCAGGTAAACCCGTTGAAGGTCGATTACGAAAATCAGATTATCGGTTGCGGCGATGCCGCTTGCTGGGTCACCGAGACCGTCGTGCGCCATCGCGGCTGGAATCAAAACGGCCACTCTCGACCCCTCATTAACTCCAGAGAGGGCGTGACAGAAATCAAGTTTTTGTCCGGTTGTGAAGAACTGAGCAACTGCGTCAGTGCCATCGTATTTTGATGCCGCAAATTCGTTTCCGTTGCCGGCGTTATAGGCCACGTATTCAAACTTGACCTCGGCCCCACCCTTGAATGCTGGCCCAGTGCCTTCAATCAAAACCTTGGTTTCCATTACATCTGTGCTCAGCGGAGAGGTGAAAGTGACAGTCGGTTTGGTTCCGAAGGCCCCGGTTGCGCTGATTTTTGCTGAGGCATCACCCGTGGTGAACTTCTCGCAAACTTCGGGAAGCGAGGCGTAGTCGGCATCTAAACCGGTTGGTGCCGCGGAGCAACCTGAAATGGTCACGGTTAGAGCGACGATCGCCGCTGCGAGGAATTTGCGCAAGTTGATACTTTCTGTTGTGTTGGTCAAGTTTACGTTCGGGACTATTTTTTGCTGTCAGGCTCGGCAGGCTTGTCTTGATCTAGACGCGCCTGTGCCGAAGAAGTGGCGTTTCTAACTGTTTTGCGCAACTTCTTGTCGCTGACCGAACGTTCTCCAAGATGGTCAGGATTCCAAGCGGTCAAGTCTTCGTCGCTGAAGTCTGGCTTCTGCTTTCCCTTGAATCTTGGCAACACGGTGCCCGGAGCGAGTCTCCTGGCCGTCACGAGAAAACCGGTGTGACCAATCATGCGGTGATCCGGACGCACGGCAAGACCTTGCAGGTGCCAGGTTCTGAACAAGGTCTCAAATGCTTCGGCTTCAGCAAAGTGGCCGCTGACCTTGACCGCTTCGGTGAATCTCGAGAGTTGGGTCACGGTGGCAACGTAGCCGATGATTAGTCCGCCCGGAACCAGAGCTTCTGCCGCCTCTTCGACGCACTCCCAGGGGGCAAGCATGTCGAGCACAACTCGGTCGGCTTCGTGCGTGGCAACAACTTCGGAGAGGCGCTGCTGCAAATCGCCGATGTGAATTTGCCAATTCTTTGGTTCGTAGCCAAGTTGGCTCACCGCGTTTGCCTTGGCAATTTCGGCAAATTCCGAGCGGCGCTCGAATGAATCTAAGCGTCCGGTTGGCCCAATGGCTCGAAGCAAGTACATGCTCAAACCGCCAGAACCCACTCCAGCCTCGACCACGCGTGCTCCCGGAAAAATATCACCCATTGTGACGATCAGCGCTGAGTCTTTTGGGTAGATGATATTTGCCCCGCGA
This sequence comes from Rhodoluna sp., assembly GCA_021741685.1. Taxonomy (GTDB): domain Bacteria; phylum Actinomycetota; class Actinomycetes; order Actinomycetales; family Microbacteriaceae; genus Rhodoluna. The sequence goes on from JAIOXI010000002.1 coordinate 59,338, forward strand.
GGCATTGACAGCACGAAGTCGGTTAGCAGTGGCCTAAGTGCCAGGTATTCGATGCCATTGTGATTCTTGATGACCGAACCCTCGAGTTGACCGATTATGTCATCGTGCTTTAGTTCGCCGCGGTGGGTGCCGAAGCTGCCACCCGCTTCGAGAGTGATCGTGTTGAGGCGACCCTTGGGGCCGGTGAGTTGAACTCGGTCGCCGATTCGAAACGGACCCCTTGGCAAATTCGCTTTGTCAGACATCGGTGGCTCGCTTCTCTCGGTAAAGGTCCGAAAAGTCTTCGGCGGTTAGTCCAAGAAGGGTCGGCCAGATAATTCTGCCCTCTTGTTCAGGCAAAAGCACGATGTTAGGAATACCAATCGCAATGGCACCCGAGGCCTCTGCAGAAGTCAGGCCGGTCAACGAATCTTCAATAGCTACGCAATCTCTAATGTCTACGCCGAGAAGTTCGGCCGCTCTCAAATAAGGCTCTGGATGAGGCTTGCCGCGAGTGACGTCGTCACCGGCCACCACGACATCGAAGTGCCCGGTCGGTAGTCTCTCGGCGACCGAGAGAGCCATTCGGCGCATTGACATGGTTACCAGTGCGGTTTTTATGCCCTTGGCCTGCAGATCTGCCATTAGTTCTAGTACTCCGGGTCTCCAGACAATCTGCTTTTCTAGTTTTAGAGTCACCGAATTGGTAAGGATTTCTGTTATCTCAGCGGGTGAGATGTCGATGCCCAATTTTTCTTTGATGATTTCAGTGCTCTCATAGAGGCTCATCCCGATGAGTTTCTCGCCATCTTCAGATGTCCACTGCGCTCCCCAACTCTCTGCGAGTTCTTGCTCACTGGATAGCCAATAGTGCTCTGAGTCAATCAGAGTGCCATCCATGTCCCATAGAACGGCGGCGGGATAGGCGTTAGACATGCGTCAATTTTACCCTTGCAGTTCGCCTAATGTTTAGTTGAGGGAATTGGAGCTCGGTTTGGCAAACCCATTTTTTGAAGGCAAAACCTTATTAGTCGCGTTCGAAGGCTGGAACGACGCCGCCGAGGGTGCGAGCGGACTGCTCAAGCACCTGGTCAGCGAGCTCGATGCCGAGGTCGTGGCTGCGGTCGATCCAGAAGACTATTACGACTTTCAGTTTTCACGACCCACTGTGTCAAATGACGAAGACGGCCAACGCGAGATAAACTGGCCGGGCGCTGAGTTGTTAAGAAGCTCTAAGCAAGCCGCCGAAGAAAATCCTAGATTCGCCGACCTGTTCTTTCTTATCGGTAACGAACCGGCGCGCAGATGGAAGTCTTTTTCTGCAGAAATAATGGAATTCGTTGAGGATTGCGAAATCGACCAGGTGATTTTTCTGGGAGCGGTTCCATCTGATAGCCCGCACACTCGCTCGATTAAAGTGTCGCGCTCAAGTCAGAGTCCGGTGATTCGCCGACAGCTTGCGATTGAACCAAGCGAATACGAAGGTCCGGTTGGAATCATCTCGGTATTGGCAATGTCGCTAGAAGAGGCGGCTATTCCGTCGGTTGCGCTCTGGGCTCCGGTCCCGCACTATGTTCACAACTCCCCGTCACCGAAGGCAACGCTGTCACTTTTGATTGAACTTGAAACCCTGCTCGGCCTTCAGTTCAATCACGGAACTCTCGGCGATGATGCCTTCGCATGGGAGCGCGGAATTGATGAGTTGGCCGAGAATGATGAAGATCTAGCCGCCTATGTAACTCAACTAGAGTCTGCGAGAGACGCGGCCGACGAAAGTGCTGGCAGCGCAGAGTCACTCGCTCTTGAGTTCGAGAAGTTCCTAGCCCAAGAAGATGGTTCGAACGATTCGGGCGAAAAGAACCTAGGCAACTAGTGCGCCAGCGCTAAGCAGCGCTAGCAAAGCCAAACCAACCGCGATGCGCCAAATCACAAACGGCATAAACGAGCCTCGGTTCAAATAGCGCAGCAGCGCTACTATCACCGAGAAACCAACACCAAACGAAACCACTGTTGCGATGGCGGTTGCCGTCAGATCGCTCGGCGCTAGCTGTTGATATGTGGTTGCGAATTCGAAAGTTCCGCTGGCCACCACCGCCGGTATTGCTAGAAGAAAACTGTAGCGAGCCGCCGCCTGCCTGCTGTAACCGAGAAAGAGACCCATCGAGATAGTTCCGCCTGATCTTGAAACACCGGGAATCACAGCTAAGGCTTGAGCTAAACCAAATAGAAGGCCGTCACGGGTTGAAATCTCTTCGATGGTTTTAGTGCGTTTGCCGATTTTGTCGGCAACTGCCAGAACGATTCCAAAAAGAATCAGTGTGACTGCAACAATCCAGAGATTGCGCAGTTGGTTCTCGATTTGATTCTTGAAAATGAGCCCGATAATAATCACGGGAAGGCTTCCAACGATGATCAGCCATCCGAGTTTTGCATCTGCCTTCGCCGCATCGTTTTGCTTAGGGTCAGAAAACAGAGAGCCGAACCACGCGCGAACGATTCTTACGATGTCTTTAAAGAAGTAGATAACTACGGCGGCTTCGGTGCCGAGTTGAATTGTGGCAATGAAGGCGGTGAGCTGTGGTCGACTCATCTGATCGAGCCCGAGAAGCTGGCTGGCAATCTGCACGTGAGCACTCGATGATATCGGCAGAAATTCGGTCAACCCCTGAATAATGCCGAGGATGATCGCGTCAAAAAAGTTCAATCAGTCTCTTCTTCGTTATCGGCCAATTCGAAAGGCAGCCACTCTTCGAACTTTAGGTCGACCGACTCTTCGTAGTCGAGAAACGCATCCTTCAGAACCTCGTAGGCGTGTTGCACTGCCGGGTCTTCGTCGGAACGCTTGCTGCTCATAGCCTCGAAGTGCCTCTCGAGAGCGGCGATAAGTTGCTGAAGTGCGAGTCTCGGTTCGGTAGCCATATGGCAAAACTACCCTGCCCACCGCGTTTTGCGGGTTAAATCGAACTCGCTCGCAAAGTGTGTTCGTGCTACCATCGTCTTTTGTCGCCGAGTTGAAAAACTCAATCACTCGTCCGGGTGGCGGAATGGTAGACGCGCTAGCTTGAGGTGCTAGTCCTCTTCGGGGGGTGTGGGTTCAAGTCCCATTTCGGACACGTAGCTTGAGACAGCTAAACGAAAAACCCCGCATTCACGTGTGGGGTTTTTTGTTTGAGCGCCTTTTACACTTGGATGATGGTCGAACGGGCGGATTCACTCAGCGCAGCGGCCGCATACTCGATAGACGTGGCCAGAGACCTTCTGCAGGGCAAGAGCATCGTGGCTCTCACCGGTGCCGGACTAAGCACCGATTCAGGCATTCCCGACTATCGCGGCGAGGGTCGAGTGGCAAAACACCCGATGACCTACGACGTCTTTATGGGTTCTCACGAGGCCCGAGTGCGTTACTGGGCCAGAAGCTTTGTCGGCTGGAGCCGAATTGCAGATGCAAAGCCGAATCTCGGCCATCGAAGCTTGTCGGCAGCCCAGGCCAATGGTCGTTTGGGCAAAATCATCACTCAAAATGTTGACGGTCTTCACCAATCCGCGGGCGCTCTTGACGTTATTGATTTGCACGGCCGATTGGATCGAGTGGCCTGCACGGGTTGCAAAGAATTGATGAATCGCCTCGACATGGATGCCTTGTTACTCGCGCTGAATCCAAGCGTCAGAAAGAGCGACAGCATTGAATTTTCGCCGGATGGCGATGCCGAAGTGGAGGCTCCTGCCGATTTCGCTATTCCCGACTGCCCAAGGTGCTCGGCAATCTTGAAACCAGACGTGGTTTTCTTTGGTGAGGCTGTTCCCATTGATCGATCGGAACGCGCAATGGCCGCTCTCGAAGCTGCTGAAGCGTTGCTGGTGGCCGGAACCTCGTTGACCGTGAACTCTGGCATGCGTTTTGCCAGAGCGGCGGCAAAATCGGGTAAGCCGATCGTCATCGTAAACTTGGGTCCAACCAAGGCAGATGAGCTTGCGGTTGCAAAAATTGAAGCGAACACCTCGCTCGCTCTCGAAAGGTTGTTGCTTGGCTAAGACAGTTGTTGGCTTGCTGCGCCACGGACAAACCGACTGGAACATAGACCTGCGACTTCAGGGCGTAACCGACGTGCCGCTGAATGAGACGGGCATAAAGCAAGCCGAGGCTGCCGCGGCATTTTTGCAAAGCAGCGACTGGGATTTCATCGCCAGCTCTCCCCTGTCGCGAGCGAAAGACACCGCCGATATCGTTGCGAGCAAATTGCAGATAAGTGAAGTTGCGATCGTGCCACTTCTTCTCGAACGATCGTTTGGCGAAGTTGAAGGCATGATGTATCACGATTGGAAGCGCGACTATCCAGACGGCATTGCTCCGGGCGGCGAAACCGAAGAAGAGTTGCACGCCAGAACCATCTTGCTTCTGGACGAGCTGCTCGAAACCTACAGGGGAACCAGGGTTTTAACCATCAGTCACGGAGCCCTTATTCGATCGGTGGTAAACATCCTCAGCCACGGCGAATTTCCGCTCGACAAGCAGCGAATCAGCAATGCGTCGCTGAGCATTATCGTGCACGAACAAAACTCCTGGCGAATCGAGAGTTACGAGCCCGCTTCTCTAGCCGAACGCTCAAAGTAGGGTCGCGGCGGAGGCTATTGCCTCTTGGCTAGCGGTATAGCGAGTTGATTGCCTCGATCAGTCCCTCGGCCGAAGATTCCCAGTTAAATCTCTTTGCCTGCTCAAGTGACTGTTTGCTGGCCTTTCGCCATTCGGACGGTGGTTCGAGGCTGACAACCTGAGCGGCAAACTGTTCAGGTGATTTGGGCTCAAAGAACTTGGCGGCCGAACCACCCACCTCTCGAAAGATCTCTATATCGCTCACGATTGCCGGGCAACCCCGACCCATTGCTTCGATGACCGGTATGCCAAACCCCTCATCTAAAGAAGCAGAAACCAGAGCAACGGCGTCGTCTAGGTGGCTCAGGTATTCGGCCTCGCTCACTCCATTGTGAAAAATCACGTTCGAACCCTCGCTGAGAGCCGAGAGTTCTGCCCTGCGCTCATCGGTGATTCTGCTTAGCAAATGCAACTCGTAATTCGGCAAGAGATTCATGGCCGAGACAAGCGTTTCGACATTCTTGTAGTCCATGAAGCTGCCCATGTAGATCAGTTTCTGTGTTCCAGTCGGTCTGCTGTGCGCAACCTGGTGTTGTTCGTCGTTATGCGCTGCAGCGTTATAGACCACGTGAACCTCACGCTTGGTTAACCGATGTTTTGCAATAAGTGCTTTGGTGGTTTGCGACACCGTAACCACCGCATCCGCGGCGTTTAGCAGAACTCGTTGCGGCCAATAGAAGCTATGAAACAAACGCCAGCCAAAGCGAATCAGCGGCGGAAGGCTCGGTGGCGCAGCCGGATGCGCATAGTAAATGAGGTCATGCAAAGTGAGCAGCAGTTTGTATTTACGAGTCAGCGTGCCCATGGTTTGCATGGGTGAAAACACCAGCCTTGCCTGCATGCGATTTAGCTTGTGGGCAATAAACGCTTCGCCAATCAGCGAAACCGGATCGTTGAGTTTGACGAACTTGATCCCGGCAGGAAGCGACTCTAGTTGTCGATTGTCGCTGATGATTGCAATCGTGTCGATGCGTTTGCTGATTGCATCACAGAGCCCGGCCGAGAATCGACTTATTCCATCGTGGTGATCAACACGGATGTACCTTGCGTCGAAGTAGAGCGAGTCGGTGACAGCGGGGTGCAGCGTCGAGACGGCCTTGGCCTTAGTCATCTAG
>JAIOXI010000026.1:0-12663 GCA_021741685.1 Rhodoluna sp.
CTGCAATGGTGTCACTCGAACATCGAACTGGCCGAAAGAAGACATTGCTGTCTGAGCGTCATCCATGTTTTCTGGATACACGCTTGCTGTCGAACGAAGTGGAATTTCGACGGTCTTACCGAAACCAAACTTCTCGGCCTGATCGCGAATAGCCTCTTGGCCCAATTCGACGCCGAGCTGAGCAAACGGAATGTTGCAAGAGAATCGCAGCGCATCGGCAATTGAGACAGTGGCCTTGCCTCCGCACTTGCCCTCGCCGCTGTTCTGAATGAAGGTGTTGGTGCCCGGCAGCTTGTATTTCACCGGATTCGGCAGCGTCGACTCGGCCGTGTACTTGCCACTTTCGATAGCTGCGGCGGCGACCAAAATCTTGAAGACCGAACCCGGCGCATAGAGCGTGCCACTGATTGCCTTGTTGACCAGCGGGCTGCTCGTGTCGGCTAGCAACTCGGCGTAGTTGTTGCCAGAAGTTATGCCGTCGTGCACGGCCAGCCGGTTAGCGTCGAAGCCCGGCTTCGAAACCATTGCGATTATGTTGCCGGTCTTGGGATCAAGGGCAACGACGGCACCCTTGAGTTTGCCGAGCGCATCCCAGGCAGCCTTCTGCACCACCGGATCAATCGTGAGCTCAACCGACGCACCGGTAACCGGGTTACCACTTAGAAGCGCGTTGACCTGTTCGAAGAACTGCGATGAGTTCTTGCCGGTGAGATAACTGTTCATCGAAGACTCAAGGCCGGTGGCACCCTGATAAAAACTAAAGAAACCGGTTATGGCCGAATACATCGGATTTTCATAGATGCGCAAGAAACGAAAGTTGTCATCCGAAGCTTCTGAATATGCAATTGGAGTGCCGTCAATCAGAATCGCACCGCGCTGTGTTTTGTATGCGTCATAAACCGAACGAACATTTCGTGGGTCTCGTCCGAGTTCATCGGCTGCGAGCACCTGAATTGTCGAGGAAGAAACTAACAGCGAAACGAACATCGCCATGATCACGATAACGACGCGCTTAAGTTCGCGGTTCAAAAGGAACTCACCCCGCTTCGCTCACGTGAATCGGCGGTGTCAGAGATTCGCAGCAGTAAGCCGATGATGATCCAGTTGGCAAGAAGAGACGAGCCACCGGCCGCAAGAAACGGTGTGGTTAGACCGGTCAGCGGAACAACTCGGGTTACTCCACCGATAACGATAAAAGTTTGCAAGGCAATTACGAAACTCAGACCAAGAGTTAGCAACTTGCTGAAGTCGTCATTGTGATTAAACGCAACTCGAAGTCCGCGAGAAACAATCAAGAGGTAGACAGCGAGAATCGCAAACATGCCGGCCAGGCCCAACTCCTCTCCGAGAGAAGCGATGATGAAGTCGCTCTCTGCCAGAGGAACCAATTGTGGAACTCCACCGCCGAGACCGGTGCCAAGAACGCTGCCGTGAGCTAGCCCAAAAAGACCCTGCACCAACTGGTAGCTTCCGCCAGCGGCGTCATAGAACTTTGGGTCGAACGGATTCAACCAAGAGTCGAATCGCCCGCCAACGTAATCCATGATTCTGCTGGCAAGCAGAGCACCCGAGACGAACATGCCGAGGCCAACCACAACGTAGATTGCTCTACCGGTGGCCACATAGATCATGACTAGGAACAGGCCGAAATACAGGAGGGATGTGCCGAGGTCGCGCTGGCTCACCAGCACGAGCAGGCTAACCGCCCAGATTGCCAGAATTGGGCCTAGTTCACGGGCTCGGGGCAGCTGAATGCCAACAAAACGGCGGCCAACAACGGCGAGCGAGTCCCTTCGGGTCACCAGGTAGCCCGCGAAGAAGACCGTTAGAGCAATCTTGGCTAGCTCGCCAGGCTGAAAGGTGAGACCAGCAAACGAGATCCAGAGCTGAGCGCCGTTGATGCTGGTGCCAATGAAAGGCAGGGCGGGCGATATGAGCAGCACGAGACCGATAACCATAGAGATGTATACGTAGCGGCGCAAAAACAGGTGCGAACGAACGAACAACACAACCGCGCTCGCGGCGGCGATGGCAACGACCGTCCAAATCACCTGTCTGAAGGCAAAGACCTCTGTGCCGCCGGCGGCCAAAGTGGCCAGGTCGAGACGGTAAATCTCGGCGATGCCTAGGCCGTTTAGCAGAACTACGGCTGGCAAAATCAATGCGTCGGCTTCACTTGCCCTGAACCGAAGAATGAAGTGCAACACTGTGGCAGCAATCGCAAGCGGCGCCCAGTAGGTGAGAATGTCAAAAGTCAGAATCTCGATGGTTGAGAGTTGAATCTGCGCAAGTTCGAAAGCGTTGATTCCGAACGCAAAGAACAGCAACCAAATTTCAATGTTTCGCTTGCGCGGTGTGACGCGAGCAATTTTCTGAATGTCAATCGCGACAGTGCTTGTGTTGGCAGATGTCATTTGCCCACCTCTAGCAAAGTCGCCAGTTTGTTCTTGATGTCTATCAAGCTGTCGCCGCTGATCGATCTCTCTACCAATTGCTGCTGGTAGGTGTTCAAACTGTCGACCAGAAGTTCGGTGCGTTCATATTCGCGACTGAAGACGAGCGGGCCGAAAGACTCGCGAATGCCCTGGTAGATCACAACATAGCCGTTATCTTCCGCAATGAAGAAACGTGTCTGCGTGTAGTTATAGGCAGCGTTTGCTACAAAACCGGCAAGCACAATCAAACTGATGATTATTGTGAGTCCGCGAATTCTGCGCCAACGAACTTTGCTCTTTGTCTCTTTCATTAGGCGTTCAAGAAACTCTTCTGTCTCGACGGCGAACACTTCTTCGTTTGGCTGTCGAACAAGCAGGTCGCGAATGATTCTCGGATTAAAGATTTCAACCAAGCGACTGCCACGACGGTTGGTGATTACCACTTCGTTTTCGGCTGAACCGACAAATGTCGGTTGCGTAACGTATTCACTTTGCGTGGCTGCCGAAAGCACGTCGACCACAACGACGGTTACGTTGTCTGGGGCTCCGTGCTCGAGAGCCTCATAGACCAATAGCGCGGCAGCCTCTTCTGCGTCTACCGACTTGTTCAGCAGAACGTTATTGATGATTGCGTCTGGCACAACTCCGCAAAGTCCATCACTGCAAAGCATCCAGCGATCGCCAGCAGCAGCTTTGAAAGTTTCTGTGTCAACCTCGGGCGAAATCTCAACGTCACCGAGCACTCGCATCAGAACGCTTCTGCGCGGATGCGTCAGAGCTTCTTCTGCCGTAATTCGACCGGTCTCGACCAGGCGCTGCACGAAGGTGTGATCTGTGGTTACCTGAGAAACCTTGCCCTCGCTGACCATATAGACACGAGAGTCACCGATGTGGGTCACGGTTACCAGGTCGCCGGTGAAGACAATTCCAGAGAAGGTGGTGCCCATTCCCTTTAGCTCGGGGTGTTCAACCACCGTGGTTGCCAGTTTCTCATTGGCCGCCAGCAGCGCTTCGACTACCGAGGCTTGGGCCTGGTCGGTGTCTTCATATTCGCGGTCTGCACTCGCAACTCCCTGCGCGATTATTGCCGAGGCGATGTCGCCACCGGCGTGCCCACCCATGCCATCGGCCACAAAGAAAAAGTTATAGCCGGCGTAACCAGAGTCTTGGTTGCTCTTGCGAACTCGCCCCACGTTCGAAGCCGCAAAGCTCTGGGTCTTTACCGACATTCGCTGTTACGCTCGCAACTCGAAAACGGTCTTGCCGATTCGCATGGCGGTGTTTAGTCTCACAGCGGCAGGAGTGCCGATTCTTGATCCGTCGAGAAAAGTTCCGTTAGTCGAATTCAAATCTTGAAGCAACCAATCGTTATTGATCAGCACAAGCTTGGCGTGATGTGTCGACGCGTATTCATCTTCAATCACTAGATCGCTATTGTCTGCTCGACCGATTGTTATCTCTCGTCGATCCAGTCGAAGTGTGAAACCCTTGCGATCGCCTTCGGTTATTACAAGTTTCGTTGCGTTAGCCCCGGTGGGTTCGGTCATCAGCATCTCTGTTTGCGAGTTGCTTGGTGCCTGAGGAATCACCGGCGACGAAACGCGCTGCGGGGAGTTTGCTTCTGCAACTCTAGAAAAAACTTTTTGACCGAACAGGTCGGCACGAATCACAGAGAGAATGCTAAATAGGAAAATCCAGAGCACCACAAGAAACGCGATTCGAACAATGAACAGTGCTAACTCACTCATGGCTCACCTTGCTCGCAACAATTCGAAAGGTGAAAACGCTTCGCCCGGCAGAAATTTGACTCTCGTTCTGCAAAGGACTTTCGGTCATCGCTCGACCGTCGACCTTGGTGCCGTTTGTCGAACCCAAATCACGGATGCCCGCCTTGGCACCATCCCAGAGAATTTCAAAGTGCTTGCGACTCAAACCGCTGTCATCAACCTGAATGTCGGCGCTTGAGTCGCGACCGACCGAGGTGCGACTTGCCTTTAGCGAGTAGATGCGCCCGTCGAGTTCGATTTGTGGGCCCCAGGTGACGGCAATTTCTTCGGTTGTCGAAGCAACCACGATCTGGCCCAGGTTGAGGCTGCCGTCTTCGACCAGCTTGATGTCTAGGGCTGCACCAAATTGGAAACCCTGCTTCTGGGCGTGGTTCTGGCTGAGAGTGGTGAGTTCGGCCACCAGGTTGGCCCCGAGCGCACGCATGCGCTGAAAGTCGGCGGCAGAGAGGCGAACGCTAAAGGTATTTGGTGCCAAAATGCGGTCGCGGCTGACGATGCTGGCCTTTGAGTCCATTTCGGCTCGAATAGCCGAGGCAATCTCGATTGGCTGTAGCTCACTCTTAAAGGTCTTGCTGAAAGCGCCCGTGACGATGCGCTCAAGTCCTTTTTCAAAGTTTTCTAGAAAGCCCAAAACACACCTCGTCTTCTCTAGAAGTCTACCTTTGAGCCATTTTGTAGGGCTCAAGCACGGCAAACGGCTCTAGCCGATTAGGTCTTTTGCCCGCCCGCGGGTGTGGGTTGGCTTGCAAACCAGGTTCTCTGACTTGGCCGAGCAGTCATCGCAGAGCAAAACCAGGTCTTTGCAACCCAGGTTGGCGCAGTTCACGAAGTTCTTGGTCGGGCCCGAACAGACCTCGCACTCGCCAATCACCTTGGTTTCGTCGCTGAAATCCATAGTCATTCGCTCATCGAAGACATAGAGCGAGCCCTCCCAGAGGCCCTTATCTTTGAAGGCTTCGCCGTAGCGCACGATGCCACCCTGCATCTGAAAGACCTCTTGAAAACCGCGGTTGATCATGGCTGCCGAGAGAATCTCGCAGCGAATGCCGCCCGTGCAGTAGGTGACAATCGGTTTGTCTTTGAGGTGGTCGTACTTGCCGCTGTCTAGCTCACGGATGAAATCGTGGGTGGTGTCGGTTTCGGGCACGATGGCGTTCTTGAACTTGCCAATCTTGGCCTCGAAGGCGTTGCGGCCGTCGAAAAAGACCACTTCGTCGCCGCGCTCTTCGACCAATTTGTTGACCTCTGCGGGCTTTAGGTGCTTGCCGCCGTTGGTTACGCCCGACTTATCGACCGTGATCTCATCTGGGCTGGCAAAAGCCACCAGTTCCTTGCGGGTCTTGACGCTCAGTCGAGGAAAATCCTGGCCGGTGCCCTCAGACCACTTGAAGTCGATCTTGCCGAAGCCCGCAAACTGCTTGGTTTCGCGTACGTACTTCTTTAGGGCGCTCATATCGCCACCGAGAGTGCCATTAATGCCGTGTTTCGAGATCAAAATGCGTCCCTTTAGGCCAAGCGATTCGCACAGGGTCTTCTGCCAGAGCTTGAGAGCCTCAGGATCGGCGACCGGCGCAAAGCCGTAGTAAAGGATGATTTTTTGAAGTTCCACATAAAAATTGTAGCCTTGGCGTTATGACAATCAAACCCGGCCTAGACATTGCTAATTTCGACACCAAGGTTCGCCCACAGGACGACCTCTTTCGCCACACCAACGGCAAGTGGTTAGACGAGGTTGAGATTCCTTCAGATCAGGCGACCTACGGTTCGTTCATGATCTTGCGAGACCTCAGCGAAGAGCGCGTTCGCGAAATTCTCGAGGATGCCGCCAAGAACCCGAAGCCAGGCGTTAGCCAAAAGATCGGTGACATGTATGGCTCATTCTTAAACGAAGCACGTGCAAACGAATATGGCAAGGCACCGATCGCAGATGACTTGGCTCGCATCGAAAACATTTCTAGCATCGCCGAACTGAACAAGCTCATCGGTGAGATTTCTGTTCAGGGCATCGACGGTCAATTCGGAATGTATGTCAACAACGATCCGGGTGACCCAACCCGTTATCTCGTAAACCTTTACCAGGGTGGCCTCGGTCTTCCTGACGAGTCTTACTATCGCGAAGAAAAGTATGCAGAGTTTAGAGAGGCATACGTTCCTTTCATCGCGAAGATGTTTGAGCTCGCCGGTTGGTCTGCAGCAGATGCAGCAGCGCACGCGAAAAACGTTTTCGAATTCGAAACCGCGCTCGCGAAGCACCACTGGAGCGTTGTCGAAACTCGTGATGCAGAAAAGACTTACAACCTAAAGTCATTCGATGAGCTGCAAGAACTAAGCGGCAACTTCGACTGGCAGCTATGGCTCGATGGCGCTGGGCTAGACAAAAAGATTTTGGCCGAGAGCGTCATCATGACTCCAAGTTTCTTTACCGGTCTTGGCGAAATGTTCTCAGACAAAAACCTTGAGTCACTCAAGTCATGGTTTACCTTCAACCTCATCAATCAGATGGCCCCATACCTGAGTGAAGATTTCGTAAACACCCGTTTCGACTTTTATGGTCGCAAGCTAACCGGGCAGCCAGAAATGCGTGCTCGTTGGAAGCGTGCCGTTCAGGCCGTCGAGGGTTCACTCGGCGAAGCCGTCGGTGAAATCTACGTAGCGAAGCACTTTCCCCCAGCGGCTAAGTCCCGCATGGATGGCTTGGTGCACAACCTCATCGAGGCATACCGCGAGAGCATTCTTGCCCTCGAGTGGATGACCGACGAGACCAAGAAGAAGGCCCTCGTCAAGCTAGACAAGTTCACCCCGAAGATCGGTTATCCGGTGAAGTGGCGTGACTATTCAAACCTTGAGATTGACCGAGATGACCTGGTTGGCAACATGCGCCGCGTTGCTGCATTCGTCACCAAGATTGAGGTGGCCAAGATTGGTTCACCAATCGATCGCGACGAGTGGTTTATGACCCCGCAGACAGTGAACGCCTACTACAACCCGGGCTTCAACGAGATCGTGTTTCCGGCGTCAATCTTGCAGCCACCGTTCTTCAGCCTAGACACCGACGACGCCGTTAACTACGGTGCAATCGGCGCGGTTATCGGTCACGAAATTGGTCACGGATTCGACGACCAGGGCTCGAAGTATGACGGCGACGGAGCGTTGCAATCATGGTGGACCGATGAAGACCGCGAGGCTTTCGAGAAGCGCACCAAGAACCTCATCGATCAGTACGCAGCGCTTTCACCGGCGCAGCTCGACGACTCAAACAAGGTCAACGGTGAACTCACAATTGGTGAAAACATCGGTGACCTCGGCGGGCTTTCGATTGCATACAAGGCATACATGAACACGTTGAACGGCAAAGAACCAGAAGTTATTGATGGTTACACCGGAGCCCAGCGTCTGTTCTTGTCTTGGGGTCAGGCTTGGCGCGGCAAGGGTCGCGATGAACTTGTTATTCAGCGTCTGGCTACCGACCCGCACTCACCAAACGAATTCCGTTGCAACCAGATTGTTCGCAACCTCGGTTCGTTCTATGAGGCATTCGATGTGAAGCCTGGCGACAAGCTATGGCTCGAAGAATCACAACGCGTCACCATCTGGTAATCGCAAATTGAATATGTGGTTACGACTGCTCTGGCAGTCGCTGTCTTGGCGTTCGCGAGCAAAGCTCGACCTCGGCGAAGTTGGCATTCGAACTTTCAGAGTGTGGCCAACCGATCTCGACATCTACATGCACATGAACAACGGCATTTTTCTTACCCTGCTAGACATCGGTCGCTACGACCAAGCTATGCGCAGTAATCTCTGGCCCAAGTGGAAGGCGCGCAAGTGGTATCCGGTTGTGGTCGCTTCAAACATCACGTTCAGAAAATCACTGACGCCATGGCAACTCTTCGACCTTGAGACCAAGGTGGTCGGCTGGGATGACGAAGCCTTCTATTTCGAACAGCGCTTCGTGGTGAAGGGTGAAATTTTTGCTCGTGCCATTGTGCGGGTTCGTTTTCTGCAGAACCCGCGCGGAATAGTGAGCCCGGCCCAGGTGCTAGAGGCAATCGAATGGCAGGGCGAGCAGCCGGTTTTGCCAAAGTGGGTGGCCGACTGGGCCAAGAGCTCGCTTTTGCCGAGAGTGAAAGAGCCTGCACCTTCAACTTGGTAGCCAGCGTTTGAATGATCGGTAAACGCTTGTTGCTGTAGGTTTCTATTCGTCAAAACTTTGCCGAACACTCGCTTACTTCGCTCCGTGTCGTGTTCAAAGCTAATGTTCACTTCTTAAACTCGTGCTCGTGAAGCTCAAACTGACAATTATTGGTCTTGGTTACCTGGGCGCAACAACGGCAGTGGCCTTCGCCAAACTGGGGCACCAAGTTATCGGCATTGACCCCGACGCCTCAAAAATTGAGCTGTTCAGTCAGGGAAAGCTACCTTTTTATGAGCCCGGACTGGAGGACGCCCTAGGCGAAGTAGTGGCGGCGGGCAACATCTCATTCGCTACCGAACACAGCTCATCTTCGAGTTCGGCAGACATCCACATGATCTGTGTCGGCACCCCGCAGGGGCCGGATGGTTCAAGTGCAGACACAAAGTACCTCTACTCCGCTTTGGACTCGCTGTTTCCATTTCTCAATGAAGATGCGGTGATCGTCGGAAAGTCGACGGTCCCGGTTGGTACGGCGGGTCAAATTCGAAGCTACCTTGAATCTAAGTTGAACTTTGCTCCCCACATTGCTTGGAACCCAGAATTTCTGCGAGAGGGAACCGCCTTAAAGGACACCCTCGAACCGGATCGAATTGTTATTGGTGTCGAAGATTCCTGGAGTGAAAAGTTGTTGCGGTTACTTTATGAAGATATAACCGAGGCAGGCGTTCCTCTGATTACCTGCGATATTCCAACCTCGGAACTCGTCAAAGTGGCGGCGAATTCGTTCTTGGCAACCAAAATCTCGTTTATCAACGCGATTGCCGAAATTGCCGAAGTTGCCGGAGCCGACACGGTGAAGCTAGCTGAGGCTATTGGTTACGACGAGCGCATCGGTAACAAATTCTTGCGCAACGGAATCGGTTTCGGTGGCGGTTGTCTGCCGAAAGACATTAGAGCTTTCATGGCAAGAGCAAACGAGCTCGGCGCCGGCCACTCAGTCGCATTCTTGAGGGAGGTAGAGGCAATTAACTTGCGCCGCAGAGCCCGAGTTCTGGAGATTGCACAAGAAGAGCTAGGAGACCTAACCAGTCGGCGCGTTGCAATTCTGGGTGCTGCTTTCAAACCCGAAACTGATGATATTCGAGACTCGCCGGCCATCGCGGTCGCAGAGCAGTTCTGGATGGCCGGTGCACATGTTGTCATTCACGACCCAAAGGCACTTAACAACGTGCGTCGCGCGTTTCCGCAAATTGAAACCCAGCCCACTGTTGAACTAGCTTTGTCAAACGCCGACTTAGTTGTCGTTGCAACCGAGTGGAACGAGTATCGCGAAGCCAACCCGGCTGAACTGGCAAAACTCGTTGCCAATCGCCTGGTGATCGATGGCCGCAACACCTTGGATGCGAGCCTCTGGCAACAAAACTCGTGGCAAATCATCGCCCTTGGTCGCAATCTCGAACGAATTCCAGTTCTGGTCTAGATCATGCAGAAGTTTCTGTATCGCAGCTATGTTGCTCTGGGAGACTCACTAACCGAAGGTCTCGGTGACACTGGGTTCACTAAAAACCGCTTGAACAAAGGCTGGGCAGATCGACTTGCCGGCATTCTGGCCGCAGAGGCAAAGCAGTTTGGTGAACCATTTGAGTATGCAAACTTGGCGGTGCGGGGACAAACCTTCGCCGAGATTCTCACCAGCCAACTGGAAGATGCCCTTCGAATCAAACCGGACCTAGTTACCATAATGGCGGGCGCGAACGACATTATGTCATCTCGACGAGCCCATGGTTCAATCAGAGCGTTGTTGCGCGGCGCAATTTCCCGGTTGCACGAAGAAGGCATCCAGGTATTGGTTGTGAACACCATAAATCCAGCACACTATCCGGTGTTCGCATTGATGGCAAAGAAGTCTCGTGAGATGTCTGATCTTATTGAAGGAGTGGCGCACGAATTTGAAGCACCAGTTTTAGATCTGTATTCCCTCGATCATTTTGGCCGCATGTCATTTTGGTACGACGATCTCGTTCACTTTTCGAATCATGGTCACACGATGATTGCCAACCTAGCTGCCGAGAAACTAAAACTGAGTTTTAGGTTGCCCGAGAAACCCTACAAAGAAATTGCCGAACCAAAATGGGGCGTGTTCGAGACTCTGCGCTGGCTGATTCTGCACGTGGTGCCCTTCTGGGGCCGTCGAGTCCGCAGGGTATCTTCTGGAGATCTAATTGACCCTAAACATTTTGATCTTGCACTGTTCGAGGCTAGCTCTGACGCCTATTCAACTTTCGTTTTGCCAGGTACTCGCGCAAAAACTCCAAAGGCAGTGGCAAAGAAGTAACAACGACCACAACGATAATCATTAGTTCGATGTGTTCCTTGACAAATGCAATCTGCCCCAAGAAATATCCACCGAGCATGAGACTGCATACCCATAGAACAGCACTAATCGCGTTCAGTTGGGTGAACTTTTTTATCGGCATCTCACCGATTGCCGAAAACATCGGTACCAATGCTCTCAGGATTGGAACGAATCTAGAGAGAATCACGGCTCGGTTTCCGTACTTTTCAGTGAACTCGCGAGTTCGTGCAACGGTTTTCTGGTTCAAAAAGAAGCCGCGGTCTTTCTGAAATAGAAGTGGACCAACCTTTTTGCCAACCCAGTAACCCACCTGCGCCCCGAGAAAAGCCGAGAGAATCACAATTGGAACAGCGTAGTAAATCTGAAAGTTGCTTAGCCAGGTGGCTAGAGACAACCCGAGCAAAAATAGCAATGAGTCACCGGGCAACCAAGAACCGATTATGGTCGATGTTTCTATGAAGATGATCAAGGCCGACCCAAAAACAGCCATAGCGCCTAGGCTCATTAGCAGCGATTGGGCGTCTAGAAAGTTCAACTACGAGTCCCCAACTGAAAACGCGGGCGGCTCCAGTGTTTTTCCTTGGCTTCTATGACGGACTCATAGTGGCTAATCATTTGTTCGTTGTTATCTTTCCATGTGCGCCCGAGCATCGACGCCCTTGCTTCGAGAGCCATGCGTTCTCTCAAATCAGAATTCTCAACGAGTTTCAGCAGTGCGGACCGGTACGCACCTGGCTTGCTCGGGTCAACTAAGTACCCAGTGAGTCCGTCTTCAATCAAGAAATTTGGGCCACCTCTAGCAGGCGCTATAGGGGTGACGCCTGCCGATTTAGCCTCTTGAATTGTTTGGCCAAACGTCTCTTCTTCTCCGCAGTGCACGAACACGTCCATGGCTGCATATGACGTGGCTAATTCTTCGCCAGTCTTAGAACCTAAGAATTTCACGCGCTCTCCTTCGAAAAGATTTTCGAGCCGCTCTCGCTCATAACCGTCACCTACGATTACAAACTGAATATTCTCTAAGTCGGTAAATTCCTTGAAGCGAGCTATTTGTTTTTCGGGTGCTAATCGACCCACGTATCCGACGACTAGGTCACTCGGCTTCACTCCGATGTCAAGTTTCAACTTTCTGGTAGCGGGTGCTAGCTTCTTTTTCGGGTTGAACAAATCAAGATCAACACCACGACCCCAAACCGAAACATTTGGGCAGCCCAATTTGCCGAGCTGCTGAGCTGCACCTGCGGTGGGTGCCAAATTTATTGTGGCTTTAGAATGGATGTTTCGAAGCAAAAAGTTGTATAACGGTGTGAGTATTTTCGCGCCGTATCGCTGCAGGTATCCGGAGACATCGGTTTGGTATACCGCAACACTTGGAATCGATAGTTTCTCGGCTACAGCCAAACCCTGACGACCCAACAAGAATGGTGCGGCGGCGTGTAGCACGTTAGGACGGTAGGCTCTCAGAATACTTTTCATGGTTATCAGCGGTAAGGCCACCGGAAATCCAAACAGTGAGATCGCTGCGGTGCGAATCACAGGGAAGCCTTCAAAAGTTGGTTGTGGTGATCTAGGTGCGATGATCAGTACATCGTGCCCTGCCTCTTTGAGTGTTCGCACCAATTGCAATACCGAGTTAGTGACGCCATTTACCGAGGGCAAAAATGACTCGGTCACGATGGCAACTCTCAATCTCACGCCTTCACCTTAAGGCTTTCACTCGCACGAGAGGGTGAATTTTGGTTTCGTTAGGGTAAACAAATCTCTACTTAGCTAACATGGATGAAAATCCACTAGTTGCGGCAATCTGCCCGTCGGCCAGAATGCAGATGGCCTCTAGGTGATCGATCGCATCGATTCTTGCCATTGAGCCAAGGCCTTCTGCGAAGGCGGCCGTAGCCCAAACGTCTGCTTCAACCAGATCGCGAGCAATCACGGTGACCTGAAGCAATTCGG
>JAIOXI010000027.1:0-12595 GCA_021741685.1 Rhodoluna sp.
CCCGGGTCGTTGGTTAGTACGCGCTGAAGTTTCTCGGCAGCGAGATCTGTGCCATCGGCAACGCTCACCTGACCGGCGTGAATAGAGCGACCGATGCCAACGCCGCCGCCGTGGTGAATCGAGACCCATGACGCACCCGAAGAGATGTTGAGCATGGCGTTCAGCAGCGGCCAGTCGGCAATCGCGTCTGAGCCGTCGAGCATTGCTTCAGACTCGCGGTAAGGCGAGGCAACCGAGCCGCAGTCGAGGTGGTCGCGGCCAATAACAATAGGTGCCGAGACCTCGCCCTTCTTGACCAGGTCGTTGAACACCGCTCCAGCCTTGTCTCTTTCGCCGTAGCCGAGCCAGCAGATGCGAGCCGGCAGGCCCTGAAACGCAACCCGCTCCTGGGCCAGTTTGATCCAGCGGTGCAGGTGCTTGTTCTCAGGAAACAGCTCGAGAATCGCCGTATCGGTGCGATAGATGTCTTTCGGGTCGCCCGAGAGCGCTACCCATCTGAACGGCCCCTTGCCTTCGCAGAACAGCGGGCGAATATACGCGGGGATGAAGCCTGGGAATGCAAACGATCTCGAATAACCACCCTTGCGAGCTTCATCGCGAATCGAGTTTCCGTAATCGAAAACCACGGCACCCTTATCCATGAAACCGACCATTGCCTCGACGTGCTTCGCCATCGCAGCTTCGGCGCGCTCGGTGAATTCTTGCGGCATCTTCTCGGCATACTCGCGAGCATCGCGCAACTCGACACCTTCAGGAATGTAATAGAGCGGGTCGTGCGCAGAGGTTTGGTCGGTCACGATGTCGATTGGAACTTCGCGCTTTAGCAACTCGGCAAAAACTGTTGCAGCGTTTCCGACGAGTCCAATCGAGATTGCTTTTCTTGCGTTCTTCGCAGCGACCGCGCGGTTGATTGCGTCGTCAAGATTGTCGGCAACTTCGTCGAGGTAGCGATCAACAACGCGACGACGCAAACGCGATTCGTCGATGTCAACAATCAAACAGGTGCCTTCGTTCATTGTTACCGCGAGCGGTTGCGCTCCACCCATGCCACCGCAACCGGCGGTAAGAGTTAGTGTTCCGGCGAGTGTTCCGCCAAAGCTTTGTTCTGCGACAGCTGCAAAAGTTTCGTAGGTGCCCTGCAAGATTCCCTGCGTGCCGATGTATATCCATGAGCCGGCAGTCATCTGCCCATACATGGTCAAGCCAAGTTGCTCAAGTCTGCGAAACTCTGGCCAGTTGGCCCAGTCGCCAACGAGGTTTGAGTTTGCGAGAAGAACGCGAGGTGCCCACTCGTGCGTGCGAAAAACACCAACCGGTTTTCCAGACTGCACCAACATGGTCTCGTCGTTCTTGAGGTGCGTGAGGGTCTTCACCATCGCGTCGAAGCTCTGCCAGTTACGCGCCGCCTTGCCATTGCCACCGTAGACGATTAGCTCTTCGGGGTGCTCGGCAACCGCGGGGTCTAGGTTGTTATGCAGCATTCGCAGGGCAGCCTCTTGGGGCCATCCCTGAGCGGTTAGTTGTGATCCTCGAGCGGCGCTGAGCGGGCCGCGAGCTGCACCAGACATTGTGTTCATGAGGCTATTTCACTTCACATATGGGTTCCGCGCAACTCAAAGCACCTTTGGTTCTACCCAGCTGGGCATCCGATCGCAGCAATGGCTCTAGCATTTAGACAGAGCGAGTTAGATCTGCAGCCGAAGAGCTGTCGAAGAGATTAGGAACCCCGTGAGCGAAGACGCCCTTTGGCCGAGAGCCGCCTCGTGGTTGCAATCGAATTCGTCAAACCCTGACATCAGCGTGTTTGGTGTTCCGGCTCACAAGACATCAATTTCAAAAACCGGAGCGCACAAAACCCCTGCAGCGATTCGCAAAGCCCTGCTGCGCTATTCGACATACAGCGCAACCCGACGTCTCGACATTGCGGGCTTGAAGGTCAAGGATCTGGGCGATGTGAAGTCGCCGGACTCGCTAGAGGGCGAACAGCGCACATCTTCGATGGCCTCCCTGGCCGCCGCGAAGTCGGCACTAACAGTTGCTCTCGGTGGCGACAACTCAATCACCTTCGCCGTTGCCCGCGGTGTTTTCGGGTCAGACCTCTCTAACGCCGGGCTCATCACACTCGATGCCCACCACGATTTGCGTGACGGCATCAGCAACGGTTCACCGGTTCGCCGACTAATCGAGGCAGGTCTTAACCCAAAGCGAATCGTGCAGATCGGCATCGCCGACTTCTCAAACTCACCGGCATATGCTCTGCGCGCTCAAGAGCTCGGCATCCGTGTGATTGCCAGAAGCGAGTTGCGCAGGCGTTCGGTCGAAGACATCTGGGCCGAAGCGATTTCGATTGCGGGTGCTGGCTCGGGCTCAGTGCACGTTGACTTCGACGTTGACGTTTGTGATCGTGCAGTGGTGCCAGGTTGCCCAGCTGCGGCACCCGGTGGAATCAGTGCCGATGAACTTCGTCAGTTCGCCTACCTTGCCGGCTGGAGCAACCTCGTGAAGTCGATTGATATCACAGAGGTCGATGCAACTGCTGACGCGCCTGATGGTCGCACCGTGCGGCTGGCCGCTCTGCTTTTGCTCGAAGCCGCAGCCGGCCTCGCCTCGCGCTAGTTCAGTTTGGCAAACGCCAAATAGAACGCGATTGAAAACATGACAACCGCGATCAAGCTATCGAGCACTCGCCAAAAAATCGGTTTAGACATAAACCTTGATGCGGCTCTCGCCCCGAAACCAATCGACGAGAACCAAACGATGCTCGCGGTCATAGCTCCAAGACCGAAGACCCAGCGATCCTCAGCAAACTGATTACTGATGCTGCCGAGAAGAATCACGGTGTCCAGATAGACGTGCGGGTTCAACAGAGTGAAGCCCAAGACCGCTGCAACGACTTTCTTTAGTGAAGTGGTTTGTGCGCCGGAGGTATCCATGACTTCGTTTTTGAAGGCCGAGCGAACACTCTTTATTCCAAACCAGGTGAGGTAGGCCACGCCAAACCAACGAACGCCCTCGAGCAACCACGGCAAACCCTGAATGATCGCGCCGAGACCGGCGATGCCCAAAGCAATTAGAGCGGCATCGGCAAGTGCGCAAATTGCGACTACGACGAACACGTGTTGACGGGTTAGCCCCTGCCGAATAACGAAGGCATTCTGAGCACCAATGGCAACTATCAAGCCGAGGCCGGCAAAGAAGCCGGGAAGAAATGCGAGCATCAGCCAAACCTCCTACCTAAGACGAAACCCCTCCCGAGGGAGGGGTTTCGGTTCGTGGAGACTAGGGGGGTCGAACCCCTGACCCCCTGCTTGCAAAGCAGGTGCTCTACCAACTGAGCTAAGTCCCCTTGCGGGTTTTGTTGCTTGCTTCACAGTCTGTTTCTAGACAATGAAGCGGCTGCTTGGTGGGCCTAGGAGGACTTGAACCTCCGACCTCTTCATTATCAGTGAAGCGCTCTAACCACCTGAGCTATAGGCCCAAGAGCCTTGTTAAGAATAGTCGTGACGGCCCCTGAGGTCAAACCCTGCTATTCGTTCGTGAATCCGACCCTGATGCCACCCGACAAACGGGCGATGATGTTGAAGATCAAGGCCGAGACACCAGACAAGATTGTTCCGCCAACGATGTTAACTATTGCCAGGGTGCCGGCAAATGAAAGTACGCGTGGAAGGCTCAGTGTCTCAGCAACGTCAACCTGCTGAGCGTCGCCACCGGCAGCGGTGTTGAGCAAACTGTTTAGCGAACCAAACAACCCGGTGGTACTAATGACCAACCAGATTAGAGAGAAGCCAGCGATGGTGGCGATTCCCATCGCAAGTGTGACCATGAACCCGTTTCTTACAGCAGACCAAAAGTCGATGTGAACGAGTTTGAGTTTGACTTGCTTCACCGGCGAAACGTTTCGCTTGGTTGCTCTAGAGATGAAATTGCTCATTCTGCTTCTTCCTTCGCTACTTCAGTTATGTCTAGGTTGCGTTCGGTGTTGCGGGCTAATCCAAGAATGCTGTCGCCTTCTTCGAATCTTGCAAAAACAACACCCATGGTGTCGCGACCCTTTGCAGGAACCTCGGCCACCGCGGATCGAACCACTCTACCGCTCTCGAGAACCACGAGAACTTCGTCGTCATCTGAAACGATTAGCGCGCCAACCAGGTCGCCGCGCTTGTCTTCGAGCTTTGCAACCTTGATTCCGAGACCACCACGATTCTGCGCGCGGTACTGATCGACAGAAGTGCGCTTTGCATATCCACCCTCTGTGACCACAAAGACGAATGCGCCTTCGACGTCATTGATTACCGATGCGCTGAGTAGAGCATCTTCTTTCCTGAAGCTCATGCCCATCACGCCAGAGGTGTCGCGACCCATTGGACGCAGACTCTCGTTAGAAGCCGAGAAGCGAACCGACATGCCCTTGCGCGAGACCAGCAAGATGCCGTCGTTCTCGTTAACAAGCATCGCGTCGATTAATTCGTCGTCTTCGCGCAGTTTGATGGCGATGATTCCACCACTTCGTGCGGTGTCGTACTGAGTGAGTTCTGTCTTCTTGACCAGTCCCTTGCGGGTTGCCAAGACCAGGTATGGCGCTTGGTTGTAGTCCTTGATGTCTAGCACCGAGGCCACCTGCTCGTCTGGCTGAAGCGCCAAGAGGTTGGCTACGTGCTGACCCTTGGTGTCACGGCCGGCCTCGAGCACCTCGTGAGCCTTGGCCCGATAGACGCGACCCTTGTTGGTGAAGAACAGCAACCAGTGGTGAGTTGTGGTCACGAAGAAGTGTTCAACAACATCGTCAGCGCGCAGCGAAGCGCCCTTTACGCCCTTGCCGCCGCGGTGCTGTGAGCGATAGTTGTCGCTCTTGGTTCGCTTGATGTAGCCGCCGCGGGTTAGCGAGATGACCATCTCTTCTTCGGGAATCAAATCTTCTTTAGTGACGTCTCCGTCTAACCCGGCGACAATCTTCGAACGACGTTCGTCGCCGTGCTTGGCAACAATCTCGGCCAGCTCTTCGCTAATGATGTTTCGCTGGCGAACCGGGTCGGCGAGAATCGCCTTGTAGTCAACAATCAGCGCTTCGAGCTCGGCTGCCTCGTCGATGATCTTCTGGCGCTCAAGCGCTGCGAGCTGGCGCAACTGCATGTTCAAGATTGCGCGAGCCTGAAGCTCGTCGATCTTTAGCAGATCGATCAAACCATCGCGCGCATCTTCAACAGTTGCGCTCTTGCGAATCAAAGCGATAACGGCATCGAGAGCATCGAGAGCCTTTAGGTACCCGCGCAATATGTGCGCGCGTTCTTCGGCTTTCTGAAGTCTGAACTGAGTTCGACGAACGATTACTTCAACCTGGTGGTTTACCCACTCGCGAATGAATCCGTCGAGGCTAAGGGTGCGAGGCACGCCATCGACAATCGCAAGCATGTTCGCAGAGAAGTTTTCTTGCAGCGGAGTCATCTTGAATAGGTTGTTCAGAACTACCTTCGCTACGGCGTCTTTCTTCAACACGATTACCAGACGCTGGCCGGTTCGACCCGAGGTCTCATCACGGATGTCTGCAATGCCGGTCAGCTTTTGAAGCTTGACTAGGTCTGCGATTTTCTCTGCGAGGTTATCTGGGTTCACCTGGTAAGGAAGTTCGGTTACCACCAAGCAGGTGCGGTTGTGAATTTCTTCAACGTTGACGATGGCGCGCATCGTGATCGAACCGCGACCGGTTCGGTACGCGGCTTCGATTCCGCTGCGACCGAGAATCTCTGCCCCGGTTGGAAAGTCTGGACCGCTAACGACCTTGAGAAGTTCTTCGAGCAGTTGCTCGCTGGTAGCCTCGGGGTTCTTTAGGTACCACTGGGCACCGGCGGCAACCTCGCGCAGGTTGTGCGGGGGAATGTTGGTTGCCATGCCCACGGCAATACCGATTGATCCGTTGACCAATAGGTTCGGAAAGCGGCTCGGCAAAATGGTCGGCTCTTGCGTGCGGCCGTCGTAGTTGTCTTGAAAATCGACGGTGTTCTCGTCGATGTCTCGAACCATCTCGAGGGCGAGGGTGGCCATGCGGCACTCAGTATAACGAGGGGCAGCGGCCGGGTCGTTGCCCGGTGAGCCGAAGTTTCCCTGACCGTTTACCAGCGGATAGCGAAGGTTCCAGTCTTGAACCAGGCGAACCAGGGTGTCATAAATCGCGCCATCGCCGTGCGGGTGAAACTGTCCCATAACGTCACCGACGACACGTGAGCACTTGCTGAACTGCTTGTCTGGGCGATAGCCACCGTCATACATCGCATAAATGACGCGTCGGTGAACCGGCTTGAGACCATCGCGCACATCTGGCAGAGCGCGACCAACGATAACGCTCATCGCATAGTCGAGGTAGCTTCGCTGCATTTCGACCTGAAGGTCGACCTGCTCGATGTTGTCGTGTGGTGTTGTGGTTACTTCTTCGTCTGCCATTAGTCGTCTGCCTTTATCGCTTTTTAGATGTCTAGGAAGCGAACGTCTTTTGCGTTCTGCTGAATAAAGGTTCGGCGCGCTTCTACGTCATCACCCATCAGTGTGCTGAAAATTGCGTCGGCACGCGCTGCATCATCGAGAGTTATCTGAAGCAAAGTGCGCTTCGCCGGATCCATGGTGGTGTCCCATAGCTCGTCGTAGTCCATTTCGCCAAGACCCTTGTAACGCTGAATCGAGTTTTCTTTAGGAATTTTCTTTCCGGCTTCCTGACCCGTGACTAGTGCGCGGTCGCGCTCTTCATCGCTGTAAACATATTGGTGTGGAGCGTTCGACCACTTAATGCGAAACAACGGTGGCTGCGCGAGATAAACGAATCCATGATCAATTAGCGGACGCATGTGGCGATACAAGAAGGTCAACAGCAGCGTTCGAATGTGCTGACCATCAACGTCGGCGTCGGCCATCAAAACGCACTTGTGATAGCGAGCCTTGTTGATGTCGAACTCTTCGCCGATGCCGGTTCCGAAAGCGGTGATGATTGCCTGAACTTCTGTGTTGGCGAGCATGCGGTCGAGACGGGCGCGCTCAACGTTCAAGATCTTTCCGCGCAGCGGCAAGATCGCCTGGGTCTCTGGGTCACGCCCGCGCATTGCCGAACCACCCGCCGAGTCACCCTCAACTATGTAGATCTCTGAGCGAACCGGGTCGCGGCTCGAGCAGTCGCGAAGCTTGCCGGGCATGCCGCCAGACTCGAGCAGTCCCTTGCGGCGAGTGGCCTCGCGGGCCTTTCGGGCAGCCTGGCGGGCCGAAGCGGCCTGAATTGCCTTGCGCACAATGTCTTTGGCAACGTTTGGGTTGCGCTCGAGCCAGTCACCGAGTTGCTCGTTAACTACCTTCTGCACAAAGGCCTTAACCTCGGTGTTGCCCAGCTTGGTCTTGGTTTGACCCTCGAACTGCGGCTCTGCAATCTTCACCGAGATTACGGCGGTCAAGCCCTCGCGGCAATCGTCTCCGGTTAGGTTTTCGTCTTTTTCTTTCAGCAGGTTTGTCTGGCGAGCGTACTTGTTCAAAAGTGAGGTTAGTGCCGCACGAAAACCCTCTTCGTGGGTTCCACCCTCGTGCGTGTTAATTGTGTTGGCGTAGGTGTGAACCGATTCGTTGTAACCGTTTGTCCACTGCATCGCGATTTCAACAGAAAGAGTCTTTTCTTTGGTTTCGGTTTCGAAAGAAATAATCTCTTGATTAACCACGTCAGACTTTTTGGTCGAGTTCAAGTACTCAACGTAATCTTGCAAACCACGCTCATAAAGATATGAGTCTTCGCGACCGCTGCGCTCATCGAACAAACTGATCTGCAGACCCTTGTTCAAGAAACACATCTGCTGGAAACGCTGACGCAAAGTCTCGTAGTCGTACTCGACTGTCTCAAAAATATCCGCGTTGGCCAAGAACTCGATTACGGTTCCGGTGGTGTCTGACTTCGGGCCCTTTTTGATTGGTGCGGTTGGCACACCCATCTTGAACTGCTGAGTCCAAAGGTGACCCTCGCGAGCAACGACCGCGCGAAGCTCGGTTGAGAGAGCGTTAACCACCGATGCACCCACGCCGTGCAAGCCACCCGATACCGCGTAGCCACCGCCGCCGAATTTTCCACCGGCGTGAAGAACAGTTAGAACAACTTCGAGTGTTGAGATGCCCTCGGTCGGGTGAACCGAAACCGGAATTCCTCGACCGTTGTCGGTCACGCGAATCCAACCATCCTTGGTGATGGTGATGTCGATCGCGTCACAGTGACCGGCGAGTGCTTCGTCAACAGAGTTATCGACGATTTCATAAACGAGGTGGTGAAGACCACGGGGACCAGTGGAGCCGATGTACATTCCAGGGCGTTTGCGAACGGCCTCAAGCCCTTCGAGAACTTGGATGTTGCTTGAGTCGTAAGTATTTTCTGGGGTCGACATATCGGTTTGAAGCTCCTTTTTGCTGGATTAGGCCCACAGAAATGCGCTCAAAAAGCGACTAACTTTCGGGGTTGCTAACGCTTAAATTCTACCTCCGAATTTCGCAAATTCCTGACCATCCACACGACTGTCGCGCCCTTTATTTATGCGGTATTCAGCCACGTTTAACTTTCAAGACAGAGTCGAAACTTGAGCGTGTTTTAGCTGTCGATTTAGTGCAAAAAACGGGCCCCGTTGGGAGCCCGTTTCTTGTCGAGTTTTGGTCGAAGAATTACTTCTTGCCGACAACCTGAAGAGTGATCTTTGCAACCACGTCACTGGTCAAACGAACGGTTGCGATGTGCTCACCGGTCGAACGAATTGGTGCGGTGATTTCGACCTTCTTCTTGTCAAGCTCACCGATGCCAGCGGCAGTTACTGCTGCTACGACATCTGCGGTCTTAACTGCGCCGAACAAACGACCGCCGACGCCAGCCTTGACGACAAGGCGAATAGCCTTCTCTTCTAGACGTGCCTTGAGGGTTTGTGCTTCTTCAACGGTTGCTAGAGCGCGAGCGCTGCGAGCTGCCTTGATCGAATCGACCTGCTTCTCGCCACCCTTGCTCCATACGATTGCGAATCCGCGAGGAAGAAGATAGTTACGTGCGTAACCATTCTTTACCTCGACGACATCGCCAGCTGAGCCGAGGCCTGTTACCTCGTTGGTCAGAATTAGTTTTGACATTCTTTTACTCCTTAGCGGCCCGCACCGGCGTATGGCATTAGAGCCATCTCGCGTGCGTTCTTTACGGCCTTGGCGATGAGGCGCTGCTCTTGAACAGAGACGCCAGTGATGCGACGAGAACGAATCTTGCCGCGGTCTGAAACGAACTTGCGAAGGGTTGCGATGTCTTTGTAGTCGATTAGTCCAACCTTGATGAACTTAACCGGTGCAAGTTTCGCGTTCTTTGCATTGCGATTTGGCTTGCGCTTCTCGCCTTTTAGAACTGCCATTTGATACTCCTAAATTAAAAAGTTTTGGTTAGAAAGGGGTTTCGTCTGCGCCTGCTGAGCCGGCGCCTGGGTTTGCCCAGCCTCCGTCAGAAGATGCTGGCGCTGACTTTGGAGCGTCGCCCCATGGATCGTTTGAGGTCATGGCTGGTGCTCCAGCTCCACCGGCTCCTGCTTCGCGAGCGCGGCGAGTGATAGCTGTGGTTGCGTAACGCAACGATGGGCCAATCTCATCGATCTCGAGTTCGAGCGAAGCGCGAGCCTCACCCGATGCGCTCTGGTAAGCGTTAGGTGCCTTTAGACGACCGGTAACAACTACGCGGGTGCCCTTGGTCAGTGACTGTGCCACGTTTTCTGCCACTTCGCGCCAAGCTGTGCAGCGAACCCATACGGTCTCGCCGTCTTCCATGACGTTTGTGGTGCGGTTGTATGTGCGAGGAGTCGAACCGACGTTCACACTTACCACTGCGATTCCACCCTGGGTGTAACGCAATTCAGGGTCGCCACCGAGGTTTCCAACGATGGTTACGACAACTTCACCGGCCATGACTAGTTAGCCTCTGCTTTAGCCTTCGCAGGAGCCTTGCGTGCTGGCTTCTCTGCTGCTGCTTCTTCGGCCGAAACCTCAGGAACCTCAACTGGCTTGATGCTGAAAACGGCTTCATCGGCACGCAACACCTTGGTGCGCATGACTGCCTCAGAGATCTTCAACTGACGGTCGAGCTCGATTACGTCTGCTGAGTTGGCGTGCATGTTGACGACGACATAGATGCCTTCGGTCTTCTTGTTGATTTCATATGCCAAGCGACGACGACCCCAGATATCAACGCTGTCAATGGTGCCTGCACCATTGCGAATTACGTTGAGGAACTTGTCGAGACTTGGAGCTACAGTGCGCTCGTCGATTGCTGCATCGAGAATTACCATTAGCTCGTATTTGTGCATGACTAACCCACCTCCTTCGGACTAGAACGGTCATGGGATTTCCATGACAGGAGGGTTTTGCACGTTGCCACAGAGGGCAACCTCACCACTCTACCTTGCCGACCACCAAGCGAGCAAGCGCTTTTCTGCCTCATCAGGGCCGAGCGGACCCTCTTCTATGCGCAGTTCGAGCAGGTAGTTATAGGCCTCGCCAACATCTCGCGACGGCTTCAAATCAAGGATGCGCATGATGTCTTCACCGCTTAGGTCTGGGCGCATTGAATCGAGCTGTTCCTGTTCGGCAAGCAGTGCGATGCGCTGCTCAAGGTCGTCATAGGCGTGCGACAACCGGTCGGCCTTGCGCTTGTTTCGAGTGGTCACATCGGCCCTGGTCAGGGCGTGCAGGCGCGGCAGCTGTTCACCGGCGTCGCGAACATAGCGACGGATCGCCGAGTCTGTCCAGGCCTGATCGCTGTAACCAAAGAAGCGCAGGTGCAGCTCTATCAAAAGCGTCACCGACTTGATGGTGTCGTTATCGAACCTGAGCGTTTGCATGCGCTTCTTCGCGAGTTTCGCGCCAACCAAATCGTGGTGATAGAACGAGACCCCGCCACCAGGTTCGAGTTTGCGGGTTGCCGGCTTGCCGATGTCGTGCATCAGCGCGGCAAAACGCAGCACGAAGTCGGCCTCGAGGCCGTAATCCTTCTCATAGTCAATCGCCTGATCGACGACGGTCAAGGTGTGCTCAAACACATCCTTGTGGTGATGGTGTTCGTCGACCTCGAGTTTGAGCGCTGGCAGTTCGGGCAGAACTAGCGCAGCCAGACCAGAGTCAACCAAAACCTCGAGGCCGCGGCGCGGGTTCTTGCCCTTGATCAACTTGACGAATTCATCATGGATGCGCTCTGCGCTAATGATCTCGATGCGGTCGGCCATCGAACGCATGGCGTCGAAGGTCTCGGGTTCGATTTCAAACTCGAGTTGAGCGGCAAAGCGTGCGCCGCGCATCATTCGCAACGGGTCGTCGCTAAACGAATCTTCTGGCTTGCCTGGGGTGCGAAGCACGCCATCCATGAGGTCTCGAAGCCCGTTGAACGGATCGACAAAAACCTTCTCGGGCAACCTCATCGCCATTGCGTTGACAGTGAAATCGCGTCGAAGCAGATCGGCGGTGAGGTCTTTGCCAAAAGCAACCTCGGGCTTGCGGCTATCGGCCGCATACTTGTCAGCGCGATAGGTCGTGATTTCGATCTGGTCGTCGCCAACTCGAGCGCCGATTGTGCCAAACTCGCGACCGATATCCCAGTGGGCATCGACGATCGGCTTGATTATTGCCAGAATCTCGTCTGGGGTAGCCGTTGTGGTGAAATCGAGGTCTGGCGAGTGCCGGCCGAGAAAGGCGTCTCGAACCGGACCGCCAACCAGGGCGAGTTCGTGACCGGCCGCTGTGAACCTTTCGCCGAGCGCGACGAAAAGTGGCGAATCGACTGTCTTCTCTAGATTCGCCAGGGCTTCGGCCACAGACTGCATGCTGTCAATCGTGCCACAGGGTTCGCTCTGGCCGAAGGCTTAAACTTTGCTTTATGAGCGAACGGCAGCCGGGCACCCCTCGACCGAGGGTCGCCGAAACGTCATCCGGGGGATTCGTGCTCTGCTCAGACGGCAGCTTTCGCGTTGCACTCATCGGCCGACTAAATCGCGGTGGGCGAATCGACTGGTGCGTTCCGAAGGGTCACCCCGAGGGCGACGAAACAAGTGAACAAGCCGCCGTTCGAGAAATCGCGGAAGAGACAGGGCTCGTCGCCGAGGTTCTCGAACATCTTGGCGATATCGTCTACGAATTTCAGACTCCAGAAAAAACGATTGTAAAAACCGTGCACCACTTTCTGCTTCAACAAGTCGGTGGCGAACTCTCAATCGAAAACGATCCCGATCACGAGGCTGTCGATGTGCAATGGTTTGCGCTCGACGAGCTCGAAAAAAAGCTCACGCATGAAAACGAAAAGAAGCTTGCGCGCAAGGTAATCGAGTGGGCGAGGGCCGAAGAGTGATTAGAAAAACTCTAGCGATGCTCGCAGCGCTTTCGATTCTGCTGTTCTCTGGTTCGGCAGCTAACGCCACACAAGTAACCACAATGCCAACCGCAATACCGACCGACTATCCGAGGGTGCACTTCGTGCCAGGCTCGGCAATCAATCTGCTTGCCACCTCTTCAAACATTCCGGTGCGAATTCAAAACGATTATGCCGAAGACGTGACCGTGCACATGCACGCGATTGCAA
>JAIOXI010000028.1:0-12579 GCA_021741685.1 Rhodoluna sp.
CGACAGCAAAGGGTCTCGACGTCGATCAGCCGCGCAACCTGGCCAAGTCTGTAACGGTCGAATAGCTAAGCATGATTATCGGTGTCGGCGTCGATCTGGTTGATCTGAGCAGATTCGAGAATTCAATTGAGAAGAACCCAGGTTTGATCGAAAAGATTTTTCACACCGATGAGCGCGACGCGGCAACTCGAACTCTTGCTGGCAGGTTTGCGGCAAAAGAGGCTCTTATAAAAGTTTTTGGTGATTCGAAGCAGATGCGCTGGCACGATGTTCGCGTTTCGAAAGATGAGCTCGGCAAACCGTTTATCGAATTGTTTGACAGCACCGCGGCCTATGCCGAATCGCGTGGCATTAAGAACTTGCACCTATCTATTTCGCACGATGGAAATTCTGCAATTGCCTTTCTGGTTGCCGAGGGTGGTGCCTGATGCGCGAGTTGGTAATCGACCTCGATGCGATTGAGGCAAACCTCAACACCTATAGAAAGATGGCACCGGGTGCGAAGATCATGGCGGTGGTGAAGGCAAACGCCTATGGTCACGGACTCTATGAGGTTGCTCTAAAACTCGATCGTGCCAAGGTTGACTATTTCGGGGTTGCCGATGTCGATGAGGCTCTGCACCTGCGCGAGGGTGGTCTCGAGACTCCGATTCTGGCCTGGCTGCATGACCCGAACGACATGTTCACCGAGGCACTAGAGGCCAACGTTGAACTCTCGGTTGCGAACCTAGAGCAGCTCGAACGTGTTGCCGATGCTGCCAGGCTCACCGGCAAGGTCGGCAGAATTCACCTGAAGGTCGACACCGGCCTGAGCCGCAACGGTTCAAGCATTGAAGAGTGGCCGGCTCTGGTCACCGCGGTGGTTGGCCTTTGTGACGAACAACTGCTCGAGTGCGTGGGTGTCTTCAGCCATCTGAGCAGCACATCTGAGCCCGACGACCGCGCTCAGATTGCCCTGTTCGACCAGGCCGTCGAGACCGCCAAGCTTCTGGGTCTCGATTTCGAATTGCGTCACCTAACCGCCTCGGATGGCACCATCAGCTATCCGGATGCCAACTATGAAATGGTTCGAATCGGCGTCGGGCTCTATGGGCTCTCGCCATTCGTCGATCGCGCTGCCGCTGAATTTGGTTTGCGTCCGGCCATGACCGCTCGCGCGCTGGTGACCCAGACCAAACGGGTTCAGGCAGACGTGGGCATCTCTTATGGCTACCTGGCCCGCACTACTAAAGAGACAACCCTGGCGCTGGTGCCGATTGGCTATGCCGAGGGTTTGCCAAGAAACGCAAGCGGCAAGGCCGAGGTCTCGATAAAGGGCAAGCGCTACAAGATTGAGTCTCGAATCGCCATGGATCAGTTTGTCATC
The DNA here is from genome assembly GCA_021741685.1 of Rhodoluna sp. Lineage (GTDB taxonomy): Bacteria > Actinomycetota > Actinomycetes > Actinomycetales > Microbacteriaceae > Rhodoluna. Next base: position 1,367 of record JAIOXI010000028.1, read on the forward strand.
GACGTCGGCGACGATGACGTTTTGGCCGGCGACGAGGTCGTCATCTTTGGTGACCCAGCCGCTGGTGTGCCAAGTGCAGACGAACTTGCCGTTGCCGCAGACACCATCAACTACGAAATTGTCACTCGCATGGGCGGTCGATTTTTCTCGACCTTTCTTGGCGCAGTCGACTAAAAATCGAGCAAGTGATGTCGAAACTTTTGCTTGAGCAACAGGTTGCCGATGCCGATCAAATGCACGAACTCGGTGTGCAAATTTCAAAGCAGTTTCGCGCAGGCGATCTAGTGGTTTTGGTCGGCCCACTCGGCGCAGGCAAGACAACTCTCACCCGCGGAATCGGCGAAGGCTTGGGTGCCATCGGGAACGTTTCTTCACCAACCTTTGTGATTGCGAGAACTCACAAACGCGAAGGCGCCGATGTGCCAATGGTTCATGTCGACGCATATCGTCTGGGCGGCGCTGCAGAACTCGACGATCTAGACATCGACTTCGAAAACAGCATCGTCTTGGTTGAGTGGGGTAGGGGTTTGCTCGAGGGCATAAGTGACAACTGGCTCGAGATCGAAATCGAGCGTGACCACACCGGCGAATCAGAAATTCGCGAATTAAGAATTCTCGCCTTTGGCGATCGTTGGTCGGCGGTGAAGTTCTGATGGGCATCTTGCTCGCTATTGATACTTCTGCCGGAACGAGTGTCGCGCTGTTTCGCGATGGCGTATTGGCCGCCGAACTAAATGTGACCGACAACATGAAGCACGCCGAAACCGTGGGTGCTGCAATCGCCGAGGTCTTGAGTCGGGCCGGGGTAACCGGTCGAGACGTTCAAGAGGTTGTGGTCGGCAGAGGCCCGGCTCCGTTCACCGGTTTGCGGGTAGGTATCGCAGCCGCCGTGATGTTTGCCGAGGGCTCTGGAGCCAAGCTCTCTGGTCTGGTAAGCCTCGACGCCATTGCGCTGCTCGCGCTCAAACAGCGCTCAGCCACCGAAACCAGGCCCTTGCTGGTTACCACTGATGCCAGGCGCTCTGAGGTCTACTGGGCGCTGTACAGCGGGCTGAGCGACAAGGGTGTTGCCCTCCGAATCGAAGGCCCGCAGGTCATCAAACCGGCCGCTCTAGAAGAACTTTTGGCATCGAGAAACATCGATGCCCAGAGCACAGATTTGGCCATAACCGGGTCGGCGGTTGGCGAATTAGCCCTGGCCCTGCGTGCCGCCGGCGAACTCGAATCAGACGTCTCGGCACTCTACCTTCGTGCACCAGATGCGGTTGAGCCGAAGGCATCCGGTCAATTTGGCAAGCGGGTGAGCTCATGACCTCGTGGGCAATTCGGGTGGCGAGCGAGCAAGATCTCGATGAAATTATGCGCATCGAAAATGCCAGTTTCGCAAGCGACGCCTGGTCGATTCAAAACATGCACGACGAACTGGTCGGTGCCGAGCGTTTCTATGTTGTTGCATATTCGACCGCGGCAGAAACAGAAGAACTTATCGGCTACGCCGGTTTAGCTAAGTCGATGGCTGCCGCAAGCGCCGATGTTCAAACCATCGCGGTTAGCGCAGAACAAAGAGGCAAGGGCCTCGGTCGCAAACTCATGAATCGCCTTCTTGATGAGTGCAATCGAGTTGGCATCGGTGAGGTATTTCTCGAGGTGCGTGCAGATAATCCGTTAGCCGAAGCCCTATACAAGAGTCTCGGCTTCGAACAGATTGATTTGCGCAAGCGCTACTACCAACCAGACAACGTTGATGCTATCGTCATGAAACTTCAAATGACTCGCGAGTCAAAAGCCGAACCGCTGGTGCTCGGAATCGAATCAAGTTGCGACGAAACCGGCATCGGAATCGTTCGTGGAAACACTCTGCTTGCCAATGTGATTTCGTCATCGATGGCAATGCACGTTCGCTTCGGAGGAGTCGTGCCAGAGGTTGCCGCGCGTGCTCATCTCGAGGCGTTGACGCCGACCCTGCACGAGGCTCTCGCGCAGGCGAAGGTTTCGCTCGAAGAAATCGATGCCATCGCTGTCACCAACGGTCCCGGATTAGCCGGTGCACTCATGGTTGGTATCGCTGCGGCAAAGGCTCTCGCCGTCTCGCTCGACAAACCGATCTATGCGGTGAACCACCTGGTAGGTCACGTGGGTGTCGACATTCTCGAGCGCGGCAAACTCGAAACGCCAACCATCGCGCTGTTGGTCAGTGGTGGTCACACCTCCTTGCTCTTGGTGCGCGACCTGCTCGACGATGTTGAATTGCTCGGCGAGACCATCGACGACGCTGCCGGTGAGGCATTCGACAAGGTGGCTCGTTTGCTCGGCCTGAGCTATCCGGGCGGTCCAGAGATCGACCGCGCTGCCGAGGGCGGCAACCCCCATGCCATGCGGTTTCCGCGCGCACTGACCTTGCCAAAAGACATGGATAAGCACCGCTACGACTTCTCGTTCAGCGGGCTCAAGACTGCGGTTGCTCGCCACGTCGAAGTTGCTCAGGCCAAAATCGAGGCCGGCGAGACCATCGAGTTCAGCGTTGCCGATGTGGCTTCCAGTTTCAGAGAGGCGGTTGCCGATGTCCTGGTCGGCAAGGCCGTAAAGGCTTGCCTCGAACACAACGTGCCTCGACTTTTGCTTGGTGGCGGAGTGGTTGCCAACCGACGTTTGCGTGAACTAGCACAGCAGCGATGTGATGAGAACGGCATCGAGTTGAGAATCCCGGCGCTATCGCTTTGCACAGATAACGGCGCGATGATTGCGGCACTCGGTGCTCAGTTGATCATGGCTGGCCGAGCGCCATCCAGTTTGCACTTTGGTGCAGACTCAACTCTTTCGGTTACGACCGTTCAGTCTGCCTAAGCTCAGGTAGCCGTCTTTGGCAGCTAAAACTTCGTTGTAGAAATCAAGATTCTTTGCAATCACGGCTTCGTTAAGAATGCCTTCGGGCAACTCGTACTTCTTGTAAACGAAGAAGCGATTAACAACAACCTGCATCAGGTAACGCCAACGGCGCAAACGCTTCGACCAAATCCAAGTCTTGCGTTTGAAGCGAGCGAGAGCGCTTCTTCGAGCGGCAGGTTTGCCGGTGGGCTCGGCAATCGGTTTGGTGAACCCTTCGAGTGCTCGAACGTCAAAGTCGTGAGTCGATTGCGAACGAAGACCAAATGCCTGCAGAAGACGCTCGCGTCTGAAGGTTAGGTTCATGGCCAAACGGGAGTATGACCGATTGTTTGGCTCGAGGGTATTGAAGTTCTTTTGAACTAGTTCTCGATCTGCAACCGAAATCTCACAGAACGCATCGAGAAACTTCATGCTGCCGAGCTGAGGCATCGCAACCACGATGACTCTGGCAAACTTCTCGCGGTAGAGCGCTACCAAACTCGCCAAATCGAAAGCCTGCTGATCGAAAACCTCGAGCATGCCGCGTCGAGTGGCTGCCGTGGCAAGTGCGGCCAGCTGCTCAGAAACAAAGAAGTCTTTCGGGCTGACCACATGCCCCTCGGCAACCACCTGCTGGTAGACGCTGGTCAGGTAGCCGCGCGGTTCGCGAATCGTGATCAATATGGTCGCGTCTTTACCAAAGGTTTCTAGGTTGGCGTCTCTTGCCGTATTCCAGTTGGCTGGGTTCCAGTCCACTAGCCCTTCAAACGAGATAACCGCGTCTCTGTTGGCCTTGAGCAGAGTGGCGAGTTCTTTTGCCTGTGCTGGTGACAGTTCTGTGAGCCGCTTGAGATAGAGCAGGCGCATGACATTCTTTGGGTTGTATGCCGAGACCAAGCCCATTTTTACGAGCTCGGGAAAAACTCGTTTTTGCAGAGCGGTTGTCGCGGTCTTGCCAAGACCAATGTGCACGATTGCCATCGTTGCCTCTCTAGAAAGCTCGCCTGCGCTCAAGTATAGGCAAGTGCACCTGTGCGATAGTTCTTGTTAGAACAAAGAGAGTTGCGTTTTGAAACAAACCATTTTGCACATCGGCCTCGAGAAGACCGGCACCACAAGCATTCAGTTCTTGCTTCGTGAGAATCGTCAGCAGTTACTCAAGTCTTCGGTTTTGATTTCAAAGAGTTCGCAGTCTGGAAACAACTTTCACCTGGCAATCGCCAGCTATTCAAAATTTCGCGAGGATGGCCTAACTCGCCAACTGGGTTTGACCACTGCGCCCAAGTTGCAAAAATTTCGTGAGGCAACTATTCGGTCGCTGGCCGAAGAGATTCGAACCGAGGCTCCCGAAAGACTTATTCTCAGCAGTGAGCACTTTCAGTCGAGGTTGCTTGGTGTCGAAGACATCGGCAGCCTCAAGAGCTTGCTCGAACAAGCGGGCTGCCAAAACTTCAAAGTCGTGGTCTACCTGCGCGATCCGCTAAAGATCGTGATGAGCCATCACGGCATGGCAATCAAAAAAGGCATTCACGTGACCAGCGACTTCTATCGCCCACAGCATCCGAGAATTTCTCATATCATCGATCACAACAAGACGCTGGATAACTGGGCCGAGGTTTTCGGTAGAGAAAATATTGACGCTCGGCTCTACCCAGAGGGTCAAAGCGGCGATGTGCTAATTGCCGACTTTCTCAAGGCTGTCGAAATCGAGACGCACCAACTAGATCTAAGCAAGCAAGAGTTGCGCAATGTCAATCTCACCGACCTCGCCCTCGAGGCATTGAACGCCATAAACGCCAAGTCAGACCGGGTGAGAGTCTTGGCAGAAGACCGCTGGCTTTTCAATCGCCTCGAGCGAGAACTGCCGGGCAGAGGCTTGAGCCCAGACACCGAAGTGGTCGAACTCTTCGAGCGACACTTTCGAGAGAGTCACTTAGCCATTGCTCGGCAATGGTTCGATTCCTCGGAGCCGCTGTTCTCGGCTCAGTTCAAGCCGCCCGTTGTTCACACGATCGAAGAGCGCGAGCGCGTGACCCTGCTGGTTGAGAAGCTGATTGCCCGCGCAATGCTGCGTCGAAGAATCTTGGGCTTGCCACGCAAACTCGCAAGAGTGCTCGGTGGCATTGCTAGAAGAAGCGCTTGAGCAGTCTTTCGACGTTAGCGTCGAGTTCGGCCTGACCATCGAGCACAAGCTCGGCAGCCGTTGGCGCTTCATAGTCTTGGCCAACTCCGGTGAGGTTCGGCAGTTCACCGGCGGCGGCCTTCTTGTATAGACCCTTCGGGTCGCGCTGGGCACAGATCTCGGCGGGGGTCTCGATGAAGACCTCTGCGAAGTCGCCTTCGGCAAACAGTTCGCGGGCGTGATCGCGATCGACCCGGTAAGGGCTGACCAGGGCAACCACGACAACCAGACCGGCATCGAACATCAACTTGGCGATCTCTGAAACCCTGCGAACGTTTTCGGCGCGATCTTCTTTGGTGAAGCCGAGATCTTTATTAATACCCAGACGAAGGTTGTCACCGTCGAGAACATAGCTGTGAACTCCGTTTGCGAACAAACGCTTTTCGAGTGCGTTGGCAATTGTCGATTTTCCAGAACCCGAGAGACCGGTCAGCCAAATCACCTGCGGCTTTTGCGACTTTTGTTTCGCGCGAATCTCGCGATCGATTTCAAAGTGGTGCTCTGTTATGTTTGAGCTTCTGCGCAACTTGTGGGTGACCATTCCGGCACCGACGGTCGACATGGTTGCTCGGTCGACAAGAATAAAGTTTCCCGAGTAACGGTTGTTGGCGTATGAGCCCAGGGCGATGGGCACATCCGTGGCAAATTCGATTGCGGCAATGTCATTGGTCTTTAGTGTGCGTGCCGACTCGTGATCGCCGTTGTTGATGTTTATTACGTGACGAATCGAGGTGACCATGGCCGGCACGGTGGTTGAGCCGTTGATAAGAAAATACGAGCGGCTATGAATCATTTCGCTATCGCCGAGCCAAACCACTTCGGCGGCAAATCGATTGGCCGGTTCAACATGGTTGCTTGCCAGTTCGATGGCATCGCCTCGAGACGCGTCGACGTCTGGTTCGAGCACCAGGGTGACAGCGCTTAGGTTTGGTGCCAACTTCAGATCGCCATCGAAGGTCGAAATTTGCGAAATGCGAGCGCGCTTCTTTGCCGGCAGAACAATGACTTCGTCGTTCAGTGCGAATGAACCGCCAAAGACCGTTCCGGCCACGCCCCTGAAGTTCTCGGCACGCGAAATGGTCTGAACCCCGAGGTGAGGTGCGTTCTCGGTGATCGGCTGGTCTGGCCAGTCCTGAAGGTAGTCGAGCAGGGTCGGCCCAGTGTTCCACGGCATATTGTCACCCGCAAACGAGACGTTGTCTCCGCTGAGCGCACTCACCGGAATGAACTCGACGTCGGTGAGTGCAAGTCTCTCGATTGCCGGCTGCAGATCGCGCTTGATGGTTTCATACACTTCTTGGCTGTAATCAACGCCATCGAGTTTGTTGATCACAACGGCGATGCGAGAGACCTTCATGAGCGAGCAGATGTGCAGGTGACGAAGGGTCTGTGGTCTTATGCCGCGGGTTGCATCAACCAATACCAAACCGATGTCGGCTCGTGAGGCGGCAACCGCCATGTTGCGGGTGTACTGCTCGTGGCCAGGGGCATCTGCGATTATCAGTCGTCGTCCGTTGCGAAGCTGCATCGAACGGTAGGCCACATCGATTGTGATGCCCTGCTCGCGCTCCGCTTCGAGACCGTCGGTCAGCAGGCTGAAGTCGATCTCGCCTTTCTTGACGGTCGATCCGGCTCGACGAACATCCTTGGCGGCTGCAATTGTGTCATCTGGAACGCTGTCGGTTTCAACTAACAGACGACCAATCAATGTGCTCTTGCCGTCGTCTACGCTGCCGCAGGTGACTAGTCGAATGATGGCCTTGGTCATTAGAAGTAACCCTCGGCCTTCTTCTTTTCCATGGATGTCTCGTTAGATCCGTCAATCAAGCGGGTCGCCCGCTCGCTAAGACGAACGTGCAAAACCTCTTCAACAACCTTCTCGATTGTGTCTGCATCGCTGCGCACACCGGCGGTCAACGGATAGCAACCGAGCGTTCTAAAACGAACCATTTCAAGCTTGGGCTCTTCGCCGGGGTTGAGCGGGTAGCGCTCGTCGTCGACCATGATCAGTTGATCGCCGCGCATGACCACCGGTCGAGGCTTGGCCAGATACAGCGGTGAGACCTCGATCTTTTCTTGCAGAATGTAGTTCCACACGTCGAGCTCAGTCCAGTCGCTAATCGGAAAAACGCGCATGGTTTGCTCGGGAGCGAGCAGCGGGTTGTATGTGCGCCAGAGTTCTTGGCGCTGGTTGCGGGGGTCCCACCGGTGACCGGGTTCTCGCACGCTAAAGATTCGCTCTTTTGCGCGGCTTCGCTCTTCGTCGCGCCTCGAGCCGCCGATGGCAGCATCGAAACCGTTCTGGTCGAGAGCTTGTCGCAGGGCAACGGTCTTCATAACGCGGGTGTATTCCGAAGCTCCAAGCGTGAAAGGGTTTGCGCCTTCGGCAACGCCATCCTGGTTGGTGTGCACCAGCAAATCGAGGTCGTGAGTCTTTGCAACGTGATCGCGAAACTCGATCATCTCTCTGAATTTCCAGGTGGTGTCTACGTGCAAAATTTTGAACGGGATGCGCCCGGGGTGAAAGGCCTTACGGGCGAGGTGCAGAAGCACCGATGAGTCTTTGCCAATTGAATAGAGCATCACCGGGTTTTTGAAGGCGGCTGCGGTTTCGCGAAGAATCTCGATCGATTCGTTTTCGAGTTCTTTTAACACGTCTTGGCTGTTGACCATTGGTCAATTCTAGGTTGACCGCCTTGCGCTGAATGGCAGGCTGAGAGACTTAACATGTAGGTGGCTCGCATACATTTCACAGCGTTCGTGCAGACTGCAGTGGTGGTCTTGTTGCAGTCAATCAAATCGGAGGAACAAATGGCAGCAAAGAACTCTCAGCCAGAAGTAGTGGCAACAGAAAACACCAAGTTCAATTTCAACTCACTCAACACCCTCGCGGTTGTTTCGTTGGCCACTGCGCTGACTAGCATCGGTGCGGTTGCAGCCGTGATTACAGGTCACATCGCACTCGCCCAGCTAAAGACCGACGAGAAGTCGGGCCGAGCACTGGCTCTCGCCGGGCTAATCGTTGGTTATGCGACCATCGCATTCTGGATCGTTGCGGGCATCGGCCTAACCTGGCTGCGCATGCGTTATGGCTTCGATGGCCCGATGGGTATCGAAGATCGCATGGATGGCCCAATGGGCCAAATGGACTGGGATGATGACCACGGAATGGGTGGTCGCTAAAGCGGCTGCGCAATTAGCGCTCGATGATCGTCGCCAACCCTGGTGAGAATTAGGGTGGCGGCGATTTCGCCTTTAAGGCTCAGCTCTTTGCGCAACTGTTCTGGCACGACGTCGACGCCGCGTTTCTTGATTTCGAGCGTTCCAATATGTCGATCGCGCAGATAGGCCTTCAACTTTTTGCGGTCGAATGCCATTTCATCGATGACTCTGAAGCCGCGCATAAGCGGTGAATCGATTTCGACATCGCTGCTGAGGTAGGCAATCTCGCGAGAAATCAGAGTTGCGCCAACCTGTCGGGCCAAGTCTGCAATTAGGTGAGAACGAACCACGGCATTGTCTGGTTCATAAATGAATTGCTTGATTGCCTCGACATCGGCCGGTTCGCTCACAAAAGCTTCGCTGACTATTTCGTGCCTGCCACTTGCGTTCACAACGGTTGCCGCTCGCGCAACTCTTGGTCGCTTCACGTCGCCAAACCAGAGACCGAGTTCGACTAGATCGCCGTCGATAGAAAGCCATTGCGCTTCGGCATCTTGCGGAATCGCTTCGTGCGGATGACCCGGGCCAACCTTGATTCCGGTTGGTTTGGTTCGCGCCTGGGCAAGAACCCAATCGAAGTTTGGAGCGAATTGCGCCGGGTCAAACTTTCGGGCCGCTCGCTCGCCCTTGCCGTCGAGTTCGCGTCTTGCCGGGTCGAAAAACAGCGCTTCGAATTGGCTCAGGTCGAGAGTGGTGATGTCTGCCTGCTCAACTTCTACATTGTCGAAAGAGCCGAGGTTGAAAACCGCCAGTGCCGCGGTGATCTCGTCAATCTCAAAAGCTCGCACGTTGAGATCAATCGCGCCCATTGCCATCGACTCGGCACCGAGGCCGCAGCCGAGGTCTGCGACCTGGGTAATGCCGGCACCGCGAAAGCGACCAGCATGAAGGGCGGCCGCCTGCAACCTCGAGGCCTGCTCGAGACCGTCTTCTGTGAAGAGCATGCCGTCGGTGAAATCGCCAAACTTCTTGCGAGCTCGGCGGCGAAGCTTGGCCTGGCTCAGCACGGCGGCAACCAACCCGGGGTCATAGCCCTCGGCTCGCAGTGCACTGACCAGTTTGAGAACGTCTGCCTTGGCATCGAGGTCGCCGATCGAGCCGAGCAGGGCTAGGGCCTCGGGGGTGAACAGCTTGAAAAGCTCGGCGCGTTGCATGCCCCAAGCCTAAGCAACGCAGGTGCACACGGGTGATGTTGGCACTCACCTTGACCGAGTGCTAACCATCAATTAGAGTTTTCACGTGGCCACAAGGCCAACGAACCCCTCATAGATAGAAGAGGTCACTATGTCTGTAGTAATCAAGCCACTAGAAGATCGCATTGTCGTTCAGCCGGTCGAGGCAGAGCAGGTAACCAGCTCTGGTCTAGTCATTCCAGACACCGCAAAGGAACGCCCACAGGAGGCAGTTGTTATCTCGGTCGGCCCAGGCCGCATCGATGACAACGGCAACCGCGTTCCAATTGACGTGAAGGTCGGCGACAAGGTTATCTTCTCGAAGTACGGCGGCACCGAGCTCAAGTATGAAGGTGTCGAGTACCTAGTGCTTTCGGCTCGCGACGTGCTCGCGGTCGTTGAGCGCTAAAAACCAAAACTTGAACGACCCCGGGCATGACTATGCTCGGGGTCTTCCACTTGGACTGACCGCCTACTTTATCTGGGGCAGTTTTCCGCTCGTCATTTCGATGCTCGGATTCGCATCGCCATACGAAATTGTTGTCTGGCGAGTGGTGTTCGGCTTCTTGACCGCCGCTCTTCTTATTGCGGTCACCAAAAACTTCAAGAGCCTGCGCGAGACGTTCAAAAACAGAGCCAACGTCACCTGGATAGCGGCCAGCGCAATTTTCATTTTCATCAACTGGCTCGTCTACGTGATAGCAATTTCTGAACACCACGTTGTCGAATCTTCTCTCGGTTACTTTATTAATCCACTCGTGACGATTTTGCTAGCGGTTGTTTTCTTGCGCGAAAAGCTTTCGCCCGTTCAGTGGGTGGCCATGAGCTTTGGCGCGCTCGCGGTTATTGTTTTGACAATTGATTACGGTCGCCCGCCATGGATTGCGCTAATTCTCGCTGGCTCTTTTGGAATCTATGGTCTTGCCAAGAACAAGCTCGGCGGCAAGGTGAGTGCGTTGAATAGCTTCGCAATCGAATCAGGTTTCGTGGTTCCAATCGCAATCGTGCAGCTGTTCTTGATTCAAAGCATCGGCGGCGGCATTTTGTTTGCCAGCCAAGGCGTTTTGGGAATGGCCGGGCTTGCGATGTATGGCGCACTTACGGCCATTCCGTTGATTCTGTTTGGGGCTGCGGCCCAGCACCTGCCGCTAAAGGTCATGGGTTTCATGCAGTACATCGCACCGATTATTCAATTCACGCTTGGCCTCGTTGTGTTTCAAGAACCGATGCCGACCGCACGCTGGCTCGGATTCGGCCTGGTGTGGTTCAGTCTCGCAATTTTGAGCTTCGACATGATTCGCAGCAGAAATCAACGTCAAAGCTGACCGAAACAATATCGTTACATCACATTTTGGTTGAGGGATTTCTTGCAGATGTGCACTGACGCATCCCTGCATCCCTTATTTTCAGGGACATTCTGCACGAGCGCTTCTGATCCGAGGGTAAATGTTTACCCACTGTTACCGCTTGTTTCGATTTAGAAATATCGTAATTCTGTCAAATCGATAAACTTCACTTGGTTTCCAATTTGTACCAAATTAGGAACACCCAACATCAATCAAGGAGACACATGTCTACATTAAAGAAAGGTGCTGCCGGAATTGCTCTCGCAGCTAGCCTCGCGCTAGCTCTTAGCGGTTGTGCAGCCCCAGCGTTCGATGCAGCAAACTGTACCGACGCAGAGCTAAAGATCGGTTCACTACTTCCGACCACCGGAAACCTAGCATTCCTAGGCCCACCAGAAATTGCTGGAGTTGACGCTGCAATCGCAG